>JAFDWO010000038.1 GCA_018268415.1 Actinomycetota bacterium | reverse complement strand
CTGCCGTCGACCTGCAACGGCGATCCTCCACGGAGATCCCCGACCGTGGAGAGATCCGGGAGGAAGCGTGGGGTTCCCACGGTCTTCCTCACGGGGTCCCACCTCGGTGACGGTCCCGTCACCGATCCGTGGGACCCCGTGAGGGATCCGTCGCACCCTCCCGCGGGCCCTCCGTGCCCCCGCCGCCTGCTCCCCACACCCTCGGCCGTCCCCGTCCCCGGCCACGGCCACGGCCTGCCGGGGCCGTGGACGGGACGGCCGCATCCCTTCCCGCCCGGGCGACAGCTCCAGACGGCCGCACCCTTCCCGCCATGGGCGACAGTTTCCGGGGCCGCATCCCTTCCGATACCCACGGCTGAAGGGTTTTGGTCCCATGGGGACCAAAACCCTTCAGCGGGCGACAGCTTCCTCGGGTCCCGTCCCCTCCCGGGCGCCGGCCGGCAACGCTCCCCGGCGCCTTCGCACCTTGCCGTACCGGTTACGGCAAGGTGCGAGCCCCGGCCCCGGCCCCGGCTTGCAACGACCTGGCCTCGCCCGCCAGCTGTTCGAGGTAGGTGTCGAGGTCTTTCGTCGTCAGGCCCTGCGGTTCGGCCTCCAGCTCCGATTCGGCGACGGGACCGGCGGGGCCGGTGACGACCGCCACGCGGTCGGACCGTTTGGAGCCGTCGCCGGAGACGCAGAAGCAGCCTTCGCCGCCGCCGGGCAGGGGGCCGGCGAGGACGCGGTCGGGGCGCCACGGCAGCTTCGCCTCGGCATGGGTGGCGGAGAAGTGCAGCGGTTCTTCGAGGCGCATCCCGCGCGTCTGCGCGTAGCTCCGCCAGAACGCCTCGGCGGCGTACTTGCGACCCGATTCGCGCACGCTCTTGCGGAAGATGAAGAAGGTGAAGATCGCCACCAGCGCCCCCTCGATCGCGGCGAGGATGCCCCAGGCGCCGGCCACGCCGAGCACGATCGGGATCGCCGCTCCCGGGATGTTCAGCACCAGCGTGATCACGACCGCGTAGGAGAGGGCGCGGAGGAGCGTCCCCGGCGAGCGGGCGACGTGGCCGCGAAAGATCTTCTCGGCGCCGCCGACCGACCCGGGGGGCGCGACCGCCACCGAGTGCAGCGCCGCCTCCATCCGGGGGTCGGCCGCCTTCGGGTCTTTGGCCGCGTTGCCCGCCGCGGTCCCGGTGTCGGTGCCCTGGTCGGCCTCTGCCGCGATCAGCGTGGTCAGGTGGGCCGCCTCTTCGCAGAGCGTGGTCAAGGCGTCGGCGCTTGTCAGCAGGCTGTCGCGCCCGGTGGTGAGGACACCGTCGAAGAGCTCGAAGCCGAGGTCCGGCTCCGAGCGGGCCAGCCAGTCGACGAGGGCGGGGGAGAACAGCCGGCGCGTCCACATCTCGCTCGCGCCCTCGTAGCGATAACAGCGAGCCCCCTTCAGCCGCGCGTCGTCACCGAGGTCGACCTTGACGACTTCGCCGACCCCGCCGCCGGTGCCGCTCATCTCGCTATCGGCTCCGGAGAAGCCGAGCGAGGGCATGAAGCCGATGCTCTGCGGCACCGAGGTGACAACCACCGTGAAGCGCCGCGTGTGGGTCTCCGAGTGCCCGTCGGAGTCGGTCGTCTCGTACGTGTAGGTGTAGTAGGCGAGCGCCCCTTGGACCCCGCCCGGGAGCTCCCCTTCGACCAGCCCTTCGACGCGCCCGCCGCGGCTCAGCAGGTTGCCGTGTTCCGGCAGCGTTCCGCCCCCGCGAAAGGGGAGATCGTGCGCCTTGGCAAACGCCTCCAGCGATCCGGGCGGGGACACGCCGGAATCCTAAACCGGCCGCTCAACGAAAATTCCTCAAACTTTCATGCGCTTTTCCGCAGAAAGCTCGCTACTACCGTGCGAGATGCACACGAAGCCGGACTGACGCGCCCGGTAGAGTTAGGGGACGAAACGGCGTCATCCGATGAAGGACAAGGCGTCGCCGTCTTCAATCCGGGTTTCCCGGGTGCGACCAAGAAGAGGTTTTGGATTTGTTCGAGCGATTCACCGAGCGGGCTCGTCAGGTAGTGGTCCTTGCGCAGGAGGAGGCGCGGACGCTCAAGCACAATTACATCGGCACCGAGCACATCCTGCTCGGACTCCTCCGCGAGGAGGAGGGCCTTGCCGCCCGCGTTCTGGAGTCCCTCGACATCACCGTGGAAAGGGTGCGCTCGCAGGTCGTCCGCATCGTCGGCTCCGGCGAGGAGGTCACCTCGGGGCAGATCCCGTTTACCCCGCGCGCCAAGAAGGTGCTCGAGCTGGCGCTCCGCGAGGCGCTCAGCCTGGGCCACAATTACATCGGCACCGAGCACATCCTGCTCGGCCTGGTTCGCGAGAACGAGGGCGTCGCCGCCCGCATCCTCCTGGACTTCGACGCCGACAGCGACAAGATCCGCAACGAGGTCATCCGGATGCTCTCCGGCCCCGGCGGCCGGCGTCAGGGCAGCTCCGGTTCGGGCGGCTCGGGCGAGGGCAAAAAATCTTCGAAACTGCTCGACCAGTTCGGGCGCAACCTGACTCGCCTCGCCGAGGAGGGCAAGCTCGACCCGGTCATCGGTCGCGAAACCGAGATCGAGCGGATCATGCAGATCCTCTCCCGCCGCACCAAGAACAACCCGGTGCTGCTGGGTGAGCCGGGCGTCGGCAAGACCGCCGTCGTCGAGGGCCTCGCCGCGAAGATCAACTCGGGCGAGGTGCCCGAGCTGCTGAAGAACAAACAGATCTACACCCTCGACCTGGCTGCCCTGGTGGCCGGCTCGAAGTACCGCGGCGAGTTCGAGGAGCGCCTCAAGAAGGTGATGAAAGAGATCACCCAGCGGGGCGACATCATCCTGTTCATCGACGAGCTCCACAACCTGGTCGGCGCCGGTGCCGCCGAGGGGGCGATCGACGCCGCCTCGATCCTGAAGCCGGCCCTGGCCCGGGGTGAGCTGCAGACGATCGGCGCGACGACGCTCGACGAGTACCGCAAGTACCTCGAGCGCGACTCGGCCCTGGAGCGACGCTTCGCCCAGATCCGGGTCGACCAGCCCTCGCCCGAGGACACGGTCCGCATCCTGGAAGGGCTGCGCGAGCGCTACGAACAGCACCACAAGGTGACGATCAACGACGAAGCGCTGGAAGCGGCGGCCGAACTCGCCGATCGCTACATCTCCGACCGCTTCCTGCCCGACAAGGCGATCGACCTGATCGACGAGGCGGGCTCGCGGCTGCGCATCAAGTCGATGTCGACGCCGCCGGTCTACCGCGATCTCGAGGAGGAAATCGAGACGACGCGGCGCGAAAAGGAGGCCGCGATCGAGGCGCAGGAGTTCGAAAAAGCCGCCAACCTGCGTGATCAGGAGCGCCAGCTGACCACCCGCAAGCGCCAGCTCGAAGACGAGTGGGCGGAGGGTGAGAACGGCGAACGGCCGGTCGTCGGCGAGGAGGAGATCGCCGACATCGTCTCGATGTGGACCGGCATCCCGGTCTTCAAACTGACCGAGGCCGAGACCAAAAAGCTGATCCGCATGGAGGAGGAACTCCACAAGCGCGTGATCGGCCAGGAGGTCGCGATCACCGCCGTCTCGAAAGCGATCCGTCGCTCCCGCGCCGGGATCAAGGATCCGAAGCGGCCCGCCGGCTCGTTCATCTTCCTCGGCCCCTCCGGGGTCGGCAAGACCGAGCTCGCCCGCACGCTCGCCGATTTCCTCTTCGGCGACGAGGAGGCGATGGTCCGGATCGACATGTCCGAGTACATGGAGAAGCACGCCGTCAGCCGCCTGGTCGGCTCGCCCCCGGGGTACATCGGTTACGACGAGGGCGGTCAGCTGACCGAGGCCGTGCGTCGCAAGCCGTACTCGGTGCTGCTCCTGGACGAGATCGAGAAGGCCCACCCCGACGTCTTCAACATCCTGTTGCAGATCCTCGAGGACGGGCGCCTTACGGACGCCCAGGGCCGCACGGTCGACTTCCGCAACGCGATCGTGATCATGACGTCGAACATCGGCGCCGCCGAGATCTCGAAGAACACCTCGATCGGCTTCACCGTCTCCGACGACGAGACCGGCATGTCCTATGACGACATGAAGAACCGGATCATGGGCGACCTCAAAAAGGTCTTCCGTCCCGAGTTCCTCAACCGGATCGACGAGGTCATCGTGTTCCACAAGCTGGCGAAGGAGGAGGTCAAGGAGATCATCGACCTGATGATCAACCGGGTCCGCGTCCAGGTCGCCGAGCACGAACTCCAGCTCGATATGACCGAGGAGGTCAAGGACTACCTGGTCGACAAAGGCTGGGACCCGTCGATGGGCGCCCGCCCGTTGCGTCGGGCGATCCAGCGCTACATCGAGGACCCGCTCGCCGACGAAGTCCTGCGGGCCGGCCCGATGACCCCCGGTTCGACCGTGATGTTCACCCGCGACGCCTCCGGCGACGAGGAAGACAAGCCGCTGCGGCTGGAGATCATCCCGCCGAGCAACAAGTCGCCGCTCGACGAGGGGGAGCGCCCGAAGGTCGGCGTCGGTGCCAAAACCGAGGGCGACGGCGTCCACGGCCACGAGGCCGACGATGCGGGCGACGCCGAGTCCGAGCACTGAGCGAAGGCGGCAAGTGAGGGAACCCGGCCGCAGCGCGATCGGTACCTGGAGCGGCGGGCGCTTCCTCCACTTCGGCGAGGCGATCGAGGAAGATCGCCTCGCCGCGTTGCTGCGCCCGGGGGAGGGGATCGACACGGTCCTCACCGCCGACGCCTACGGGGCGGGCGGCGCGGACCTGATGCTCGGGCGGGCGCTCGCCGGCGTCCCCCGGGACGACTACGCGCTGGTCGGCGCGGTCGGCCACGACTTCTACGAGGGTGAGCGCAACGGGCCGAAGGGCTTCCCGCGCTTCACCGACCCGGGCCTGCGCGGCCCTGACGGGTACGCCTCCTACCTGCGGATGGCGACCGAGGCGCAGCTCGAGCGGCTCGGCGCCTCCCGGCTCGACCTCCTGCTGCTCCACAATCCCGACCGCACCGGCTACTCCTCGGAGGTCGTCTGGGACGGGATGGCGGCGCTCCGGGACGCCGGCCTGACGGCGAAGATCGGCGTCGCGCCGGGTCCCGCCAACGGCTTCACGCTCGACCTGATCTCCTGTCTCGAGCGCTTCGGCGACCGGCTCGACTGGGCGATGATCATCCTCAACCCGCTCGAGCCCTGGCCGGGCGAGCTGGTCCTTGACGCGGCGGCCCGCCACGACGTCAAGGTGATCACCCGCGTGGTCGATTACGGCGGCCTCTTCTGGGACGACCTGCGCCCCGGCATGGAGCTGGGGAAATCCGACCACCGCTCCTTCCGCCCGGCGGGCTGGATCGAGGCGGGCCTCGAGAAGCTCGACCGCCTGCGCCCCTTCGCCGAGCGCGCCGAGCTGACCCCGATGGGTCTCGCCTGCCAGTGGAACCTCGCCCACCCGGCGGTCGAGTGCGTTGCGCCGACCCTGATCCAGGAGCTCGGGCCAGAGGCCCGGACGGTCGAGTCCCAGCGCGCCGAGCTGGCCGCGGTCCCGGCCGACGAGCGGCTCTCCGCCGAGGACGTCGCGGCGATCCGGGCGATCGGCGACAACACCGGTTGCATGGCGCTGAAGGGCGCCAATCCGACCTTCGAGGGCGAGGAGAAGCCCGACCAATGGGCGCTCAGCCCGGAGTTGGTCGAGGTCGGCGGGCGCTGGGGGATCGACCCCGAGCGCGACCTGGTCGGCGCCGCATAGCGCTCCAGGAGCCGGCTCGCCGGCCGGCCCGCGTTGCACTCAGACCTCTGAACCGCATTCCAGAGCCGTTTTTGCCATAATTAGGTGGATGGCCTCTTTGTCAGGGGATGCGCTACATGAGTTGTCGGAACGGCAGGATCCCCGGCTACTGAGAGCGCTAGACGTTGTCGCTCCGGGTGGTGCGCTCCGCGAGGGCATCGACCAGATCCTCCACGCCAGCACCGGCGGGCTGATCGTCGTCGGCGAGCTCGATGAGATCTCCCACCTCCTCTCCGGCGGCATCCGCCTCGACATCGACTACACGCCCGCGATGCTGTACCAGGTGGCGAAGATGGACGGCGCGATCGTCCTCAACGCGGAGTCCACCAAGATCGCCTGGGTCAACGTCCAGCTGATGCCTGACCCGACGATCCTGTCGGCCGAGACCGGCACCCGCCACCGCACCGCCGAGCGCGTCTCCAAGCAGACCGACGCGTTGGTGATCGCCGTCTCGCAGCGCCTCGAGGTCGTCTCACTCTACGTCGAGGGCGCCAAGTACATCCTTCAGGACATCCCCGCGGTGCTCGCCAAGGCCAACCAGGGTCTGGCGACGCTGGAGAAGTACCGGCAGCGGCTCGACGAGGTGTCGACGCGGCTGACGATGCTCGAGTTCGAGGGCGGCACGGTCCTTCACGACGCGCTCGCGGTGCTGCAGCGGGCCGAGCTGGTGACCCGGATGGCGGTCGAGGTCGAGCGCTACATCGTCGAGCTCGGCACGGAGGGGCGCCTGATCGAGATGCAGCTGGAGGAGACGATGGTCGGCGTTGCCGCCGACAAGACCGCGCTCCTCCGTGATTATGCGGTGGAGGACTCCGAGGAGGGCCTGGCGTCGATGCTGCAGGCGCTCTCGCGGCTGCCGCACCAGGACGTCCTCGACTTCGGGCGGCTCGCCGAGCTGCTCGGTTACGACCGCAAGATCAACACCGTCGACTTCCCGGTCTCGCCGCGCGGCTACCGGGTGCTCGGGCGGGTGCCGCGGATCCCCAAGCTTGTCGTTCAGAAGATCACCCACGAGCTGGGCGGGTTGGAGGAGGTCCTCGCGGCCCCCGATGCCGACCTCGCCGCCGTCGACGGAGTCGGCCCCAGTCGGGCCAAGGACATCCGCGAGGGCCTGCGCCGGCTCCAGGAGGTCGATCTGGTGGACAGGTACTTACAGAGTTGACGGCGATAAGCGCCGTCGCAAGACGAAAGGAGCCACCGATTTCCGAGCTAGATGAGGCCACCGTGGAAGAGGTCTTCGAGGAAGACGTCGAGTACGTCTGTGACTTCGAGGAGGGCGACAAGGTCGTCTACCCGCACCACGGAGCCGGCTTGGTCATGACCAAGGAAACGCGGGAGCTGATGGGTAGCGAGCGTGAGTACCTCACGATCAAAATCCTCCACAACGAGCTGACCGTCATGGTTCCCACGGAGAACGCCGGCAAGGCCGGTCTGCGACGCGTGATCGACGAGGAGGAAATCAAAAAGGTCACCTCCGTCCTCACCGACGACGTCTCCGAGATGCCGAAAAACTGGAACAGGCGTTTCAAGTACAACCGCGAGAAGATCAAGACCGGCGACGTGTTCGAGCTGGCCGAGGTCGTCCGCAACCTCGCGATCCGCGAGATGGAAAAGGGCCTTTCCACCGGCGAGAAGCAGATGTACACCCGGGCGAAGAAGATCCTCGCCTCGGAGTTCATGTACGCCCTGGACAAGGACGAGGACGGCGCCGAGGAATATCTCGACGGCCTGTTGGAGGAGCGCTTCGCCGCCACCGCCTCTGCCTGAGGGCACCAAACCTGAGGTGACCGCCGTCATCGCGGCCGCCGGCTCCGGGGAGCGCCTCGGAGCCGGCGGCCCGAAGGCATTCGTGCCGCTCGGAGGGCGGCCGATGATCGCCTGGTCCCTCGATGCCTGCCTGGCCTGCGGGTCGGTGGCGGCCGTGGTCGTCGCCGTGCCCGCGGGTCACCCGCACCGCCTCCAGGACGTCGTGACCGTCGATGGCGGCCGGACCCGCGCCGAGTCGGTCGCCAACGCGTTGACGGCCGTCGACACGGAGCTGGTGGCGATCCATGACGCGGCGCGCCCGCTCCTGACCCCGGCGCTGCTCGATGCCCTGGTCGCCGAGCTCGTCGCGAACCCCGATGCGGACGCGATCATCGCCGCCGCCCCCGTCACCGACACGGTCAAGAAGGTCCGAGGAAAATTTCGGGCCTCAGGCGAGCGAGATATTCCTCAGGTTTCGGAGACCGTTGACCGCACCGAGCTGTGGGCGGCCCAGACGCCGCAGGTCTTCCGCACGGCCGCGCTGCGCGCCGCGCTCGAGGTCGATGACGACGCCCGTGACGCGGCCACCGACGAGGCGATGCTGATCGAGGCCGCCGGCGGCAAGGTCCTGGTCCACGACCCCGGCGCCGCCAACCTGAAGGTGACGACGCCCCTTGACCTCCGCGTCGCCGAGCTGCTGTTGGGGGAGCGGGCCATGGGTTGATGGTGGGCCCCCCGGCGTTCGCACTTTGCCGTAACCGGTACGGCAAAGTGCGAACGCGCCCCACGGATCCGTGACAGGACCGTCACGGAAGAGGGACCCTCGTTATGAGAGACGCCGGGAGCGTCACCCTTCCTCCCGACCTCCTCATTGCTCAAGGATCTCCGCGTCGAGTTTCGGTTGCATAGCAACCGAAACTCGACGCGCGTCCCAGGGACCCCCGGTCCCGGCGCCCGAGCGGGCGGGAGGTGTGACGTCCTCGGCGTCTTCGCCACGGGCCTGTGACCTCTTCCCACTAAAGGCTCACGTCCCGGGCACCCGCGACGCAGATCCGCGTGACTCGGACGGCCGCAGGCGCTTGAGCCGCCGCCGGACGAACCCCCACCTGCCCCGCCCACCCGACCAGCTGATGGCCCGTCGCGGCCGAAGTCTAGGCTTCAGCCATGCTCACCGACTACCACCTTCACCTGCGTCCCGACGAGGACGGGACCACCTTCGACCGCTATTTCACCGCCGAGAACGTCGAGCGCTATCGGGCCGCGGCGGCCGCGGCGGGAATCGAGGAGCTGGGCGTCGCCGAGCACGTCTACCGCTTCCGCCAGGCACTCGACCTCTGGCGCCATCCGTTGTGGACGGAGAACGGCAACGATGATCTCGACGCGTACTGCGAGTTCGTCCGCTCGACCCCGCTGCGGCTCGGCGTCGAGTGCGATTTCGTCCCCGGCGCCGAGGGGCGCACCGCGGCGATGCTGGAGGCGCGGGACTTCGATTTCGTGGTCGGGTCGGTCCACTTCATCGGCGAGGGCGACGCGGCCGTCGACCACGACGGCTTCGACGTCTGGGAGGCGGCGGACGCCGACCCCGAGGAGATCTGGACGCGGTACTTCGACCACTTCGAGCGCTGTGCGCGCTCCGGCCTGTTCGACATCCTCGCCCACCCGGACCTGGTGAAGGTCTGGGGGCGGGAACGGCCGCTGCCGGAAGGCGACCTACGGCGCTTCTACGAGCCCGCGGTCGAAGCGATCATCGAGGGCGGGTCGGCGGTCGAGCTCTCGACCGCCGGGCTGCGCAAGCCGGTGGGTGAGCTCTATCCGGCCCGCGCGTTCGCCGAGCTGGTGGTCGAGGCGGGGGTGCCATTCGCGCTCTCTTCCGACGCCCACCGCCCCGAGCAGATCGGCTTCCGCTACGAGGACGCGCTCGCCCTCCTCGACGATCTCGGGGTGGAGGAGATCGCCGTCTTCGAGGGACGTCGCCGGCGGCTCGAGCCGCTCGGCGCGCGGGTCGGCTGAGGCTCACGATGGTCGGGATCGGCTACGACTCCCATCGCTTCTCCGCCGGGCGCAAGCTCGTCCTCGGCGGGGTGGAGATCGACCATCCGCAGGGTCTCGAGGGACACTCCGATGCCGACGTCGTCACCCACGCGGTGATCGACGCGATCCTCGGCGCGTCGGGGGGCGGCGACATCGGCACGCTCTTTCCGCCCGCCGAGGAGCGCTGGCGCGACGCCGACTCGATCGACCTGCTGCGAACCGCGATCGGCACGATCGTCGGGCGGGTCGTGAACGTGGACGTGACGGTGATCTGTGAGGCGCCGAAGCTCGCCGCCTACAAGCCGCAGATGGAGGCGCTGCTGGGCGAGGTGACGTCGGCAAAGGTCAGCATCAAGGCGACGACCAACGAGGGGATGGGCTGGATCGGCCGTGGTGAGGGCATCGCCTGCATCGCCGTCGCCCAGGTCGAGGACGACTAGGTACGACACCGGGATGGCCTGCCGGCCGCCTGGCCAATAGTCTTCACGGATCGATGGCTAGGACGGGGCAAACGGACGTGCGCGGGGCCGTCTCGGACCTCCTCTTCGAGGGGCGGGTGCTGCACCGCGCCGGAATCGTCGGACCGATGCGTCCCGACAAGGCCCTGCGGGTCGGTTCCACCTTCCTCCGTTGGGGCGCGTCGCCCGCGACCGGCGTCACCGTCGCCGCGATCGAGCAGCCGCACGAGATCGCGATCCTCGACGAACGCGGCTCGCTGACCTGGCGCCGGCTGCACCAACGCTCCAACGCGCTCGCCCACTCCTTCGAGGCGCTCGGCATCGGCCCCGGCGACGGGATCGGCGTGATGGCGCGCAACCACCGCGGCTTCCTCGAGACGACCTTGGCGGCGGCCAAGCTCGGCGCCTCGGCGCTCTACCTCAACACGATGTTCGCCGGTCCGCAGCTGGTCGAGGTGATGCGGCGGGAGGGTCCGAAGGCGCTCGTCTACGACGAAGAGTTCGGTGATCTGCTGGCGGGCGTCGAGCCGAGCGTTCGGCGGATCGTCGCCTGGCACGACGGTGCGCCCCCCGCGGGCATGACGACGGTCGAGCAGCTGATCGGCGCCGGCGACCCATCCGACCTCGCGCCGCCGCCCGGCAAGGCCCGCTTCGTGATCCTCACCTCGGGTACCACCGGGACGCCGAAGGGAGCCCAGCGGACCAGCCCGGACGGGCTGATGACCCTCGCCTCGCTGCTCGACATGATCCCGTACCGGCGCGGCTCGACGATGATGATCGCGGCGCCGCTCTTCCACTCCTGGGGCTTCCTGCACTTCGTCATCGCGCTGCCGACCACCTCGACGATGGTGTTGCGGCGCCGCTTCGACCCGGAGGAGACGCTGGCGGCGATCGAACGCACGCGCGCCGACGTGCTCACCGTGGTGCCGGTGATGGTCCAGCGGATCCTCGGTCTGCCGGACGAGACGCTGCGCCGCTACCGGCTGCCGTCGCTGAAGATCGCGGCGCTGTCGGGCTCGGCGCTCCCGGGGGAGCTGGCGACCCTGTGGATGGACCGCTTCGGCGACAACATCTACAACCTCTACGGCTCGACCGAGGTCTCCTTCGCCACGATCGCCACGCCGGCGGACCTGCGCGCCGCGCCGGGCACCGCCGGGCGGCCGCCGCGCGGCACCACCGTGCGCCTCCTCGACGAGGCCGGCAAGGACGTCGGGCCCGGCGAGGTGGGGCGGATCTTCGTCGGCAACGACATGAAGATGGAGGGCTACACGGGCGGCGGCAACAAAGAGGCGATCGACGGTCTGCTGTCCAGCGGCGACGTCGGCCACTTCGACCCCGACGGGCGTCTGTTCGTCGACGGCCGTGACGACGAGATGATCGTCTCCGGCGGCGAGAACGTCTTCCCGCGCGAGGTCGAGGATCTGCTGGCCGACCTCGACGGGATCGCCGAGGTGGCGATCATCGGCGTCGAGGACGAGACGTTCGGACAGCGACTGAAGGCCTTCGTGGTGCTCGAGGAGGGAGTGTCGCTGAGCGATGCCGATCTCGCCGCGCACGTGAAGGCGAACCTCGCCTCCTACAAGACCCCGCGCGAGGTCGAGTTCCTCGAGGAGCTGCCGCGCAACGCGACCGGCAAGGTGCTGAAGCGGGACTTGAGAGCTCGTGAGGCGAGCAGCCGGGACGCCCAGTAGGCTTCCACCGCATGACTGAGCCTGCGAGGCAGTTGAAGGCCGTCCGTGAGGCGAACCGCGACATGCACGCGGTCGCGCAACAGGCCCTCGAGTGGGTGAAGGTCGCCGAGCAGCGCGTCGCCGCCGCCGAGGGCAACGCCGACAAGGCGCGCGGCGAGCTCAAAGAGCGGGCGATGAAGACGCTGCGCGAGATGAGCGCGCAGGCGCGGGCGCAGATCACGGCGGCCAAAGAGGCCCAGGCTGCCGCCGAGTCGAAGCTCGCTGCCGCCGAGGCGGGGCGCGACCGGGCCGAGCGATCCTTCGAGGAGCTGCGTCGGACCTCGCAGGCGGAGCGCGAGCGGACGCTCGCCAAGGCCTCGGAAGCCGATGCCGACGCCGAGTCCAAGGTCGAAGCCGCCGAATCGCGGGCGAAGCGCGAGCTCGCGGCGGCCGAGCGCGAAGTCGAGGACGCGAAGGCCGGCGTACGGACCGAGATCGACCGGCGGGTCGAGGAGGCCCGCCGGCGGATCCAGGCCGATGCCGACAAACGCATCGCCGCGGTCGAGCAGCGTGCCGCCGAATCGGAGGCCGCTGCCCAGGCCGCCCACGACACCGCGATCGAGCTCGAGAAAGAGATCGAGAAGCGGGTCATGGAGGGGACCGAGGAGGTTCGCCGTGAAGCCGAGGAGAGCGTGCGCAAGCTGGTCGAAAAG
Organism: Actinomycetota bacterium; assembly: GCA_018268415.1. Taxonomy (GTDB): domain Bacteria; phylum Actinomycetota; class Thermoleophilia; order Solirubrobacterales; family 70-9; genus VAYN01. Next base: position 18,155 of record JAFDWO010000038.1, on the reverse strand, counting down.
GTCGAGCGCGAGGCTGAAGACTCCGCTCGCGCCCGCGCCGAGGAGCAACTGCAGGCGGAGTCCGAGCGGATCAAGCAGCAGGCCCAGCGGCGCGAGGAGCGCGCCCGCGCGGCTACCGAGGAAGAGATCCGCGCCAGCGCCAGCAAGGCCCGGCGCGAGGTGCAGGCGGCCGCTGACGACGATGGCCCCACCTGGCTGCGGGGCAGCGTCCAGAAGCCGCAGTCACCAGCCGGCTACCGCACCTACTAGGCCTCGACGCGTCCGGCCGGTTAACCTCGCCCGCACGATGCGTGAGGTGCGGATCAGGGACACGCTGAGCGGGGCGGTGCAGACGCTCGATCCCGACCATGAGGTCGGCATCTACGCCTGCGGCCCGACGGTCTACAGCCGCATCCACATCGGCAACGCGCGCCCCTTCGTCGTCTTCTCGCTCTTCGCCCGGTTCCTCCGCTCGGAGGGCTACAAGGCGCGCCTCGTCGTCAACGTCACCGACATCAACGACAAGATCTACGCCGCGGCAGCCCGGGCGGGCGAGGGGTCGGCGAAGTTTGCCGAGGAGATGACCGCCGCCTACGTCGCCGACACCGATCGCCTCGGCATCGGTCGACCGGACGCCGAGCCGAAGGCGACCGAGACGGTGGACGGGATCATCGAGCTGATCGCCCAGCTGATCGACGGCGGGCACGCCTACGAGTCCGGCGGCGATGTCTACTTCCGCGTCCGCAGCTTCCCCGGCTACGGCAGGCTGTCGAACCGTCGCCCCGAGGACATGGACCAGGGCGAGGAGGCGGGGTCCGCGGGCCTGAAGGAGGAGCGCCTCGATTTCGCCCTCTGGAAATCCACCAAGGAGGGCGAGGACACCTCCTGGGAGTCGCCTTGGGGTCCCGGGCGGCCCGCTTGGCACATCGAGTGCTCGGTGATGGCCGAGCAGGAGCTGGGCGCCTCCTTCGCCGTCCACGGCGGCGGCTCCGACCTCGTCTTCCCTCACCACGAGAACGAGATCGCCCAGTCGGAGTCGGCCGGGCGCCCCTTCGCCCACGTCTGGATGCACAACGGGATGGTCGACGCGGGGGGCGAGAAGATGTCGAAATCGGAGGGGAACATCTTCCAGCTGAGCGAGGCACTCGATCGCTACGGGCGCGAGGCGGTCGTCGCGTACCTGATCTCCGGGCACTACAGGCAGCCGCTGGCCTTCGGGGAGCTGCCGATGGAAGAAGCGGAGGCGCGGGTCGAGCGGCTGCGGAACTTCTTCAGAGGCCATCCCGTGGGCAGGGTGGCCGGGGGGGTCTCGCCGGAACAGCAGCCGGGAGGTTCTGGAGAGACCCCCCCGGCCACCCGTCTCGAGGCGTTCAAGGAGGCTCTTGCCGACGACTTCAATACGCCGAGGGCGATGGCCGAGATGTTCGAGTTGGTCGGTGAAGCGAATCGCGATGAGGTGCCGGGCGCGGCCGGGGCGGTTGCGGAGATGCTCGAGCTCGTCGGGCTCGGCACGGTGACCGAGGAGAAGAGCGTCGTCGAAGGGTCCGCCTCGCCGCCGGCCAACAGCACATTGATCGCCCGCGCCGAAGTCCTAAAGGCTGAGCGCGACGACGCGCGGGCCGCGAAAGACTTTGCCCGGGCCGATGAGATTCGTGACGAGCTCGCAGCGCTCGGCTTTGAGGTGCGTGACTCCGCCGACGGGCCGCGTCTCGTGCCGAAGTCCTGATGGCCTCGCAGATCATCTACGGCGTGCAACCGGTCCACGAGGCCGAACGGGGGCGGCGGCGCGTCCACAAGGTGTGGCGGGCGCCGGAGACCTCCCCGGCGGAGCTGGAGCGGCTCTGCGGGTCGCCGGACCACCAGGGAGTCGTGGCCGAGGTCGATCCTTATCCCTACGGCGACGCGGAGGGGATGCTGCGCAGGCCCGACGCGCTGATCGTGGCGCTCGACCAGGTGCAGGACCCGCGGAACCTCGGCGCCGTGTGTCGGTCGGCCGAGTCGGCGGGTGCGGCCGGGGTCGTGATCCCGGAGCGGCGGGCGGCGATGGTGACCCCGGTGGCCTGCAAGACCTCGGCGGGCGCGGTCGAGCACCTCGAGGTCGCCCACGTGAGGAACCTCGCCGACTGGTTGGCGGCGGCCAAGGACGCCGGTTTCTGGATCTGGGGCGCCGACGCGGAGGGTCCGGCGCCGCCCTGGGGCGTGGATCTGACCGGCGCCACGGTCCTCGTCCTCGGCGGGGAGGGGAAGGGGCTGCGCCCCCGTGTCGCCTCCAGCTGCGATGGTCTGATCGCGTTGCCCAGCTTGGGCCGGGTTGAGTCCCTGAACGTCTCGGCGGCCGCCACCGCGCTCCTCTTCGAGTCCGTGCGCCAGCGCTCCTGATTCCTGCAAATGCAAGGTCGCTTGCAAAAAGTCGCAATTTGGGGTTGACAGAACTCTGCGGGCGCGTAAACTGCCGCCTCAATAAAGGGTGAACCTCGACTTGAGGGCTTGAGTCGAGGGGATGCCTTCCGGATAAGTAAGGCGCCTCGGGGGAGGTAAGTGGCGCCACGACCCTTCAGCAAGGAGAAGGATCTGTGGCACTATCGACGCCTAAGCAGGCATTTCGGCCGTCCATGGCGGGCCGCGGCAACGCCATGGCAGCAAGGACGGCAAGAGCTAACCCTCAAGCTGAGCTTGATGATCACTACCTCGTCGCTCTCGCCAAGGACGGCCGGACCGACGCCTACGACGCGATCGTGCGCCGGTATCGCGGTTTCGTCCGCCTGAAGGCGTCCTCGTACTTCCTCCTCGGGGGGGAGGCGGACGACCTGATCCAGGAGGGGCTGCTCGGCCTCTACAAGGCGATCCGCGATTATCGCTCCGACCGTGAGTCGAGCTTCCGCAACTTCGCCGAGCTCTGCATCACGCGCCAGATCATCACCGCGGTCAAGACCGCTACCCGCAACAAGCACACGCCGCTGAACCAGTACGTCTCGTTCAGCCAGACGCCGGCCGCCAGCGGCGAGTCGGAAACGACCCTCGACGAGATCCTGCCCGGGCCGAGCGTCCATGATCCGGTCAACCAGGTGATCGCCACCGAAGAGCTGGAGAGCCTCGTCTCCTGCCTCTCGGGCGTCTCCGGGGTCCTGTCGGATCTGGAGAGCCGGGTGCTGTCGCTCTACCTCGACGGCCACTCCTACGAGCAGATCGCGGAGCGCCTCGAATGCGACACGAAGACCGTCGACAACGCCCTGCAGCGGGTGAAGCGCAAGGTTGGCGCGCACCTCGCCTCGCGGGAGGTGGCGGTCTAGGGGCTAGTCGCGCCGCTCCAGATCGGCCAGCACGTAATCGAGCAGCTCGCGCCCGTGGTCCGAGGCGACGGCAACGTCGTCGGCCTTGACTCGGACCCGGTGCAGCGACTGCATCCGCAGCACGTCGCCGTCGGCCTTGGGGTTGGGGAAGATCCCCGAGTAGGAGACGCCGAGGCGCTCCAGGTGGTCGGCGACGAGGGCGGTCGCCGGCTCCACCAGCGGCAGGTCGATGTAGATCGCGTCGAGGTCGACGTCGTCGAAGAGGCGGCGGCGCTCGGCGCCGATCACCTCCTCGAGGTCGGCGCCCGGCACGGTCACCGTGAGCAGCGCCAGGTTGTGGTCGGCGTCGACCTCGGTATGTAGCTCGGTGTGCTCCGCCAGCTCGCACTCGGCGGGTGGCTGGGCGAGCGTGCCGCGGAGCCTGCACAGGGCGAGGGTCTGGCCGACGATCTCGTGGTGGCGCTCGGGGGCGTAGACGCGGCGCTCGTGACCGTCGTTCAGCTTCGTGTAGAAGAGCGCCGCCGAGTTGCGCCGCCGCTCGGACCCCGCCGCCGCATCGTTCTCGACCGACGCCGGGATCCACCCCAGCAGGAACCCGGTCTCGTGGGCGCCGAGCTCGATGTTCGCCTTCTGGCTATATGGATGGGCGGCGGTCGCCTCGCTGTACATCCCCGCCAGCCCCCGCTCCTGCCCCCAGTCCATCAGCACCCGCTTCGTCCTCGTGAACAGGTGCTGCCCCCGGGCCGCCTCCAGCGTCACAGCCTGGCCCGAGTGGGCGACCGCATCCCCCGCCGCCGCCAGGCTCATCCCCTCGTGACAGAGCAATTCCCCCGCCCCCGTCTCCGCCACGCAGGACACGTAGCGCCCATCCGCGAGCCGGGCGCAAACCTCCGCCGGGTCGTAGACCCACCGGACGTCATACGTCGTCCCGTAAGCTGCTTCTATCGCCTCGGTCAGGACGCCACCCTCATCCGGGCCGAGAAAGCGAAAAGTGACATCCATCTAGCCATCATCGGCCCCACGCCCGCCTAGCTCAACCTGGGAGAGCACCTGATTTGTAATCAGGAGGTTGCCGGTTCGATCCCGGCGGCGGGCTTTCAGGACGGTAAATAGAGCCGAAAGCGGCTGAACTGGTCGCGTCTGCGGGCGAAGGAGCGGGGATGAAGGAAGACGTGAGCGGGCGACGCCGAGCTGCCGGGCCGGGACCGTGGAGGTGAACTCGACGCCGACGCTGGCCGCCTACGCGGCCCGCCACCGGCTTCGCCACCGCGCCGCCTCCTTCGGTCTCCCGAAGGCGACCCAGCTGATGCGGCACGGCTTCATGCAGGAAGTTCCAAGCCTCGCCGGCGGAGAGCTGCCCGAGGGCGCGGGGGATGGGTGGCTGGCGTTGGTGAGCTACGTCTACGAGGGCCGCAACGAGCTCGAGCGCAGCCCGTTCACGATCGCCCTCGTCGGCGCGCCCGCCAGCACCGAGTATGCGATTCGCGTGCTCTGTCACGACCGTGGGCTGGACGAGCGCGATCGCTCCAACCCGGACGCCGATCGCCAGGTGGTGAAGCTCGACGACAAGGCCGTCCGTCTCGAGAGCGATCTGTTCCTCGAGCGCTACGCCGTCTCCACCGACCACGATCAGGACCAGGTGTCGGTCTGGCAGCTGTTCTCCCCGGGCCTGATCCTGTGGCTGACGGAGAAGGCGCCGACGCGGTTCTCGTTCGAGCTGCAGGACGGCGCGCTCTGCTGCTTCGTGCCCGGCCACGTCACCGACGAGGATGAGCTCGACGCCCTCTGCGCCGCGGCTGCTCGCATCCTCGCGCGGGTCGTCGCGATCCGCGGCCCTGGCGATCGCGACGGAGTGCCCGGCGACGGCACCCGCTGGTCGGCGATGGAGGGCGACCTCGCCGAGCACCCCTTCGCGAGCCCACCGGCGAGCGTCAAGGCAGCGGCGAAGCACTTTCGCAGCGGCCTCCGCCTCGGCGACCGGGCTTGGGGGCTCGGCGCCGAAGCGTTCTTCCGCGAGCATGCTGCCCTGGTCGGATTCGAGCCGATCGCCGGCGCCGCATATCGCGCCGCGCACCTCGACACCTTCCTTCCCGGCATCTTCGCGCGCGCCGCGCAGGGCCGTCTGTCGGGCGGGGAGGAAGCCTTCCTCGTCCTCACCGACTCCGACGATTACGACGACATGGGTTGGACGAACCTGATCGTCATGGCCTCGCCGCTCGCGGCGAGGGCGCTGGCCCAGAGCGTTCCTCGTGGCGACACCTCACAGAGGGGCTCGATGCAGGTCGGCGCCGACGGCCGCTCGCTGATCCTCAGCACTCTCGACGGTGGTCGCCAAGGGCGTACGGCGGAGGAATTCGGTGCCTTCTTCGCGGCCGCGACCGAGCTGGCCGCGCGACTGCGCCCGGCCGATCGGAATCGATCCCGCCGGGAATGCGAGCAAGCCGGCGAAGAAGAGGTGCGGGATCCTCCCGCTCCCACGCGGTGACCGGGATTCTCCCTCTGTAGTGTCAGCCTGCCCGATGAGCGACCGAGCGACGACCGAAGCGAGCGGGTTCGAGCAGCACCGCTATGTGCCGCCGCCCGACTCGGTGGAGGTCATCGTTGTGCGCCACGGGGCCTCCGAAGCGGCGTTGCCGGGCAGGCGCTTTCCGCTGATCGACGGGCAGGGGGACCCGATGCTGTCGGAGGTCGGCAAGGATCAGGCGCGGTCGGTGGCGCGCGAGCTGGCCGACGAGCGCTTCGCCGCGATGTTCGTCTCCAACCTGCGACGGACGCAGGAAACGGCACGGCCGCTCGCGGAGGCGGCCGCGATGGAGCCCATCGTGCTGCCGGACCTGCGCGAGATCTTCCTCGGCGAGCTCGAGGGTGGGGAGTACCGGATCAAGGTCGCCGAAGGCGATCCCTTGGTGGCGGAGATCGCCGAGAAGGAACGGTGGGACGTGATCCCCGGTGCCGAACCATTGGAGGACTTCGGGGGCCGGCTCCGCGGCGCGATCGAGGCGATCGCGGCCTCGGTCCCCGCGGGTAGTGTCGCCGTCGCCTTCGCGCACGGTGCCGTGATCGGTCAGCTCTGTGCGATGGCCACCGGCAGCCGCCCCTTCGCGTTCATCCACGCCGACAACGGTTCGATCTCTCGATTGGTCGTCCACGAAGACGGCCGCTGGCTCCTGCGCAGCTTCAACGAGACCCGCCACCTGGACCAGCCGACCGGGCCGGTCGGCTGAATCCAGACGGCGGCCTCGTGGTCCTCGTCAGTGCAGGCGCTTGCCGTAGAAGTACGGCGCCGGGTTGTCCTCGCAGGCGATCCCGTCGTGGTCCGCATCGAGGCGGTCGGGGTCATAGCGGGGGCCGCCGTGCTTGAGGAAGTAGATCTGGGCCGACTTCTGGCTGCTGAAGTCGGGACAGTCCATGTCGCGCCGCTGCGCCGAGGCCGCGGCCGGCAGCAGGACGACGACGAGCACGATCAGCGCGGCCCCCGCGGCCGCGGCGAGGACCTTCCTGGTGGACTTGAACACGTGACGCTCTCCCTTCGGTTTCGAGCGGATGCCCGGATTGCGGCCGGGAGAATATGTGTCACTAAACCGTGTCAATACCGAACAAAAGTCCGTCGTGATCGGTGATTTCTACTTTTGAGGAGGATCGGTGACGACTTTCAGGAGGTTGGCGTGATCACGACTTTCACCTTGCTGAAGGTGAGCGGCGTGGGGTGGTTTTCGCCGCTGCCGGCTTTCATCGGCCGACAGGTCGACCAGGTCGCGGCTGACCTCGAAGGTGAGTTGGCCAGGGCGGTGAGCGTGGTCGGTCCGAATTCGAAGGCGATCGCGCCGGGCCCCTGCGGGCCGCGGTCCCCCTTTTGCCCCTCCGGCCCGACCGGCCCCTGCGCGCCGACCAGGGCCTGCGCGCCGACCGGCCCCTGCGGGCCGACCAGGGTCGCTTTGGCGGCCAAGCTGAGCCTCGCCCGAGCCTCCTTCTGAGGATTGGACGAGACCTGGAACTCTTTCAGGCGACGCCTCGAACCGGCAGCCTCAGTCGCAGGGGGTCGACAGCTTCGTCGGTTCGGTCGGCACGTAGTCGGCCTGCTGCGGCAGGTGCGCCATCACCTCGGTGTAGTAGCGGGCGCCGTTGCACGTGCGCGGCGCGGAGGCGGTGACGCTGCCGGCGAAGGTGTCGACGAGACCGTTGGCCGGGTGCTCGGCGATCGTGCCGAAGGCGGTCGCCTTCGCTTCTCCCCAGGCGTGCCAGCGGAGTCCCTGCGCGGTCAGGTCGCCGTCGCCCGGAAAGTGGTAGGTGGTCGGCTTGACGAGCGGACGGCCGGTGGCCGCATCGGGGAGGTAGGTCTTCCCGGGTGCCGAGCGCGCCTTGCGCATCACCGTCTTCTCGGTGATCGTGCTGCTGCCGCCACCGCCGCAGGAGGCGAGGACGACGGCGAGCGCGAGCGCCGCGAGCAGGGCCGGGAGGAGACGCTTCGACATCGGCGGGACAGTAGGGGAGACCTCGGCCCGACGGCGCCGAACGCGGCGGGGCGGGCGGTCTCGTTCAGACCGCGGGGGGCCGAGCGCGGTTGAGGAGCCGCGCCTTCTCGGCGGCGAACTCCTCGTCGGTGAGGACCCCTTTTTCGTGCAGGGTCGCCACGCGTTCGAGGCTCGACAGCCGGGCGTCTTCTTCGCGCATCACCTGGGCCGAGGACTCACGCCGCCCGCGCCCGCGGCCCCCGGCGGGTCGGCGCACGTCAGGGATCCCCACGCTCCCGGTCGGCCGACGCACCTCGGGCAGTTTGATTTTCGAGGCGCGCTCGCCGAGGTTCGCGTCCGACACCGCGGTCGCCAGTCGCTTGCGCGTCGGCGCGAGGACGTCGGCGAAGGTCAGCTCGGGGAACTCCTCGGCGGTCTGCTTGCTCAACTCGTGCAGGCCGACGGCGGCCATCCCGCCGATGACGACGGCGGTGAGGAACGTCCGCAGTCCGACCCCCGACGCGGTCAGCAGGTAGAGGCCGAGGAGCAGGACGAGGACTCCGTAGCAGTAGGGGAGGTACCGGCTGAGGGCCGGCGCGATGACGCGTCGGGTGCCGCGCGCCGCGCCGGTCGGCGAGGCAAGCCAGCCGGCCGCCGCGAAGAAGGCGCCGACGATGATGATCGTGGTCGCGATCGAGACCATCAACGAGGTGGCGATCGACCACGCGGCTTCGGCTGCCGGCTTGACGTTCTGCTGGGTCACCAACTGGTCGACGATGACCCCGCCGAGCACGTGGCGCAACACCACCACCAGGAGTCCGGCGACGATCAGGGCGACGCCGCTGAACAGCACCGTCGTCCAGCGGGTCCCCTGGGTGAGGTAGATCGCCAGGCCGAAGACCAGGAAGGTGAGGATCGAGAGCAGTAGGGCGAGGCCCTTGATCGCGATCACGACGTTCTGCGCCGTCTTCAGCTCTTCCGACTTGAGGATCGTGATCTGGCCTGCGTCCGGCGGCAGTTTTTCCGCCAGGTTCTTGGCCAGCCCGATCTGCCCGGCGAGGTTCGTCAGCATGCTGCCGAGGTTCAGCTTCACTTCCCCGTTGGCGGTGCTGACGGCTTCTTTCTTGTTTTCCAGTACCGCCATCAGCTGTTCGTGGGCGGTCCGGTTGGCCGTTTCCCAGAGCGTCTGGGCGGTGCCGGTTTCCAGCACTTTTTCCGCCCCCGTCCCGGCCACCTGGCGGAGGCCGCCCGCCGCCGGGCCGGCCAGTTCCTTGGTGTCGCCGGGCAGGATGTCTTCGAGTTCCCGTTCGACGTCGACGTGTTCGTAGAGCTGTTCGACCAGGTAGTCGGCGACCGACGTGCGGATCTGCGAGTTCTGGATCAGGCGCCCCGAGGTGTTGACCCACTCGCCGGTGTCGAGGGCCTGGCGCTCGACCCAGATCGCGAAGACGCTGAGGAAGGCGAGCAGGGCGCCGAGTGCGAGTAGCCCTTTGACCGTCCTCCGTCGCCAGGGCTTCATCGGGCGGATGGTATAGGTGGGCCAGGAAGCTGAGCGGAACGACCACGTAACCGGGCGCCGGTCTCCGTGTAGCCGACACCGTGATCACCGACGAGCGCCTCATGGCGCTGCACGCCTATACCCGCAAGCACAGTGTCAACTGGCCGCTCTACGTGGTCATCCGGCTGCTCTTCATCCCCTTCTTCCTCGCCTATTTCCGGCTCTCGCGCACCGGTCGCAAGTACGCCCGCAACGTCGACGGCGGCCTGATCGTCGCTGCCAACCACCGCAGCTTCCTGGACCCCTTCGTGGTCGGCGCCTGCCTGCCGTTCAAGCGGCCGATGAACTACGTCGCCAAGGTCGAGCTGTTCCAGAAGCCGCTGCAGGCCTGGTTCCTCTCGCGGCTCGGCGCCTTCCCGATCCGCCGCGGCGAATCCGACGCGGAGGCGATGGAGACGGCGCGCCTGGTGGTCGAACGGGGCGGGACGCTCTGCATCTTCCCCGAGGGGACCCGGATCCGCAGCGGTAGCCTCGCCAACCCGAAGCGCGGGGTCGGCCGCCTGGCCCTGCAGACCGGCGCGCCGGTCCTGCCCACCGCGGTGATCGGCACCGAAGAGGTGCGCCGCGGCTGGCGTATCCGGCCGCGCAAGGTGAAGGTCCGCTGTGGACGCGCAATGACCTTCCCGCGCTCCGAGGAGCCTTCGCAGCAACTGGCCGAGACGGTGACGACGCGGATCTGGCCGAACGTCCTCCTGCAGTGGGAAGACCTCGGCGGGCTGCCACCGATGCGGCGCGCGGCCGTGATCGGGGCCGGCAGTTGGGGGACGGCGGTGGCCGTCCTGCTTGCCCGCGGCGGGCTCGAGGTGCAGCTCGGCGCGCGCACCGCCGCCGGCGCGGCGGACCTGATCGAGGCGGGCGAGAACCGCCGCTACCTGCCCGGCGTGCCGCTGCCGGAGTCGATCGACGTCCGCCCGGCGAGCGCGATCGAGCTCACCGGCCTCGACCTCATCGTCCTCGCGATCCCCTCCAAATCATTGCCCGCGGCGGTCGGCTCGATCGCCGACCGGGCCGGCGACCGCTCCTCGATCCTGCTGCTGACCAAGGGCCTGATCGCGCCGCAGGGACAGCTGCCATCCGAGTACGTCGGCGAACGGGTGCGGGCGCGGGCGCTCGCCTCGTTGGGCGGTCCGGCCCATGCCGCCGAGGCGGTCTCCGGGTCGGCGGCGCTGGTGCTCGGCTCCGGCGATCCCGATCTCCGCGCCCAGCTCGGCGAGGTCTTCAACCGCGCCGGGCTGGTCTGCGAGCGCACCGCCGACGTGGTCGGCGTGGAGATGGCGGGCGCCGCCAAGAACGCGGCTGCCGTGGCCGCCGCCGCGGCCGGGCCGCACGGGCTGAACGCGGCGGGGATCGCCGTCGCCGAGATCTGGCGCGAGTGCATCGCCTGCGGGGTGGCGCGGGGGGCCGATCCCGAGACCTTCGCCGGACTCGCCGGGGTCGGCGACCTGACCGCCTCGATGCTGGCGCCGACGGGACGCAATCGCCGCGCCGGGGAGCTGCTCGGCGCCGGCACCCCGGCGGAGGAGATCCCGGGGATCATCGGCCAGGCCTCCGAGGGGCTCGACACGACCCCGTTGTTGGCTGATGCCGTCGCCGCCTCCGGCGTTCACGGTGAGGCGCTCGAGGGTCTGGCGAGGTTGATCCGCGGCGAAGTCGCCTGCGAGGACTGGGTGGCCGGGCTGCGCAGCGCCGAGCGGGCGAGGCAGGCGGCATGACCTGGGCTCTAGTCTGGCACGGTGAGCGGCCCCGAGGAGAACGTCGAGCCTGCCGAACTGGCTCCGGCGAAGAAGGCGGAGCTCGACCGTGCCTTCGAGGACTTCTACCGGGCCCACCTGCGCGACGTCTACTCGTACGCCTACTACCGGGTGGGGAATCACCACGACGCCGAGGACCTTACCGAGCAGGCCTTCCTGCAGGCCTACCGGCACTTCGACCGGGCGCGGCGCGAGTCCGCCGGTCGACCGCTGCGGCCGTGGCTGATCCGGATCGCCCACAACCTTGCCTCGAACTACTACCGCGATCGCTCGCGCCGGCCGCAGACCCCGCTGGACAGCGCCGACCCGATCGCGACGCGGCACGACACCGAGGACCTGGTCGCCGGGCGAGAGGAGCTGCGCCAGGTGATGGCCAACCTCGAGGCGCTCTCCGACGACCGCCGCGAGGCGCTGATCATGCGCTTCGCCCTGGGTATGGACAATCGCGAGATCGCACGGGCCCTCGGCCGCTCCGACGGGGCGACCAAGGTCCTCATCCACCGGGCGATCAAACAGCTCCAGGAAGAGATGGAAGGGAGTGACGGTGGCTGATCACGGCGAATCGACCTGGGACGTCGAGGCGCTGCTGGGCGACGTGCTGCGGCCGATCGAGCCGCCGGAGCGGCTGTCGGGGCGGATCGAGGACACCTTCACGGCGCTCTCCGCCGCCGCCGCGACCGAGCTCTCCGACTGGGCCGAGGAGCTCTCGGACTCCGAGATGCGGGCCCTCCGCGATCCCCGCAACTGGGTGCGGCCGGTGGTCGCGGTCAGCGTCGGAGGGGTGGCGACCGGAGCACTGGTCCTCTTCGAGCTGCGACGGCGCGGCAAGCACGAGGCGAGCGGGCTGAAGGGGCTCGCGGCCGGCGTTCGGGACCGGTTTTAGGGGCGGCAAGGGACGGCCGGGGGCCCGGGCGTTTGCGGGCGTCCGAGCTGCGGTTTGGCCCGCGGCCCCTGTGGCCGTCCGAGGTGTTGTGCGGCGGCGCGTGGCGCCGCGACCCCGGCCGCTCCGGCCGTCCGAGTTGCCCCCCGACCCCGGCCCCCGCACCCGTCCGAGATGGTCCCGGGCGCCTCATGGCCCTCCTGGCAGGCTGTGAGCGCCATGAGGCGCCCGGGACGGGAGGAGGTCGTGAAAAAGACAACACAGGGATGAGGGGGGACGCAGGGACGGGGGGAGGTCGTGAAGAGGCGGGACAGGACGGCACGAGGTCGGACTTCCGTGACGGGTCCGTGCGGGAGAGGCCACACCCCACCCCGATCGGTCACAAAGACGCCGGGAACGTCACCCTTTCCGCAACCTTCGGTCCGTTCCCGGGCCCGGAAGGAAGGCCCGGAAACGCGTTCCGTACTTTGACCCTGCCATGGCAGGGTCAAAGTACGGAACGCGTCCGTGAGCGTTGGACAACACGGGAGGAGGCGTGGAGTTCCCTACGTCTCCGTGACGGGGTCCCTCTTTCCGTGACGGTCCCGTCACGGAACGGTCGCACCCTCCGGCCCCCGGGGCCGGGATCAGGGGATCCGTGGCACCCTCCGGCCCCCGGGGGCCGGGATCGGGGGGATCCGTGGCACCCCCGGCCCCCGGACGCCGGGATCACGGGGTCCGTGGGACCCCGTGAGGGATCCGCGTCACTCGCCCGCACCCTCCCGGGGGCCTTCCGTGCTTCCCTCCGGCCGCTCCCCGCACCCCCGGCCGTCTCGGCCACGGCCACAGCCTGCCAGGGCCGTGGACGAGACGGCCGCATCCCTTTCCCTGCGGGCGGCAGCTCGAGGGGGCGGGGCCCTTTCCCCCACCGGCGGGAGCCTGAGGGGGCCGGGGCCTCCCCTGGGGCGCCGGCTCGAGGAGGCCCAGGCCTCCCGGGTGCCCGCTGCAGGGGCCGTGTCCCTTCTTAGACGCCCGGTGCCGGCCTCTCCGCCCTCAAGCCCGGGGATCGATCATCTGGCGGGGCCGGGGGCGGGCCGGACGTGGCGGGGGGTTCCGGCGAAGGCGAGGAGGCCCAGCAGGCCCAAGGTGAGGTTCATGGCTTCGTTGGCCCCGGCGGCGGGGAGGAAGCTGAGGATCGCGGCGGTGGGGTCGAGGGCGAGACCCCAGACGCCGAGGACGGTCAGGAGGGTGCCGGCGCCGAGGGCGTAGGCGCGGGAGGCGGTCCCGGCGAGCAGGAGTCCGAGCGCTCCGAGTGCCGCCCAGAGGAGGTTCAGCCAGCCGTTGGTGCGCAGGGCGCCGAGGGTGTGGTCGAGCGTCCCCGGGGACCCGAAGGACGCGCCGTAGAAGAAGCCGACGATCGCGACGATGATCAGGAGCGCGCCGACCGCGGTCGCGTAGAGGCGGGCGGGGCTGGCGGGCTCCATCGGTCGCGATTGTAGGCTGCTCTGCTCGTGGCACAGACTTGTTACCGACATCCGAATCGCGAGACGGGGGTCTCCTGCTCCTCCTGTGGACGCCCGATCTGCCCGGAGTGCATGACCCCGACGCCGGTCGGCATGCGCTGTCCGGAGTGCATGAACCAGCGCACGCGCGTGGTTCGCAACCCGACCGGGACGCCCGCCGCGCTCTCGTTCGGCGGCTTCCCGGCGACGGTGATCCTGATCGCGATCAACGTCATCGTCTACCTGGTGGAGATCGCCAAGGGCGGTGGCGGGCTCGGCGGCCTCAGTGGCACCACGATCTACGAAATGGGCGGCCTGTTCGGGCCGTCGGTGAGCCAGGAAGGCGACTGGTGGCGGATCGTCACCAGCGGCTTCGTCCACGTCAGCATCGTCCACATCGGCTTCAACATGCTGCTCCTCTACTTCATGGGCCGGCTGTTGGAGCCCGCGATCGGCACGCTGCGCTTCACGGTCCTCTACTTCGTCTCGCTGCTGGCCGGCTCGTTCTTCGCGCTCTGGTTCAGCCCGGATAGCCTCAGTGCCGGCGCCTCGGGGGCGATCTTCGGCGTGCTCGGCGCGACCTTCGTCGTCGCCCGCGGACGCCAGCTCGAGGCGATCGCGGGCCAGATCGGGATCCTCATCGTGATCAACCTGGTCTTTACCTTCGCCGACCGCGGGATCAGCGTCGGCGCCCACGTCGGTGGCCTCATCGCCGGCATCCTCTGCGGCCTGCTGATCGTCGCCGGCGAGCAGGGCCGTTACGGCCGCGGCCTCAGCCGTCGCAACCGCCTCGTGGTCGAGGTCACCGCGATGGCCGCCCTCGGCGTCCTCAGCTTCATCCTCGCCTTGGCCGTCGCGTAGGCGGGGCGGGGGCCGCCCGTCCGCTCACGAAACTGCGGGAGGCTCGCTCAGGGGCCGCCCCGCCCGGCCGGGCTACGCCTGGGCGGTGCGGGGGGCCGGCGAGCGCAGCAGGGTGAACGGGGTGTTCCCCGGGGCGTCCATCAGGTCGGGGTGGAGGAGGTGGCCGATCAGCTCGACGCCATCGATCAGGCGTGGGCCGGGGTCGCTGAAGCCGGACTGGGCGGCGACGGCGTAGACGCGGGAGGCGCCGAGCGAGTCGATGTGCTCCCAGACCTCCATCGCCTGGGCCTGGACGTCCTCCAGGTAGCCCTCGACCATGACGATCACGATTTCGGGGCGGAGGCCGGCCAGCTCGCCCCAGGAGACCTCGGCCGGGGCCAGGCCAGGATCTCCGGCGACGTCCTCGCCGCCCGCGATCGCGATCATCTCCGGCACCCAGCGGCCCGCCACGCGGACCGGCTCGTAGAGGCGCTCGAGGGCGATGACCCGTGGCACGGTGGCGCCGGAGACGGCGGCGCGGACGGTCGCCAGGCGACCCTCCAGTTCTCCGCGGAGCTCGTGCGCCTGGTCGCCTGTGCCGGTTGCCTCGCCTAGGCGGACCACCTCTTCGAGCATCTCGCTGAGCGTCGCGACCTTCATCGTTCTGCCCGCAATATGCCGGCTCTGCGGGAATCCGCGGGCCGGCCGGCTATATTGAGTAAGCCGAATGGCCGACGACGTTCCAGCCCGAAGTACCGGGTCACATCGCCGATGAGCATCCTGCTGCTCGTCCTCCTGCTGCTGTTGATCGCGATCAACGGCTTCTTCGTGGCGGCCGAGTTCGCGGTCGTACGGTCGCGCCGCGCCCGCCTCGAGCAGATGCGCGACGACGGGGTCCGGGGTGCCGGGAGGGCGCTGGAACAGCTCGACCGGGTCGACGAGTTCGTCGCCACCAGCCAGGTCGGGATCACCCTCGCCTCGCTGGGCATCGGCTTCCTCGGCGAGCCCGCCATCGCCAAGCTGCTCGAGCCCCTCTTCACCGGCTTCGCCAGCGACGCCGTCGCCCTCGGGATCTCGATCGCGCTCGCCTTCGTCATCGTCACCTTCCTGCACGTGATCCTCGGTGAGCAGTCGCCGAAGATGGTCGCCATCGGCCGCGCCGAGAACGTCCTGATCCGCGTTACCGGGCCGTTGATCTTCCTCGGCCGCGTGCTCCACCCGCTGATCGTCGCGACCAACGCGCCCGCCAACTTCCTCGTCCAGCGGGTGGCCCGGATCAACGTCGAGGACGTCGAGGAGACCTCACCCGAGGAGCTCCGCCTGATCATCGCCCGCGGTGCCAAGCACGGCGGCCTCGATCCCGACGAGGCGGGTCACCTCGCCGGGGTCTTCCACCTCCACGAACAGGAGGCGCGCGAGGTGATGACGCCGATCCCGGCGGTGGTCACGGTCGACGCCGACGAGACGGTCGAGGCGGCGTTGCGCCGTTGTGTCACCTCCGGCCACACGCGCCTGGTGGTGATCGAGGACGACAATGCCGACCGGGTCCGTGGCGTCGTCCATAACAACAGCCTCGCCCGCATCTACATGAGCGAGGGGCCGGAGGCGCCGATCGAGTCGGTGATCCGTGATGCCCTGATCGTCCCCGAGACGCGCCCGATCGACGATCTCCTCCACGATCTGCAGGTACAGCGGACCTCGCTCTCGGTGGTGGTCGACGAGTACGGGCGGACCGTCGGCATCGTCACCGTCGAGGACATCCTCGAGGAGGTGGTGGGGGAGATCGAGGACGAGACCGACCCGCGCGCGACCGAGGTGCGCCGGCTCACCAACGGCGACTGGTTCGTGCGCGGCCACGTCAGCCTCGGCGATCTCGAGGACGCCGGGATCGACCTGCCCGGGGCCGACTCCGAGGCCTACAACTCGGTCGGCGGTTATGTCTTCGGTGAGCTCGGGCGGCTGCCCAAGCGCGGCGACTCGGTCACCGTCGACGGCTACACGCTGCGGGTCGAGGCAGTGCGCGACAACCGCATCGAGGCGGTCCGGATCAGCGGCTCCTCGGGCAGTTCTTCCGTCCGTCAGGACGCCTAATTTCTCTGGGCAACCCGCGTTCCGCTCAAGCTGGAGGTGCCCCCATGTGGGTTGTTCGCCTGACCGACAAGCAGCTCGAGGTGTTGAGGGCGTTGCTGCGCTCCGAGGAACATCTCGGCCCGGCGCTCCGAGGTTCGATCGAGGCTCTCGACCTCGCCCGTTGGGATGACCTACCCGAGGCCGCGCTGCCTTGGGAGGAGGTCGAAGTCGTCGCCCGCCGTCAGAACATCTCGGAGGCCGACGTCATCTGGGATCTATCCGGAAAGGGGAAGACGGCCGCCGAGTAGGCGGCCTGCCGGCTAGTCGTAGGAGTAGAAGCCGGCGCCGCTCTTGCGGCCGAGCTTCTCTTCGCCGATCATCTCGACGATCAGCCCCGGTGGTCGGTGGGCGGGGTCGCCGGAGTCGGCAAAGAGGGCGTCGCCGATCGCCTCGGCGACGTCGAGGCCGACGAAGTCGAGCAGGGCCAGCGGGCCCATCGGGTGGCCGGCACCGAGCTTCATGCAGGTGTCGACCTCGCCCGCCTCCATGCCGGTTCGCTCGACCATCCGCACGGCGTCGAAGAGATAGGGGAAGAGGAGGCGGTTGACGACGAAGCCCGCCTGGTCGGGGACCTCGACCGCAGTCTTGCCGAGTGCCGCGCACCAGGCCATCGCCCGCTCGCGCGCCGTCGCGGCGCCGTCCGGGACGCAGACCTCGATCAGCGCCATCCGCGGGACCGGATTGAAGACGTGGAGGCCGTAGAGGCGCGGCACCCCGGCCTTGGCGGCGATGTCGCCGACGCCGAGCGAGGAGGTGGTGGTTGCCAGGTCGGCGTTCGGCACGCTCGCGTCGAGCGTCGCGATCAGCTCTGCCTTGGCGTCCAGCTCCTCGACGATCGCCTCGACGACGACGTCACAGCCGGCCAGGTCCGCGGGGTCGGTGGTGACCCGCAGGCGTGAGGGCTCCGCCCCCTCGATCTTCGCGCAGGCGGCGACGATCTTCTCCTCGGCACGCCATGCCGAGGCCTCCGACCGCGCCAGGAGGATGGTGTCGGCAGTAGTGGTCGAGACCGCGGCGAGGCCGGTGGCGATGGCGCCGCTCCCCGCGATCCCCGGACTTTCGTACCCCTTCGAGTCGCTCATCGGCGGGTTCCTATCAAGGTTTCCAGGACGGCGCGGCGCGGTTGATCGACCGGTCAATCAGGAGGAATATCGTCCTTCGGAACCCCTCATATATTTTGAGGCCGGCAAAACTTCGAGCAGGGAGGACGACTGATGGCAGACGGCAAAGGCAGGCTCGGTGGGCGTGAGGTCGTGATCGTGGAGGCGGTCCGTACGCCGGTCGGTCGCGGCCACCTGGAGAAGGGCTACTACCGCGACCTCCATCCCTCCAACCTGCTGGCGCGGACCTACGCCGAGCTGATCTCCCGCGCGGGCATCGACCCCGCCGAGGTCGGCGACGTGATCGCCGGCTGCGTCCAGCAGTGGGGCGAGCAGTCGATCAACATCGGCCGCAACGCCTGGCTCGAGGCGGGCCTCCCCGAGGAGGTCCCGGCGACCACGATCGACCGCCAGTGCGGCTCCGCCCAGCAGGCGGTCTCTTTCGCCGCCACCCTGATCGCCTCCGGCGTCCACGACGTGGCGATCGGCGGCGGCGTCGAGCACATGGGGAAAAACTCCTTCGCCGCGGCGGGCGAGATCATGGCCGAGCGCGGCCCGGCCTTCTCCAAGGAGCTCCTGGAGCGCTACGACCTGGTCAACCAGGGCATCTCCGCCGAGCTGATCGCCGAGCGCTGGGAGATCCCCCGCCGCGAGCTCGACGAGCTCGGCCTGCGCTCCCAGCAGCTGGCGAGACG
>JAFDWO010000037.1 GCA_018268415.1 Actinomycetota bacterium | reverse complement strand
GAGATGGTCCCGGGCGCCTCATGGCGCTCCTGGCAGGCTGTGAGCGCCATGAGGCGCCCGGGACGGGAGGGGGTCGTGGGGAAGGCGGGCACAGGGACGTGAGGGGGTCGTGAAAAAGACGACACAGGGATGGGGGGAGACACAGGGACTGGAGGGGTCGTGAAAAAGGCGGGACAGGGATGGCACGAGGTAGGACTTCCGTGACGGGTCCGTGCGGGAGAGGCCACACCTGGCCCCGATCGGTCACGAAGGTGCCGGGAAGGTCACCCTTTCCGCAACCTTCGGTCCGTTCCCAGGCCTGGAAGGAGGGCCCGGGAACACGCTGCGTGTATCGACCCCCCTATACGGTGGAAAACCCACGCAGCGCGTCCGTGACCGTTGGACAACACGGGAGGAGGCGTGGAGTTCCCACGGTCTCCGTCACGTGGGCCCGGATCGGTGACCCTCCCGTCACACCTCGGGCCCTGGGCCCCGGGCTCCGGGCCCCGAGACGCCGGGACCGGGCCCCATGGGACGCGCGTCGACTTATGGGTGCCGAGCACCGATAAGTTCACACGGAGATCCTTGACCGATGGTAGGGTCGAGAGGAAGGCTGGGGTTCCTGACGTCTCCGTGACCAGGTCCCTCCTCCGTGACGGTCCCGTCACGGATCCGTGGCACCCCCGTGGATCTCACGCGGGCCTTCCTCCACCGCCTTCATACCCGGCCGTCTCGGCCACGGCCACAGCCTTCCAGGGCCGTGGACGAGACGGCCGCATCCCTTTCGCCTCATGGGCGACAGCTCGAGGGGGCCGCATCCCTTCGCCCCGCGGGCGACAGCTTCAGGTCGCCGGGGCCCTTCCCGGGCGCCGGCTTCAGGGGCCGGGGCTTTCCGGGCGACAGCTTCAAGGGGTCCCATCCCCTTCCGGCACCAGCCTCCCAGGGCCCCATCCCCTCTCGCAGGCACCAGCCTCCCAGGGCCCGGCCGTCCGGGGGCGACAGGTTTCCCAGGGCCCCATCTCTTCCCGGGGCGCCGGTCTCGGGCGGCACATCGTGTCCCGGGCGCCAGCCCCAGGGCCCCATCCCCCGGGCGACAGCTTCCTCGGGCCCATCCCTCCAGAGGCGTCCCCGCGCGCGCCCTAGAACAGCGTGCTCTGCTTCGGCTCGGCGGGCGGTGTCGCGAACGTTTGTGACCTCGTCCCTTCCCGGCTCGTCTTCTGCGCGCCCTCGATGTAGTTGCTGCGCATTCGTTGCCGGCCCCAGCCTCGTAGTGCGCGGGTCGTGTTTCGTCGATCTTCTGGGCGCATGTAGGAACGTCTGCCGTAAAGGCGTTCGTATTCGGGGACGAGGTCGGGACGTTTTGCGCGCAGCCAGCCGAAGAAGACGTCCTTCACCTCACCGCGCAGGTGGAGCGCCACGCCGCCGAGGAAGGTCGCTCCGGCCTCCTTCGCCCGGGAGACGATCGGCTCGACCTGCTCGGGGCTGTCGTTGATCCCCGGCATCAGCGGCGCGATCAGGACCCCCGAGTCGATTCCCCGACGGCGCAACTCGGCGACCGCATCGAGCCGCGCGCTCGGACTCGGCGTGTGCGGCTCGGTGAGGCGCCAGGCCTTCTCGTCGAGCGTCGGCACCGAGAGGTTCACGGACACCCGCAGCCCCGCCTGCCTGAACCGTTCGAAGATCTCGACGTCCCGCATCACCAAAGGCGACTTGGTCAGCACCGAAACCGGCGTCCCCGCGGCCAGTAGCGCCTCGAGTATCTCCGGCAGCATCTGGTACTTGCTCTCACACCACTGATACGGATCCGTGTTGGTCCCCAGCGCCACGAGCTCCCGCCGCCAGCTCGGCCGCGCCACCTCCGCCCGCACCAACTCCGGCACGTTGACCTTGACGACGATCTCCCGCTCGAAGTCCCGCCCGGCGTCAAAGTCAAGAAAGGCATGCGTCTTTCGGGCGAAACAGAAGACACACGCGTGCGTGCAACCTCTGTAGGGATTGATCGTCCACGAAAAGCCGAAGCTTTCGCCGGGCACGTGGTTGAGGGCGGAGCGGGCGCGGACCTCATGGAAGTTGATGCCCATCGCCTCGGGGGCGTCGAAGGTGCGGACAACGGTGCCGTCGCCGACACCGGGGAGCCTCATGTCGTTCTCGACTCGCTGCTCGTCCCACCTCATACGAACATATGTTCGCATATCGACACGATGCGCTACCGTATTTGACGTGAACGTAAGAAAGAGCTTTGGCGGCGCGGGGGTCAGCGCCGACCACCACAACTACAAGTGGTGGGCTCTCTCCTGCACCAGCCTCGGGATGCTGCTCGTGGCCACCAACTCGGGGACGCTGATCATCGCCCTGCCGGACCTCGAGCGGGCGCTCGGCACCAGTCTCCTCACCTTGGTCTGGGTAATCCTCGCCTACATGATCTCCTCGACCGTGCTGGTTCTCACCGCCGGTCGCCTCTCCGACCTCTTCGGCCGCAAGACCGCCTTCGTCGCCGCCTTCCTGATCTTCGGCGGCGCCTCGCTCGGCGCCGGGTTCGCCGCCGACGGTACGCAGCTGATCCTCTGGCGGATCGTGCAGGGGATCGGCGGCGCCTTCATCTTCGCCAACGGGCCGGCGCTCGTCACCGACGCCTTCCCACGTGAGCAGCTCGGCCTCGCGATGGGGACCAACACGATGGTCGCGGCGATCGGCCTGGTGATCGGCCCGGTCCTCGGTGGCGCCCTGGTCGCCATCTCCTGGCACTGGGTCTTCTGGTTCAACGTTCCCCTGGCGCTGATCGGCGCATTTTGGGCGGCCGTGGTCCTGCGGGAGCTCGCCACCCCTGACGCCCACCGCGGCCTCGACATCCCCGGCACGCTGACGTTCGTGGTCGGGCTGACCGGGCTGGTCTACGGGATCTCGCGGGGCGGCATCTCCGGCTGGGACGACACGCTGGTGATCGCCGGCCTCCTCCTCGGCGCCGTGCTGCTCCCGCTCTTCGTCCTGATCGAGGCCCGCTCGAGCGCCCCGATGCTCGACCTGACGATCTTTCGCAACCGCCTCTTCGCCGCGGCCACCGCTGCCGCCTTCCTCAACGGGCTCTCGCGGTTCGCCCTGATGTTCATCTTCGTCTTCTACTACCAGGGAGCCCAGGGCGACGACCCGATCCTGGCGGGGATCAAGCTGGCGCCGATGGCGGTCGGGATGCTGATCGCCTCCCCGATCGCCGGGATCTACGCCGACCGTCACGGGTCGAAATACCTCGCTGCGCTGGGGATGCTCGTCACCGCGCTCGGCCTCGCCCTGATGACGACCCTGCAGGCAGGCACCGGCTACTGGCTCGGCGGCCTCTACCTCTTCCTGGTCGGGGTCGGCTCGGGGATGTTCAACTCGCCCAACACCGCGGCGATGATGGGCGCGGTCCCGACCGAGCGCCGCGGTGTCGCGGCGGGCGCGCGGACGATGCTGCAGAACACCGGCGCGGTCGTCTCGATCGCCTTCGTCCTCGCGATCATCACCGCGGCCGTGCCGACCGACGTGCTGTTCAAGATCTTCTCCGGGCTCGCCTCGGGCCTCACCAGCGCCCAACTCGCCCCCTTTATCGCCAACATGCACACCGCCCTCTGGGTCCTCGCCGCGGTCTCGGTTCTCGGCGCGGGCGTCTCGATGTTGCGCCCCAGCGAGAAGCAGGGCGCGTCCCGGCCGCGGCGCGCGGCGGCGATCGAGGAGGCCATCGCCGAGGAGATCGAGGCGACGCCGTGAGCAGCGCCGAGCGGCAGGAGGAGCGCGCGCCGCTGCGAATCGGTGACGTCGCCAAGCTGGCCGGCGTCACGCCCCGGACGATTCGTTACTACGAGGAGATCGGCCTCCTCCCGGCGCCCGACGCGCGCGAGCCCGGCGCCCACCGCACCTACGCGCCCGGCGCCGTCGAGCGCCTGACCGAGCTGATCCGCCTGAAGAACCTGCTCGGCGTCACGCTCGACGGCCTGAAGGACCTGGTCGAAGCCGAGGACAACCGCGCGGCGATGCGCCGCGAGTGGCACGAAGGTGTGGAGGACCCGGTCCGGCGCCGGGAGATCATGGAGACGCTCGACGACCACGCGCGCCGCCAGCTCGAGCTGGTGCGCGCCCGCCGCGACGAGATCGCCGCGCTCGAAACGGAGCTGCTGGAGCGCCGCGCGCGCATCCGCCGGCGACTGCGCGAGCTCGACGACGAGACAGCCCCGGCTTAGCTGTCCTCTTGCCGGATTGATGGGCAAAAGGAACAGCCGGCGGGGCAGGCCCGGCGGGGTCAGGCCCCGGCGGTCTGCTCCTCGAAGTGCTTGGAGAGCATCGTCACCTGGCCCTGGTAGTTCGAGCCGAGGTCGGCGCCGTAGAGGCGCTCCGCCGGGGACTCCATCCACTCCAGTCCCAGCTTGCAGACCGGCTGGCGGTGCTCGACCATGAAGGGGACGTCGCGGGCGCGTACCTCGAGGGCGGCGCGGCTGCCGGGGCGGGCGCCGGCCGGGTCGTAGCCGAAGCCGGGATCGAAGAAGCCGGCGTAGTGGGTGCGGAGCTCCCCCGCGGTCGGGTCGTAGGCCATCATCTCGGCGGCGATCTGCGGTGGGATCGAGACGCCCTCGGCGGAGAGCAGGAGGTAGAAGATCTCCGGCTCGAGCACGATCTTGCCGCCCGCCTCCGGGTAGACCGGATCCCAGTAGTCGCTCCAGCGATAGGCGCGCACCTTGCTGAGGTCGACCGGCAGGCTGTTCTTCTTCGCCCGGTAGCCGACCACACGGTCGGCCGGGCCGGAGACGTCGAGGCTGAGGAAGAGACCGTCGGACACCGCCAGCTCGGCCTCGGGCACCGGGTCGGAGTCGAGGTAGACGAGCGGCGACTCGCCCTGCAGCTCACGGATTCGCGCGTCCGCGAGACGGACGTCACCGCGGGCCAGGCGGAGCTGGTTGAGGGAGAGGCCGGTGCGCACCTGGACGGCGAAGGAGCGCGGCACGACCTCGAGGTAGAGGCGCCCCTCGTACCCGGCCCGGATGTCGTCGAAGCGGTTGTGGCGGTCGGTGATCACGCGGGTGAAGACGTCGAGGCGGCCGGTGGAGCTCTTCGGGTTGGCGCGCGCCCGGACGTCCTGGGGGAGGGCGAGGCGCTCGATCAGCGGCACCAGGTAGGGGCGATCACGCTCGAGCACCGCGCCATCGCGGAGGTCGACCTTCTGGAACGCCAGCCCCTCGACCTTTTCCTCGACGGTCGAGTCGACATCGGGCAGGAAGGAGCAGCGGAGCGCCCAGGCCTCGTCGCCGAGCCGCAGGTCGATGCTGGCCGGCTGGATCGCCTCCGGACGGATCCGGTACTCGCCCGAGCTGACCCACTCCCGCTCGATGGCCTCGGCCAGGGCCTGCGAAGGGAAGACGCCGCTCGCGCTCTGGGCCTCGCTCATCCAGCGGAGGTTATTCGCCGCGCCGCCTCGGTGCCGAGGTGGGGGGCGAGCGCGAACTCGACCACGTCGGGGGTGAGCCCGGTGAGGTCCGCCGCCTCGCCGGCGACCACCCGCCGGCCGAGCAGCGCGGCGATGCCGCCGACCACCGCTTCGTCGGTCGCGGGCGGGACCGGGGCGGAGTCGGGTGGGTCGGGCGCGCCGTCCCGGAGCAGCGGCACGAAGCTCTCGACCGCGGCCTGATAGCGGTCGTACATGCCGCGGCCGGCGCGCAGGCCCTCGGCGAGGACGATCGTCGCGAGTGGCGGCTCGTCGGCGAGGAAGGCCAGCAGGGCGGTGACGGCGGCCTGGACGCGGGCGCTCCACGCGGCGGTGGGGTCCGCTGCGCAAGCCTCCACCACCGTGGCGTGGATGCGATCGACCGCGTGCTCGTAGGCGGCGACGAAGCAGTCGTCCTTACTGTCGAAGTGCTTGTAGAAGTCACTCTTCGACACTGCCGCCCGCTGCCCGATCATCGACACCGTGGTTTTTTGATACCCCACCTCGGCGAGGGTGAGGATGAGTCCTGAGATCAGTCGCTCACGCTGATTACGGGCGACAAACTCAGGGGACAAGCCGTGACGGCCACGCGGCAGGCGATCCATCTGATCGTCAGAGTGTGACATCGCGAAGTCACATTCGCACCTGGCTCCCGGTCACCTTTTTCCTACATCGCGGTACGGAGAAATAACGAACTGGAGGAGCTCGGGGAGAAGGTCGGTGACGCCGGCGGCGGCGTCCCGGCGAACCTCCCGCTGGACGATCCACACCGTGCCGCCGATCAGCGCCTCCTCGAGCGTCGCGGGCCGGTCGGGACCGGTCGGCAAGGCGTCGCGGAGCTGCGCGATGAAGCCTTCGAGCGCCGCCTCGTAGCGGGCCGCGGACGCCGGGCTGGCGGCGGGCGCCTCGACCAGGCAGAGCTTCGCCTCCGCCGGGTGCTCGGCGATGAACTCGAGCAGGGCGCGCAGGCCGGTCGCGGTGCGCGTTTCCCAGTCCTCGGCGCCAGCCGCGTCGCAGGCCTCCGCGATCCGTGCTTCCGCCTCGGCCACGGTGAGTTCGAAGGCGGCGAGGAAGAGGTCTTCCTTGCCGGAGAAGTTGTCGTAGAGGGTCTTACGGGCGACGTGGGCGCGGGCGACGACGTCGGCGATCTTGGTCGCCTCGTAGCCCTGCTTGGCACAGAGCTCCGCCATCGCGTCGATCATCCGGCGGCGCTTGTGGGCGGCGACGAACTCGGCGGGAAGTCGCGGCCGAGTCGCGGTCACGCATGCTCCCGAAGTCGGTTGGGGAGCATGCGCCCAAGGATATCCAGTGTCAACCGATCCACGCTCCGTTCAATGGTTCATCTGGTACCGTGCAAAAACACAGATCGTTCCATTTAGGAACGCATCAGGTGTTCGGCTACCCATGGTCGGGATCTCCTAACGCCTACACGACAGTTTCTTGGTCTCACCCGACAGAAATCAGATCAATCGGGAGCTCCTGCTGGCGGCGCTGGGGGAGGAGTGGCCGGCGGACCTGATCCAGGACGCGGCCGAGATGCTGGCCGACAGCCAAAGCCGGTTCCCCTCGGGGCCGCGCCGGCTGCCTGGCGATCTGGTCCGGGCGATCCAGCGCGAGCGCCTGTTGGTCGGGATGCTGCGGGCAGCCTCCGAGCTCGGGTACCGCTCGACCAACGTGCAGGACGTGATCGAACGGGCGGGCGTCTCGCGGCCGACCTTCTACGAGCACTTCGCCAACAAAGACGACTGCTTCCTCGCCGCCTTTGACACCTGTGCCGCACGCCTTCGTGACCGGATAGCGACGGCGGCCGACGGGGGAGGCGACATCTGGCGCGACCGCCTCCGGCTCGGCGTCGACGCCCTCCTTACCTTCACGGCCGCCGAGCCGGAGGCGGCGCGCATGGTGATCGTCGAGGCCCGCGCCGCCACCCCCGACGCCGCCGTGCGCCGCGTCGCCCTCCTCGATTACTTCGCCGCCTGCATCGACACCAAGGTCCGTGAGCTGCTCCCCGCCGGGACCGCCTTCTCGACGGTTACCGCCTCCGGCGTCGTCGGCGGCGTCGAATCGCTTCTCTACGCGCGCCTCAACAAGAACCAGGTGGACGACCTCCCGGCGCTCCTGCCCTCGCTGATGTACTTCGCGGTGCTGCCCTACGAAGGGCACCTGGCGGCGAGCGAGGAGCTTGGCCTGCGCTCGACCTAGGCCCGCGCGGAGCTCAGCTCGCGGCGGACGGCGGGGGCGACCTCGGTGCCGAAGAGCTCGATCGAGCGCATCACCTCGGCGTGGGGGAGGGTGCCGACGCTGAACTGGATCAGGAAGCGGTCGTGGCCGAAGATGCGGTGCTGGTGGAGGATCTTCTCGGTGACCTCGGCGGGCGAGCCGACGAGGTTGGCGCCCTCGAGTCTGCGGCTCGCTTCGAAGGCGGCGCGGGTCATCGGTGGCCAGCCGCGCTCGCGACCGATCCGGTCCATCATCAGGGCGAAGGCCGGGAACGCCGTGTCGGCAGCTGCCTGTGACGTAGGCGCGACGAAGCCGTGCGAGTTGATGCCGAGCTCCGGGCGGGGTGCGCCGGCCTCGGCCGCGGCGGCGGCGTGCAGCTCGGCGAACGGCTTGAAGCGAGCGGGCTGCCCGCCGATGATCGCCAGCGCCATCGGCAGGCCGAGGCGGCCGGTGCGGATCGCCGACTCCGGCGAGCCGCCGACGGCGACCCAGACCGGCAGCGGGTCCTGCAGCGGGCGCGGGTAGACGCCGCGGCGGTCGATCGACGGGCGCAGCCGCCCGTCCCAGCTGACCTCGGTCGAGGCGCGCACCGCGAGCAGCAGCTCGAGCTTCTCGGCGAACAGCTCGTCGTAGTGGTCGAGGTCGTAACCGAAGAGGGGGAACGGCTCGACGAAGGAGCCGCGCCCGGCCATGATCTCGGCGCGGCCGCCGGAGAGGAGGTCGAGCGTGGCGAAGTCCTGGAAGACGCGGACGGGGTCGTCGGAGCTGATCACCGAGACGGCGCTGGTGAGACGGATGCGCTCGGTGCGCTCGGCCGCGGCTGCGAGCGCCACGGCGGGGGCGGAGACGGCGAAGTCGGGGCGGTGGTGCTCGCCGACGCCGAAGACGTCGAGGCCGACCTGGTCGGCCAGCTCAATCTCCTCGATCAGGTCGCGGAGGCGCTGCTCGGCGCCGACCACGGGGCCGCCCGCGACCTCCGAGGTCAGCTCCGCGAAGGTGTAGATGCCGAGTTCCACCCGACCTCGGATGCTAGTGCGGCGCCGGTTGGGTGATGATGCGGGGCATGGTCGGCGAACGGAGCGAGGAGGGATTTGCCGCCCTCACCCTGGAGGCCGGCGCGCGGGGCGGGCTGGAGGCGGTCTTCGTGCCCGAGGCGGGGATGATCTGCTGTTCGTTGCGCCACCGTGGCGAGGAGCTGCTCGGGCAGCGCGGCGGGCTGCGCGCCTACGTCGAGCGCTACTCGACGATGGGGATCCCCTTCCTGCATCCGTGGGCGAACCGGCTCTCCGCAGAGCGCTTCGAGGTTGCCGGGCGGGAGGTCGACCTCACCCTTCCCGGTCTGCCGCTGAAGCGCGACGGGAACGGGCTGCCGATCCACGGGCTGCTCGCGGGGGCAGCGGGCTGGCGGGTGGAGCGCCAGGTCGAGTTGGACGGCGGTGGCGCGCTCGCCGCGAGCTTCGACTTCGGCGCCCACCCGCACCTGCTTGACGCGTTCCCGTTCCCGCACCGGGTGGAGATCGAGGCGACCCTGGTGGAGGGCTCGCTGGAGATCGCGACCAGCGTCACCGCCACCGCCGAGGTGGCGGTGCCGATCTCCTTCGGCTTCCACCCTTACCTACAGCTGCCGGGCGTGCCGCGCGCCGACTGGATCCTGGGCGCGCCCGTCCGCGAGCGCCTGGTCCTCGATGATCGTGGCTTGCCGACCGGCGAGCGCGAGTCGATCGCGATCGAACCTGGCCCGCTCGGCGGGCGCACCTACGACGATGCCTTCCTCGCGCCCTCGCCAGGCACCGCCTTCTCCCTGAGCGCGCCGGACAGGCGGCTCGAGCTGCGAATGGACAGCGGCTATCCCTTCACCCAGATCTTCGCGCCCGCCGACAACGACGTGGTTGCGATCGAGCCGATGACCGCGCCCACCAACGCCCTGGTCGCCGCGGGCCCCGAGCCGGCCTTCGTTCCCCCCGGCGAGACCTTTGGTGCGGCTTTCTCGATTCAAGTCTTCGAGGGTTGACACGTGGCTTCAAATCGATTCGCGGTTCGAGTTGCTGCATCACCCTCCTGCATTGACCTGAGGCCGCGCGGGGTGCGTGGCGGCGCGACCCGGGCCGCCCCGCCCGTCCGAGGTGCCGCGCGGGGCGCGTGGCCGCGCGACCCCGACCCCCGCACCCGTCCGAGCTGGTCCCGGGCGCCTCATGGCGCTCCTGGCAGGCTGTGAGCGCCATGAGGCGCCCGGGACGGGAGGGGGTCGCGGGGCAGGCGGGCACAGGGACGGTAGGGGGTCGTGAAAAAGACGACACAGGGATGAGGGGAGACACAGGGACGTCACGAGGTCGGACTTCCGTGACGGGTCCGTGCGGGAGGGGCCACACGTGGCCCCGATCGGTGACTAAGACGCCGGGAACGTCACGCTTTCGGGATCCTTCGGTCCCTTTCCGGGCCCGGAAAGAGGGCCCGGGAACACGTTCCGGACTTTGACCCTGCCATGGCATGGTCAAAGTACGGAACGCGTCCGTGAGCGTTGGACAACACGGGAGGAGGCGTGGAGTTCCCTACGTCTCCGTGACGGGGTCCCGGTCCGGTGAGGGTCCCGTCACACTCGCGACCTTCCCGACGTCTCCGTGACCAGATCCCTCCTCCGTGACGGATCCGTCACACCTTCCGGCCCCCGGGGCCGGGATCGGGGGTCCGTGGGACGCGCGTCGAGTTTTGGTTGCTGAGCAACCGAAACCAGACACGGAGGTCCTTGAGCAATCGGAGGGTCGGGCGGAAGGGTGAGGTTCCCGACGTCTTCCCGACGAGATCACGGATCCGTGACCCTCGGGCGTCGGATCCGTCGCACCCTCCCGGGGGCCCTCCGTGCTTCCCCCCGCCCGCTCCCCGCACCCCCGGCCGTCTCGGCCACGGCCACAGCCTGCCCGGGCCGTGGACGAGACGGCCGCATCCCTTTCCGCCACGGGCGGCAGCTCGAGGGGCCGGGGCCCTTCCACGGGCGGCAGCTTCAAGGGGTCGCGTCCCTTGCCCTACGGGCGACAGCTTGCCCGAGGTCGCATCCCGTTCCCCTATGGGCGACAGCTCGAAAGCGGCTGCGTCTCGTCCTCGGGCCCCATCCCTTTCCCTCGGGCGCCGGCTTCCCGGCCGCATCCGTTCCGGGGGGGCGGGGAAGCCCCCGCCGCGTCGGCGCGGGGCCTAAGGGCAGCCGGGGGCGTCGTGGCAGCAGTCGCCGTGGCAGTCGGAGGGTTCGTAGATGCAGCAGATGTAGCCGCTCTGCACGAGATCGCAGGGGTTGCAGAAGAGGGGTGGTTCGCAACCGTCGCAGGGGCCGCCCGGAGCTTTCGGGTTGAAGCCGGGGCAGAAGGGCTTTTCGCAGGTCGATTTGTTCAGGCGGTAGTTGATCCAGAGTTCGTCGGCGAATTCGCGCTGCTTCCCCTGGAGCCAGACGGAGTAGATCGACCCGAAGAGTGGGCCGAGGGCGTGGGCGGTGAAGATCGTCCCGGTGTAATAGGTCGCTGCGTTCTGCCGCTGGCCGCGGGCGTAGATCTGGCCCGCCATCCACACGCAGCCCTGGCGGCAGTCGGTGGCGCTTGCCGCCTCGGCCTCCGAGATCTTGCCCGCGAAGGGCAGGCCGGCGCCGACCGCCGCCGCGGCACCGGCTGCCGCGGCCTTGAGGCTCTGCCGTCGCGTGTGCGGCCCCGAGAGGCGGTCGAACCAGGTTTCGCGGGGCGGGCTCATCCGGTCGCTCCTTCTTCCGCCTGCTGTTCGGCTTCGCGTTCCTTGCGTTCTTCTTCGGCTTCGTAGTCGACCGGCGGGAAGTAGCGGAGGAGGCCCTTTTTGGCCGCGTCGGCGCGCTGTTCGGCCGCCTTCACCTGCGCGATGATCGCCTGCGCGCCGACGCTGTCGGCGGTCCCGAGCGCTTCCGCCCGCAGGTCCCAGGCCTTCGCCATTTCCTTGAGGGCCAGGCGGAACTTCTGCTTATCGCCGTCGTTGAACTGGACGGCGGTCACGGCGGTGCGGATCTGCCGGATGTCTTCGGCGACGCGCCCCATGAACCTGACCGCCTCGGCGTTGGAGTAGGTGCCGACCGGGGGTGGGCCGTTCTCGATGTTGGCGGCCTGGCCGGGGGCGAGGTTGAGCAGCACGTCGATCGAGCTGAGGTCGTCCTGGAAGCGACGGTGGTTGATCGTCAGGGCCTGGCGGACCCGGCGGATTTCCCCTCGCGACGCACGGCCCTTGCCGCCGGGCCGCTCGGCCGCGGCTTCGGCGCGCTGGTCGAACCTGCTCATCCCACGCCTCCCGCGACCTGGACGACTTCGACGGTGGCCGATGCCGGGCGGGCACCGAGCAGCAGCTCGTCGACCGCGAGGTCGCCGATCGCGGTCGGGCCGGCGACCCGGCCCTCGGCGTCAAGCAGCACCGCGGCAGGCACCGCCCCGACCTTGAAGGCGACGAGCCCCTCACGGTCCTCTTGGACGAGGACCGTGAGCCCCGCGGCGCCGGCCGCCTCGGCCATCGCCCCGCCGCCGCGCGTGACGAGGACCGGTTCGACCACACCGTCGAGGTCGTCGCGCATCGCCGGCAGGCGCTCGATCAGCGTCCGGCAGCCGCTGCAGGCGGGGTCGGAGAAGACGAGCGCGAGCGGCGCCGGCGCGGTGTGGACGAGCCCGAGGATCGAGCGCTCGGCGCCGTCGAGGGTCGCGAGGACGAGGTCGGGCGCCTGCTCGCCCTCGGGCAGGCCGCCGATCGCCTCCGGCGGCCCAGGGATGTGGGGCATCGCCGCGACGGAACCGGAGCGGCCTTCCTCGAGGACGCGCACCCGCGCCAGGAGGCGACCGTTCTGCTTGAAGAGCTCCCAGGTGAACCAGGTCAGCGCGAGCAGCAGGACGCCCGCCGCCGCCGCGGCTACCGCGAGCACCGTGCCGCCATCGAGCGCCCCGAGGGACCTGCCGGGTCCGCCGACGACGATCGCGCCCGCGACCGCGGCCAGGGCGACGTTGCGCACCAGCGTCCACGGGCCGACCGGCGCCGAGCGCAGCGCGCCGAAGCAGTTGCAGTCGACCTGCTCGCCCCTGAGGAGGACCCGCGCGACGGCCAGCGAGAAGGCGACAAGCAGGAGCAGGGCAACGAGCGCCGCCCAGCGGGCACTCGGGACAGGGACGAGCGCGGTCGCGATCGCCAACTCGACCATCGGGAGGCTGAGCGCCCCGCCGGCTCGCGCCCGCGCAGGCACCCCGAACGCGCCGAGCGTGTCCTCGGTCTCCGCACGGCGTTGCAGCTTGCTCGCGCCGGCAACCGCGAAGACAGCGGCGAGCAGGATCCGCGCGCAAAGAAGGATCACTGCGGCGGCCGCGATCGGATTGGAGCGTCTGCGGGCATCCCCGCGAACGTATGAGCCCGCTACCGCGCCCGCAACGTGGTCCCACCGAAGGAAAATCCAGGAACAGGTCCTAGGACAGCGAGTCGAGCGTGATCCGCAGGCCGTCGGCGAGTGAGGTCCGGGGGTGCCAGCCGAGCTCGGCCGCGGCGCGGGCCGGGTCGATGGTGATGGCCTGGACCTCGCCGGTGCGGGGCGGGGCGAATTCGGCCTCGAAGGGGGTGCCGGCCAGCTCGCCGAGGGCGCGGGCGAGGGCGAGGACGTCGGTCTCGATGCCGGTGCCGACGTTCACCGGGCCGGTGACGTCGGAGTCGGCGGCGGCGATCATCGCGGCGACGACGTCCTCGACGAAGATGTAGTCGCGGGTCTGGAGGCCGTCGCCGAAGACGGTCGGGCGGCCGCCCTCGCGGAGCAGGCCGCAGAAGATCGCGATCACGCCCGCCTCGCCCAGTGGGTCCTGCCGCGGGCCGTAGACGTTGCCGAGTCGCAGGCACACGGAGGACAGGCCGTAGAGGCGGTGGTAGAGCGACAGGTAGAGCTCGGCGGCCTGCTTGCTCTGGCCGTAGGGCGAGAACGGCGCCAGCTCGGCGTGCTCGCCGAGCGGCAGCTCCCGTCCCTCGCCCTCGCCGTAGATGGCGCCGCCGGTGGAGGCGAAGACGAGCCTCGGCACGGCGCCCGCGCGCACCGCGTCGAGCACGTTCGCGGTGCCGCCGATGTTGATCGAGGCGTCGAAGGCGGCGTCGGCCACCGAGACCCGGACGTCGATCTGCGCGGCCAGGTGGAAGATGACCTGGGGCCGCGCGTCGCCCACGGCGGCTTCCAGCTCCGGCCGATCACGGATGTCGAGCTCGACCAGCCGGGCGCCGTTGCCCAATGCCGCCTCGATGTTCTGCCGCCTGCCGGTGGAGAGGTTGTCGACGATCGTGACCTCGTCGCCACGCGCCAGCAACGCATCGACCAAGGTCGAGCCGATGAACCCCGCTCCGCCGGTGACGAGGGACCGCATGGGCGGCGCATCCTAGAGCAGCCCCGGGATGGCAGACGGATTGCATGCTCGGATTCGGGCGCGAGGGGCCTAAAGGTCGCCGTCGGCCCTGGCCGATATCGGGAGTACCCCATGCGTCCGATCGAGAGAGCCCACCCGTGAGCACCAATCCTTCAGACCAGACGATCGGCCTCGGCGTTCCGCGCGAGGCCGCCATCGAAGCCTCGGTCGTCCACGATCGGCCGACCCTCGGGAGCATGCCGGGCGCCGGTCGCGACCGCTCCGCCCTGGTGCGTCCGGCCACCGACCTCCTCTGCTCGACCCTGGCGGTGGTCGCGGTCGCGCTCCTCGCCGACGCCGCGGCGTTCCCCGCCTTCCCGATCGTGCCGTTCCTGGTCCTCGTCGTCTGCGCGATCCTCGGTGACTACGGCTCGCTGCCCGGCAAGGCGCCGCTCGGCGGCGACATGGGTGCCCGCGAGGTCGTCACCCGCGTGCTCGTCGCCGCGCTCCTCGCCTGGTCGGCGGGGATGATCGCCGGCCTCGGCGTGGTCGCCCAGCTTGGTCTCGGAGCGCTCTTCCTGGTGCTCGACGCGAGCGCGCGCCTCGCCACGGCCCCGATGCTGCGCAGCCTGCGCCGCACCGAACGGTGGGTCCTCGTCGGTGACGAGAAGACCGCCGAGCGCCTGCGCGGGTTCCGTCCCCTGCGGGACTTCGCCGAGCTGGTGGGGACCGTGGGGCCCGACCGCGACGACCTCGAGGGCCCGGTCGACGTCGCCGCCCTCGACGTGGTCGAGCGCTACCACGCCGACCGCGTCGTCATCTCCAGCCAGTACGCCGACGACCAGCGCCTGATCGACCTGATGCGCCGGTTCAAGGCGGTCGGCGTGCCGGTCAGCCTGCTGCCGCGGCCGCTCGACCTCCTCGACGCGCCCGCCGCGACCCCGAGCCGGGTGGGCGGCGTGCCGCTGATCGACGTCGAGGCGCTCGCCGCGCGCGACAGCGTTCCCTACGAGGGCCCCGACCGTCGCAGCACGCGCAGGACCAAGGTCAGCGTGGTCGTCCCGGCGATGAACGAGGGCAAGAACATCGGCCGCGTGCTGAGCGAACTGCCCGACGACCTGCACGAGGTGATCCTCGTCGACGGCAACTCGAAGGACGACACGGTCGAGGCGGCCCGCGCCGCCTACCCCGACATCCGGGTCACCGTCCAGTCCGGGCGCGGCAAGGGCGACGCCTTCCGCACCGGTTTTGCCGCCGTCACCGGCAACCTGATCGTGATGCTCGACGCCGACGGCTCGGCGATGCCCTCCGAGATCCCCGCTTTCGTCGCCGCGCTCGAGGCGGGCGCCGACTTCGCCAAGGGCTCCCGTTATCTGGAGGGCGGCGGCAGCGACGACATCACCTTCCTCCGCAGTGCCGGCAACACGGTGCTGAGCGGCACCGCGAACCTCCTGCACGGCACCAGCTTCACCGACCTCTGTTACGGCTATAACGCCTTCTGGGCCCGTTGTCTGCCGTTCATCTCGCTCGACGTCCCCGGCTTCGAGGTGGAGACGCTGATCAACCTGCGGATCGCCTCCGCCGGGATGCGGATCACCGAGGTGCCGAGCTACGAGAAGGACCGGCTCTCCGGGGAGAGCAACCTGAAGACCTTCCGCGACGGGTTCCGGGTGATGGGGACCATCCTCCGCGAGGCGCGGCGCAACCGCGCGATCCGGCGGGCCGGCGGCGCCCGCGAGGAGGCGTCGGTCGCCTCCGCCGTCGGCACCGAGTGAGATGCACCCCGCGCCCCCCTCGGTCTCGGTGGTCGTCTCCACCTACGACGAAAGCCGCTGGTCCCATCTGGTTGCCTGCGTCGAGTCGCTGCGGGAGCAGTCGACGCCCGCCGCGCAGGTGATCGTCGTCGTCGACCACAACGACGCGCTCCTCGCCCGCGCCCGCGAGGCGTTCCCCGGGGTCGAGGTGATCGCCAACGACCACCCGCGCGGACTGGCCGGAGCCCGCAATGCCGGCATCGCCGTCTCCTCCGCCGACGTCATCGCATTCATCGACGACGACGCCCGCGCCGAGCGCGATTGGCTGGAGCAGCTGCGCGGCTGCTTCGCCGCCGCCGACACGGTCGGGGCGGGCGGCGCGCTGATCCCCGACTGGGAGGCGGAGCGCCCGTCCTGGGTGCCGCCGGAGTTCTACTGGGTCTTCGGCTGCAGCTACACCGGGCTGCCGGAGGAGGAGGCGCCGGTCCGCAACCCGATCGGCGCCAACATGGCGGCGCGGGCCGGGATCCTGCGCGAGGTGGGCGGCTTCCGCGAGGGCGGCGACGCCGACTCGCCGCGCGAGCTGCGGGCACGGGGGATGGTGCGGGCGGCCGGGAACGTCCCCGACGACACCGAGCTCGCGATCCGCGTCAAGCAGCGCTTCGCCGATGGGGTCTGGCTCTATCAGCCGCGGGCCCGCGTCCTCCACAGCGTCCCCGCCGCCCGCGCCTCGATCGGGTACTTCGTCCGCCGCAGCTTCGAGGAGGGCGTCGGCAAGGCGTCGCTCGGGCGCGCGGTCGGCACCGGGGCGAGCCTCTCCACCGAGCGCGGTTACGTTGCCCGGGTCCTCCCGCGCGGCGTCTGGCGGGAATTCGGCAAGCTGTTGCACGGGGACGGCGCCGCCGGGCTGCGGATCCTGACGATCGTCGTCGGGACCGGCCTCGCCGCCTGCGGCTACGTGCGGGCGGTGGTGAGATGAGCCGCCCGGCGCCCGCCTCACCGGAATTCGTCCCGGTGCGGATGGACGACGTCGACCTGGCGGCGCCGCTGCCGCGACTGCGGCGCGGCGGGGAGGAGGGCGGCACCGTCTTCGACCGCTCGCTCTGCCTGGTGCGCCTGCACGGCACCCCCCTGGGGACGGTGGAAGCTGATCTGCCCGCGGACGGGCTCGCGCCCGCCGACCTTGCCCGGCAGATCGAGGCCGAGCTCGGCACCGAGGTCGCCCGCCACCTCCGCGAGGACGGCATCGAGGAGCGCGCCGTCGACCCCGCCGGCTTCGGCGAGCTCGCCGATCCGCCGTGTCGGGCGTCGCGGCGAGCCTTCCTCGCCGATCCGCCGCCGGTGAGCGTCCTGATCTGCACGCGCGACCGCACCGACTCGGTCCGCACGACGCTCAACTCGCTGCTCGCCTGTGACTACCCGGCCTCTCGCTACGAGGTGGTGGTGGTCGACAACGCCTCCGCCGACGAATCGCTGGCCGCGATGGTCGCCGCCGAGTTCTCCGGTCGCGAGGTTCCGGTCCGGGTCGAGCCCGAACCCGAGCCCGGCCTCTCCCACGCCCGCAACAAGGGGGTGGCGACCTCGGCGGGCGACCTCGTCCTCTTCGCCGACGACGACGTGCTGCTCGACCGCGAGTGGATCGCCGCCCTGGCCGAACCGTTCGCCGACCCCGGGGTCGGGGCGACCTCCGGGATGACCCTGCCCGATGTCCTCGAGACGCCCACGCAGCGCTGGGTCGAGGGCTTCGGCGGGCGCGCCCGGGTCTTCGACAAGCGCG
This sequence comes from Actinomycetota bacterium, assembly GCA_018268415.1. Lineage (GTDB taxonomy): Bacteria > Actinomycetota > Thermoleophilia > Solirubrobacterales > 70-9 > VAYN01. The sequence continues at coordinate 72,665 of JAFDWO010000037.1, read as the reverse complement.
TCTTCGACCTCGCCGCCCCGCCCGCCGACCGGCCGCTCTTCCCGTTCACGATCGGCGAATTCGGCGCGGGCCGCAACATGGCCTTCCGCCGTGCCCCGCTGCTCGAGCTGGGCGGCTTCGACGTCGCCCTCGGTCCCGGCACGATCGCCCACGACGGCGACGACGTGGAGGCGCTCCTGCGGGTGCTGCTGGCGGGTTGGAAGATCGTCCACGATCCGGCGGCGATCGTCTGGCACGCACACCCCCGTGACTACGAGGAGCTCGAAGACCGCGTCTTCGGCTACGGGGCCGGGCTTACCGCGACCCTGACCCGGGCGCTGCTCGACCACCCGGCGCTGGTTGGCGATCTGCTTCGCAAGCTGCCCCGCGGGGTCTCCTTCGCGCTCGCCTCCGACTCCGACAAAAACGCCGGTCGCCAGGGGGACTTCCCGCGCCGGCTGGTCTGGCGGGAGCTCGGTGGCATCGCCTACGGCCCGGCCGCCTACGCGCGGAGCCGCTTCGACCAGCGCCGCCGCGCCCGCCGCCGCGCCGCGCGGGAGGTCGTCCGGTGAGCGACCGCGAGCCGCTGCGCATCCTCATGGTCAGCGACGAGTGGCGCCCCTATATCGGCGGCGCCGGCCGTTGCATGGAGCTGTTCGCCGACGAGCTCGTCAACCGTGGGCACACGCTCGAGGTCGGCACCGCCTGGCACAACGACGCCCCCGCGTTCGAGGACGGCCGCGTGCCGGTCCACCGGATCCGCGATCTCACCAGCCGCGCCCAGTGGGTCTCCGAGAGCCCCGACCGCCACACGCCGCCGCCGTTCCCCGATCCCGAGGCGGTCTGGCGCCTGCGGCGGCTGGTCAAGCGCTTCAAGCCTGACCTGATCCCCGCCTACGGCTGGCTCGCCCACTCGCTCGTCGTCGGCCTCGCGGGCATCGACGTGCCGGTGATCCTCTGGGGGCACGAGTACGGCAACACCTGTCCCCGGCGCGATCTCTATCGGTTCGATCGGGAAGTCTGCTCGGGGCCGGGCCTGGCCAAGTGCATGGCCTGCTCGAAGCATCAGCGCGGCGTCGCCAAGGGCGCGGCGGCGGTCGCCGGCGTGTTCGGCACGGCGCCGGTGCTGCGGCGCAAGACGAGCGCGCTGCACAGCGTCAGCCGTTACGTCGCGATGGTCTACGACCGTGACCTGCGGGTTCCCGGCGCGCCCTCGGTGGTGATCGAGAACTTCCACGAGGAGGGTCCCGACCTGCCCGCCGACGAGGAGATCCTGGCGCAGCTGCCCGACGGGCCCTACATCCTCTTCGTCGGCGCGCTGCGGCGGGTGAAGGGCGTGGAAGACCTGCTCGAGGCCTACGGGCGGCTGGTCGACCCGCCGCCGCTGGTGATGGTCGGGATCCGCACCCCGGACACGCCCGAGAGCTTCCCCGCCGGGGTGACCGTGCTCAACGACGTGCCGCATCCGACGGTGATGGCAATGTGGGAGCGCGCCCTGTTCGGAGTCTTCCCGAGCCGCTGGCCGGAGCCGCTGGCGACGGTGGTCCACGAGGCGATGAGCCGGGGGCGTCCCGCGATCGGAACGACACCCGGAGGCCATGAGGACATGATCGACGACGGCGAGACCGGCCTGATCGTCCCGTCCGCGGACCCGACCGCGCTGGCGGCCGCGATGGGTCGTCTGATCGAGGACGACGACGGGCGCGAGGAGATGGGTCGGAAGGCGCGGGTGCGGGCGCGCGACTACACGCGCGAGGCCGTCGTGCCGAGGCTGGAGGAGTTCTACTTTGCGACGGTCGATCGGCACCGAGCACGGGCCTGAGCCATGCGCACGGCCCGCTCGTCGCTCGACCTTCTGGCGGCGATCGCACTCGCGCTCGCCGGTCTCGCCGCGGCGCTGATCGGGCTGCCGGACTGGCTCCGCGTGGTGCTGCTCGCGCCGCTGGCGTTGGGGGTCTGCGGCTACGCGATCCTCGCGGCGCTCCTGCCCGACGCGGAGCTGCCCCCGGCCGAGCGGTTGGTGTACGCCGTCGTCGTCAGCCTCGTCGCGACGGCGCTCGGTGGGGTCGTCGTCGGGCTGTTCGTCGCCCTCGATCGCACCGTCTGGGCGATCCTCCTCGTCGCCCTGACGATCGCGGCGGCGTCGGTGGCGCTGTGGCGCCGCGGGGGGCGCGCGCCGGGCGCGGGGGAGGGCGGGCATCGCCTGGCCCTGCCCGGCCCGCTGTCGACCCTGGCGGTGGTCGCGGCGGTCGCGGTCGCCTGCGTCGCGGTGGCGATCTCGAGCGCCGGCGCGAAGCGCGAACGCGACGGCTATGCGTTCACGGCGCTCTGGGCGCAGCCCGTCGACGCCGTCGTCGGGAGCGGCCAGGCCGTGGCGATCGGCGTCGACAACCATCAGGGGGCGAGCGCCCGCTACCGGCTGGTCGTGAGGCAGGGCGGGGCGACGCTGGCCGCACGAGGGCTGGTCCTGGCGAACGGCGGGCGCTTCCGCCTGCGGGTTCGCTCCGGTGCGATCGCTCCCGCCGATCCGGTCACGGTCGACCTGCTGCGGGGCGGCGCCGTGTTCCGTCGCGTCTACCTGGAGAACGCGACGCGATGAGCGCCGGCCAGACCGGCCCGGGGCGGATCTCCCTGGGGGCGATGCCGCTGCTGGCGCTGGTCGCGGCGGGGGGACTGGTCGCGGTCGCGCTCGGCGACAACCTCGCCCGCGAAGGGCGGCCCGGCGGCCAGCCGCTGTTCTGGGCCGGGCTGGTCCTGATCTACGCCCCGGTCGCCTTTCGCCTCTTCGGCCGCGCCGCGGGCCGGAGCGAGCGGATCGGGCTCGTGCTGACCCTGGCCCTGGCCCTCTACACGGTGAAGGTGCTGCGCAGCCCGGCCGAATTCGTCCGCTTCGACGAGCTCGGCTGGTGGCGGGCGACGAACGAATCGATCCTCACCGGGCACCTGTTCGAACCGAACCCGCTGAATCCGGCGACGGCCGGCTTCCCCTCCCTGGCCGCGATCACCGGGAGCCTTTCACAGCTCAGCGGGCTGAGCATCTTCCACTCCGGCCTGATCGTGATCGGCCTCGCCCGCTTCATCCTCGTGCTGACGCTCTTTCTCTTCCTCGAGCGGGTCACCGGGTCCGCCCGCGGCGCCGGGGTCGGCATCGTCGTCTACGCCTGCAATCCCAGCTTTCTCTACTTCGACGTCCAGTTCGGCTACGAGTCGCTCGCGCTGGGGGTCGCGGCCGTCCTCCTGCTGGCGACCCTGCGCTGGTCGCGGCTCGAGCACGTCGCCATCGGCCCCGACGTCGCCGGGATCGCGGCACTGGTCGTGCTGCTCGCCTGCGGGCTCGCCGTCACCCACCACATGACCAGCCTCGGGATGCTCGGCTTCCTTGTCCTCTGGTGGCTTCTGCGGTGGCTGCGGCAACGCCGCGGGGACCTGGCGGAGGCGCGGTTCATGGGTCCCGCCCTGGCGGTGGTGGCGCTCGGCGCCGCCTTCGCCCTCTGGTTCGCGTTCGTCGCCGGGGGCGAGACGATCGCAGAGCTCGGCGGCCTCTTCTCGCGCGCCTTCAACTCGATCGTCGACCTGGTCACCGGCAGTCAGGGATCGAAGCGGCTCTTCGCCGGAAGCGGCGAAAGCCAGCCCTTGGTCGCGCGGGCGCTCGCCCTGGCGTCGATCATCCCGATCGTCGCCGTGATCCTCGCCGGCCTGCGGGTCGTCTGGCGGGAGCGGGTCCGGGACTCCCTCTCGCTGGCGTTGGTGGTCGTCGCCGTGCTCTACCCGGTGACGCTCGGTCTGCGGCTCACCGAGGCCGGCTCGGAAACCTCCCAGCGCGCCTCCGAGTTCGTGTTCCTCGGCGTCGCCTTCCTCGCCGCGGTGCTGATCGGCCGGTTGCCCTCCGGGGGGCCGGGCAGGCTTGCCGGGCGGGTGCGCGGCGTGGCCTTCCGCGGTGCCCTGACCGCGGTCGCCGTGCTCACCTTCGCCGGCGCCTTCCTGCTCGGCGAACTGCAGGCGACGCGCCAGCCGGGGTCTTATCTCGTCGGCGCCGAGGACCGCTCGGTGACGCCGCAGGGCGTCGCCGCGGCGGAGTTTGCCGCGGCGCACCTCGAACCTCGCAGCCGCCTGCTCGCCGATCGCACCAACGCGACCCTGCTCGGCTCCTACGGCGGCATGGACCCGATCTTCGGCCGCTATGACGGCATCTCGCTCCCCTGCGTCCTCTTCGCGCCGCGGTTCGAACACGCCGACGAACGCGTGATCCACGGGCAGTCGCTCTCCTTCATCGTGGTCGACCGGCGGCTGAGTCGCGAAACGCCGCTGATCGGTTATTACGTCGAGTCCGACGAACCTGGCGCCTTCGTGCGCAAGCGCGCGGTCGGGCCCCGGGTCCTGGAGAAGCTCCGCTCGGTGCCGAACGTCAGCAAGATCTACTCGAACGGGCAGATCGTCATCTACGACACGACGGAACTGACCCGGTGAGCCGGCTGCGCGCTCTCGCCGTCCGTCACCGGGCGCTGCTCGCCAACGCCGGCTCGATGGTCGGGTCGACGGTGGCGACCTCGCTCCTCGGCGTCGCCTTCTGGTTCGTCGCCGCGCGGCACTTCAGCCAGGACGCGGTCGGCGTCGCCGGCGCGGCGGTCTCGGCGATGCTGCTGATCGGGTTCGTCGCGAGCTTCGGCCTCGGCACGCTGCTGATGGGCGAGCTGCCGCGGCGCGAGGGTCGCCAGCGGTCGCTGCTGAACGCGGCGCTGGTCGCGGCCGCGGCGGGCGGCCTGGTGCTCGGCCTCGCCTTCGCCCTGGTGGCGCCGCTGGTCGCCTCGAACCTCTCGCCCCTGAACGAAACGCCCCTCGCCACCGCGGCCTTCGCCGTGGCGGTCGCGCTCACCGGGCTGGCCTACGTCCTCGACCAGGCGTTGATCGGGATGCTCCGGGGAGGTCTGCAGCTGACCCGCAACATCGTCTTCGCGGCGGTGAAGCTCGGCGGCCTGCTGGTGATCGCCGGGCTCGTCACCGATCCCGGCGCCGCCTGGATCTACGGCTCCTGGGGAGGCGGGATCGCGATCTCGCTGGCGGTCCTCGTCCGCTTCTACGGCGTCCGCCCGGCGGGAGAAGAGCTGCGGCCCGACTTCGCCTCGCTGCGCGCGTTGCGACGCGCCGCCGCTTCGCACGCGGCCGTCAATCTGGCACTCGAGACGGCCGACCTGGCGATGCCGATCCTCGTCGTCTCGCTGCTCACCCCGGCCGAGAACGCCGGCTTCTACATCGCCTGGCTGGTGGTCGGCTTTCTGGTGATGGTGCCGCTCTCGCTCTCCAGCGTCGCCTACGCGATCGACTCCGGCGAGACCGTCGCCGAGGTCACCGACCCGGTCGAGGGAGTCGTGCACGCGGTCGAGCCGGACCGCGGCCGCGCCGCCGAAGGAAGCCGCTTCCGCTTCACCCTCGCTGCTTCGCTGGCCTTCGGGGTCGCGGCGACGATCGTGCTCGAGCCGGGGGCGGAACTGATCCTCGAAGTCTTCGGCAGCGGTTATGCCGAAACCGCCACCACCGCCCTGCGGATCATGACCCTCGGCGTCTTCCCCCTCGTCATCAAGACCCACTACATCGCCATCCACCGCGCCCGCCGCACCCTCCGCCGCGCCCTGCCCCCGGCCTGGGCGGGAACCGTCCTCGAGCTCGGCGGAGGCGCCCTCGGCGCCGTCCTCGGCGGCATCGATGGCGTGGCCTGGGGTTGGGTCGCCGGCCTCCTCATCGAGGCCGCGGTGATGGCCCCCGACGTCTTCCGCGGGGAGCTGCGGTCGACCTTTGGTCCGGCTACCGGACGTTAAGTCGACCGCGGGGTGAGGGTGCGGCGCGGCCCGACCCCGGCCCCACCCTCCCCGGGATCGCTCCGCTGTTCCTTATGGTCCCCTGGGGACCATAAGGAACAGCGGAAGGGACGGGCCGCCGAGAAGGGAGGGGTCCGACGCCGCCCCCGCACCCGTCCGAGATGGTCCCGGCCGCCTCATGGCGCTCCTGGCAGGCTGCGAGCGCCATGAGGCGCCCGGGACGTGAGGGGTGCGTGGGGAAGGCGCCACAGGGACGTGAGGAAGGTCGGACTCCCGTGAAGGTCCCGTGTGGGAGAGGCCGGGATCCGCAGGGTCGGGGGCGGGCCGGGGACGAGGGCCCGGGAACGCCCCGCGTGGATCACCCGTGCCATGGGCCGGGTCATCCACGCAGGGCTCCGTGGCCCTGCATGAGTTGACCGTGCCCTGGCACGGTCAACTCATGCAGGGCGTCGGTGACTGTTGGACAACACGGGAGGAAGCGTGGAGTTCCCACGGTCTTCCTCACGAGGTCCCACATCGGTGACGGAGCCGTGGCACTCCCGTGAGCCTCCGTGGTACTCCCGTGACGGACCTGTGGCGCTCTCCCGAGCCTCCCGCGGGCCTTCCTCCGTCGCCTCCATACCCGGCCGTCCCGGCCACGGCCACAGCCTGCCAGGGCCGTGGACGGGACGGCCGGGTCCCTTTCCGCTTCGGGCGACAGCTTCCCGAGGCCCCATCCCTTCCCGGGCGCCGGCCGCCCGGCCCCCGGCTGACTACCGCACCCGGAAGCTGATCTGGCGTGGCTGCGACCGCTCGCCCGAGTGGTCGACCGCGATTGCGGTCACGCGGTAGGTGCCCGACTGCAGTGCACGGCCGTGGACCAGGCGGGCGAGGGTGACCTCACCGTGGCGGGCCGTACGGCCGATCAGGGTCCGGAAGCCCTTGCCGCCGCTCGGTGGGTTGACCGCGACCATCAGCTTCGCCTTCCGCGAGAGCTTGTAGGAGAACTTGTGGCGGCGGGCCGCCTTCCGCCTCAGCTTGGCTTTCGGTGCCGGGGCGGAGCTCGTCGTCACCGGCGTCGAGATCGTCGCGACGGTGCCCGCGGTGGAGCCGCCCGCATGCGGGGTGACGGCGACCGATTCGATCGCAACCGGGCTGCTGCCTTCCACGGTGGCGGCGGTGGTGGCGACCGGCGCCTGATCGGGGCCGCCGTAGATCGAGCTCGCCACGACTTCGCGGTAGGCGGCCAGCGAGCTCGGCGAGGAGTCGATGCGCCAGTTCTCCTCCTGGTTGCGGTCGTACCAGACGACGGCATTCACCCGCGGGAACTTCTGCGGGATCGTCTTCAGGAAGCCTTCGCGGATCCAGGCCGCCTTGTCGCCGCCGGCTTCGCTCGCGCCGACCTCGGTGATGATCACCGGCTTGGAGCTCATCTGGGTCAGTTCTTCGTAGGAGGAGGAGAAGACCTGGGAGAGGCTTTCCCAACGATTCGTGCCAAGCCCGGCGGTGCCCCAGTTGTAGCCGTCGAGACCCATGTAGTCGACCCATTCGTCGCCGGGGAAGTAGGCCTTGAACGGGTAGCTGCCGTTGTTGACGTTGGCCGACCAGACCCACTTGACGTTGCTCACGCCTTCGGCGCGGAAGACGGTGACGATGTGGCGCCAGGCGCTGACGAAGGCGCCCGGGTCGCCGCTCCAGCCGTACCAGTCGCCGTTCATCTCGTGGCCGACCCGGATCAGGATTTCGTTGAACGGCATCGCCTTCGCTTCGGCCGCCGCCCGACGGAGGTCGGCGTCGTAGGCCCCGGCGGCGATCTGCGCGAGCGGGATCGTCGGGCCACTGTAGCCGGACTGGAAGAGCTGCCAGCTCACCAGCGGCGTCTCCCCGCGGGCGCTCAGGTTGGCGACCTCGGTCTTGGTCAGGAGCGGTTCGTTGATGTTGCTGTAGTCCATGACGATGTCGGGCTTGCGGCCGACCATCGCCGCGTACTGATCGAGGGTCTGGGCGCTTTCCGGGGCGCCGACTTCACCCTGCTGGGCGTCGTAGACGCCGAGGCGGATCGTCGCCGAGGCGCCCGCCGCAAAGGCGAGCGAGGCGGTCGCGGTCAGCAGCAGGGCCGCTGCGATGACCGCGGAGGTGAAGGGACGGGGGGCGCGTCGCACATTATTTAGTCGTCGGCCCCCCATCGGCCCCGCAACGATTCAAGGAGGGCCGGACGGATGTCCTAGTGCCGGCGCCTACGGCGTGCCCACAAGCCGATTCCCAGCGTCACCACGAGCAGCGCCAGGACCCCGATCGCGACCGCCGCGACCAGGTACTTGCCGTGCAGCTTGTGGACCAGGCGATAAAGCAGCGAGGGCTGTCCGTAGCCGCTGCTCGGCGCCGGGGGAGCGGCGGCCGGACCGACCGCATAATCGCGCGGCGTCGCCAGGAATTCGGCCCGGTCGACGCCGTAGTAAGGGCTCGAGATCGCCGTCCGGAACGCCCGCAGCGCCGGCGCCGAGCTGTTGACCCGGGGGTCGAGGCCGCCGCCTTCACTCGCCCCTTCGAAGGGCGCGTCGAACCAGACGACGGCCCTGATCCGCGGCATCTTCGGGATCTCGCGGCTGAGCGCGCTGGTGATCCATTCGGCCTCGTTGCCGCCGGTCTGCGAGGAGCCGGTCTCACCGACGATCATCGGCCGGCGACTGATCTTGGCAATTTCTTCGTAGGTGTTGCCGACGATGTGCGTGAAGGAGTTCCATTCGCCGGCCTGCGCCCAGTTGAACCCGTCGAAGCCGACCCAGTCGACCCATTGGTCGCCGGGGTAGAGGTCACGGAAGGGGAATTCGCCGCCGGTGTTGACGTTCGGGGTCCAGACCCATTGAACGTTGGTCGCGCCCGCTTCGCGGAAGAGGCGGACGATCCGACGCCAGACGGCGCGGAACCGGTAGGAGTTGTTGCCTTCGACGCCGCGTCCCCAGGGGTACCAGTCGCCGTTCATCTCGTGCGCGAAGCGGACCAGGATCGGGTGTCCCCAGGCGCGCGCCGCCCGGGCCGATTCGCGGATGTAGGTGTCGAACTTGCCCCGTTGGATCTCCCGGAGCGGGTAGCTCTTGCCTTCGTAGCTGAGCGGCTCCCAGGTGATCATCGGCACCGCCCCGCGACTCCAGATCGCGTTCAGCTCGGTCGGTTCGAACGGGATCGAATCCCACTGCTTGTAGTCGCTGACGATCACCGGATCGCGGCCGACCAGCTTGCCGTAGGCGTCGATCCGGTCGGGATGGGTGCCGACTTCGGGCAGGTAGACGCCGAGGGCGGCCTGCGGTCCGAGCGGTGGCGCGTGGGTGGGGGCGCCCAGAGCCACGGTCGGCCCGGCGACGACAAGGCCCGCGACCAGGGCGATCATCAGCGCCGTCGCGATCCGCGCCCTCGCCCGGTGCGGCAGCAGGCAGGCGAGAGCCACGGCCGCGAGGGCACCCGCGTAGAGGAGGTAGGGGAGGCGGACCGAGGCGTCGGAGAACGGCAGGGCCAGCGGGACCCCCGGTCCGGTGGACAGATCGCGGGCGAGGTGGGCGGCGAAGCCGGAGGCGATCCCGAGCAGCACCGCCCGCCACCGCGGCAGGAAGAGCGCCGCGACGAGAGGCACCAGCAGCGCGAGGGCGCAGTGCAGGTAGGGCCGTGACGTGCCCGCCGTCAGGAAGTCGGAGCCGAGGTGCTGGGGGAGGTGGTCGATGTCGATCGCGACGCCCGCCGCCAGGGCGGCGACGACGAAGCCCGGCGCGAGCGGCCGGACCCAGAGCCCGAGCACCAGCAGCGCGATCGCGCAGGTGGCAAGGTGCGCGGGCTCGTCGATCAGGCCGTAGGCGAGGCTGCCGTCGTAGGCACCGGAGAGCGCCCAGCCGAGGTCCAGCACCAGGACCACGCCGGCGAGCAGGGGGATCGCCATCCGCTCCTCCCCGGCCAGGTTTCGGATGCGCGCCACGGCGCCAAGATAGCCCGGCTCCGGACCCGATGAAGCGGTCGCTCTCCCGATCCGCGACCGACGCGAGCCGCCAGGGTGCCTACCGCGGCCCGACGCAGCAGCCGTCGCCGCATCTCTCCGAGGCGATGCCGTCGAGCGGCGAGCCGACGCAACAGCCGTCGCCGCGCCATGCCTCCAGGCCCTCCCTGACCGCGACCGCGGCGATCAGCAGGCCGACGAGCGGGTCGAGCCACCAGGTGCCGAGCAGGGCGTTGCCGAGCAGGCCGACCAGGAGCGCTGCCGCGAGGTACGCGCAGAGCATGTTCTGGCGGCCCTCACCCTTGGTCGCCGCCGAGCCGATCCGGTCGGCAAGCCGTTCCTTGGCGATGCCGAGCATCGGCATGAAGACGAGCGAGCCGACCGAAAGCGCGATGCCGAGCACGCTGACCGCGGGGTGCCCGCCGTCGATCAGCACGCGGACCGACTCGACCGCCACGTACGGCGCGAGGAGGAAGAACTGGATCGCGACCAGCTTCTGCGCGCGCTCCTCGGCCCGGTGGGAGAAGACACGCTCGCCGGTGAAGCGCCAGATGATGATCACGCCGGCGAGGCCCTCGATCGCCGAGTCGAGGCCGAACCCGACCAGGGCGATCGAGGAGGCAACGATGCCCGCCGTGATCGCGACCGCTCCCTCGACCGTCATCCAGGCGAGCGAGAGCCAGGAGAGGAGCTTGATCCGGCGGGCGACCTCGGCGTAGGTGTCGCGGTCCACCGCCGGCGCCGGCGCCGCGGCCGGAGCGGTGACGACGGGAAGCTCGACCGGACTCATCCCGCGACCCGCTCGGCGCTCACCGCCCGGACGAGGGCCCGCCCGTGCGCGGTCAGCTCGTACATGACCATCTTGCCCTCGCGGCGCGAGCGCGCCACGCCCGCCGCCTTCAGCAGCCGCGCATGGTGGGAGACGAGGCGCTCGTTGCGGCCGACGATCCAGGCCAGGTCGCAGACGCAGACCGACTCGGCGGCGAGGGCGAGGGCGATGGCCAGGCGGGTGGGGTCGCCGAGCGCCTTGGCGGCGGCAGCAGCGTCGGTCAGCTCCTCGACGCCGGGGAGCGAGCCACGCACCCGCTCGGCCTTCTCGAGATCGAGGCAGAGGAGATCGCAGGTGTCCTCGTCGCGCGCCACGTCCACAGCATACATACGTACAAACGTGCGGGTGTTTCTCCCACTGACATACCGAAGACCTTACAGATGAACAATCATTCAGCTATTGTCCACGGCCATGAGCCATGGCGGACATTCCGATCCGGGCGACCTCCTCGACTCCGGGCTCGCCCGTCAGGTCGCCGAGACGATGCAGGCGCTCGCCACCCCGAGCCGCCTGCGGATCCTCGCGCGGCTCTACGCCGGCCCGGCCTCGGTGACCGAGATCTCGGAGGCGATCGGCATGGACGGCTCCGCCGTCTCCCACCAGCTGCGGATCCTTCGCCACCTGGGTCTGGTGCGCGGCGAGCGCGACGGCCGCCGGGTCAACTACTCGCTCCACGACGAACACGTCGGTCAGCTGATGGAGGAGGCGATGTCGCATGTCGAGCACCTGCGGCTCGGGCTCGCCGACCGGACCCGCCGCGAGCTGGAGGTCGGCGCCTGATGGCGAGCGACGCCCACTCCCACGAGCACGCCCACTCCTACGCCGCCCACGAGCACGGCGGTGAGCACGGCCACAGCCACGGCCTCGTCGCCGCCTCGATCAAGCGCTCACGCGCCGGTCTGAAGGCGGTCGTGCTGAGCCTGCTGATCCTCGGCCTCACCGCCGGCCTGCAGATCTTCGTCTTCGTCCTCAGCGGCTCGATCGCGCTGCTCGCCGACCTGATCCACAACGTCGGCGACGCGCTCACCGCGGTGCCGCTGGGAGTCGCCTTCCTGATGCGCTCGTTCAAGGCGGAGAAGTACGCCGGCTACTTCGTCGTCGCGACGATCTTCCTGAGCGCCTGCGTCGCCTTCGGCGAGTCGATCGAGCGGCTCGTCAACCCGCAGGACCTGACCCATCTCTGGGCGCTCGCGGGTGCCGGCGTGATCGGCTTCCTCGGCAACGAGGCGGCCGCCTTCGTCCGCCTGCGGGCTGGGAAGCGCTTGCAGAGCCCGGCCCTCGTCGCGGATGGTTATCACGCCCGCACCGACGGCATCGTCAGCCTCGCCGTCGTCGCCAGCGCGATCTTCGTCGCCCTCGGCGTGCAGATCGCGGACCCCCTGATCGGCATGCTGGTGACGGTGGTGATCCTGCGGATCACCTGGCAGTCCTTCGTCACCGTGAAGAACGATCCGGGGGAGCCGGAGGAGTTCGCGACCGAGGACGGTGGGGAGGGGCCCCACCGGCACTCCCACGCCCACGGCCATGCGCACGACCACTAGCTCCCGCGCCGACGTGCTGCGCGCCCAGGCCGACCTGGCCGAGCGGCGGCTGCGTTCGCCCTCGCGGGTCGCGAACTCCGCGCGCAACGCGCGGGCCGAGGTGGACCGCCGCCGCCGCTGGGAGCCGGCGCGCGACGCCCTCTGGAGCTTCATCGAGCCGCATCTCGGCGAGGGAGCCCGCGTCGCGGTCCTCGGGGCGGGCAACGGCGACGACCTTCCTCTGGAGCGGATCGCCCGGCGGGCCGGATCGGTGACGCTCGTCGACCTCGACGCGAAGGCCGCCCGGTCGGCGCGTCGGCGTCTGCCCTGGCGCCTGCGCCGACGGGTCGAGATCGCCGCGCACGACGTGACCGGTGGCGTCGCCGACCGGATCGTCGTCGCGGCCGTGCTCGGTGAAGCGCCGGACAAGGTCACCGGCCCGGAAGCGCCCCTGCCCGGCGCTCCGTATGACCTCGCGATCGGCGACCTCCTCTACAGCCAACTCCTCTACCCGGCGCTGCTCGACCTCGGGGTCGGGGAGCGGCGTCGGGCCGCCTTTCTGCGCCGTTACGCGCCGCTGCTGACGCGCTCGACCGTCGCCCGCCTCCATGCCTCGGCGCCCCTGGTCGTCCACGTCCACGACCCGCTCGCCTGGTGGCAGGGCCACGAGCAGCCGGCCGACCTCGGCCACATCCTGCGCCTCGCCGAGCGGGAGGACATCGAGCCGGCACTGAGTGCGGTCGCCCGTGGCCTCGGCCCGGTCGAGAGCGATCCGCGCGCCGCCCTGCGCTCGTTCGGGATCGCGCCCGGCGCGACCGCCCTCTGGCGCTGGCCCTTCGCGGAGGGCGTCGATTATCTGACCTGCGCGACCCTCGCGGGCGGGGCCTGAAGATGTCGGTCGACACGCTCGCCGAGCTCGTCGGTGCCGTCGCGCCGCTTCTGATCGCGGCCGCCTACCTGAAGCGGGCCCAAACCTTGAACCGCGAGGGCAGGGGGGTCCCCGCCTGGCGGCAGCTCTCCTTCGGCATCGGCATGGTCGTGGTCCTCATCGCGGTGGGGCCGCTCGAGGGCAAGGCCGGTGAACTGGTCCTCGCCCACATGGGGCAGCACATCCTGCTCGCCGACGTGGCGACGCTCCTGATCGTGCTCGGCCTGACCGGCCCCCTGATGCAGCCGCTCCTCGCCAACCGGCTCGCCCACGCACTGCGATTCCTCACGCACCCGGTGGTCGCGATCTCGCTCTTCACGGTGAACCTCTTCCTCTGGCACTCGCCCCCGCTCTACCAGGCAGTGCTCGACTCGGTACCGCTGCACGAGGCCGAGCACCTGAGCTTCATCGCCACCGGCATCCTGCTCTGGATGCCGCTCTTCGGCCCGTTGCCGAAGCCGGCCTGGTTCGGCAAGGCCGCCCACGTCATCTACACGGTCGGCATCTGGCTGCCGGCGATGGTCCTGGCCAACGTCCTGATGTGGTCGGACTCCGTCTTCTACCCCGACTACTCGGCCACCGCGGTCGCCAACGGGATCGAACCGATCGCCGATCAGTCGACGGCCGGGGCGATCCTCATGGGGGAGTGCATGTTGATGGCGCTGGCGATCTTCGCGTGGGTCTTCCTGCGCTGGGCGCGCGAGGACGTCGAGCGGCAGGAGCTGCTCGACCTCGCCTACGCCGAAGGGGTCCCCCTTACCCCCGAGCGGGCCGCGCGGGCGGTCGCGGCGGGCCGGGGCGCGGCGTTGCGAGAACGAATCGAAGGGCGCTCGTCGTCCTGATCGCCGGTGGCGAGCCCTAGTGGTCCTCGTCGAGGTGCCGCTCGACCAGCTCGATCAGCTCGAACACGTGGTCGTCGAAGAGCGAGTAGTAGACGTGGCGACCGTCGCGACGCCTGCGCACCAGCCGCGCGGTACGCAGCAGGCGTAGCTGCTGCGAGCAGGCCGTCTGGCTGAGGCCCGCGGCCGCGGCGAGCTCGCCGACCGCGAGCTCCTCCTCGGCATGGAGCGCGATCACCATCCGCATCCGCCCGGGGTCGGCAAGGAGGCGGAACGTCTCCGCCAGTCGTTCCTCGCGACCGCGGCCGGCCGGCGTCCCGTCGAGCGTCGTCGTCTTGTTGGGCATCGTTCTCAAAATCTATCGCCTGCGAATATGCAGAAATGTGCAGCTATGCATATGATTGCGGGCGATGGGTGAGCGGGCGCACGAGCACGACGGACACGACCACGGCGGGGGTCACGGCCACAGCCACGGCGTCAGCGCCGACGCCGACCGCGGCAAGCTGAGGATCGCGCTTGTCCTGATCGCCGGCTTCATGGTCGTCGAGGTCGCCGTCGGCATCGCGATCTCCTCGCTGGCGCTTCTCTCCGACGCCGCCCACATGCTGAGCGACGCGGGCGCGCTGGCGCTGGCGCTGGTGGCCCTGCGGTTGGCGAGCCGTCCGGCCGAGGGCAACTTCACCTTCGGCCTCAAGCGCGCCGAGATCCTCTCCGCCCAGTTCAACGGCGCGACCCTGGCCGTCCTCGGCGCGGTGATCTTCGTCGAGGGCGTGCGGCGCCTGTTCACGCCGCCCGACGTCCCCGGTGTGCCGCTGCTCGTCGTCGCCCTGGTCGGCGTCGCCGTCAACCTCGCGGCGACCTGGACACTGTCGCGGGCGAACCGCTCGAGCCTCAACGTCGAGGGGGCCTTCCAGCACATCCTCACCGACCTCGCCGCCTTCGTCGCCACCGCGATCGCCGGGATCGTCATCCTCCTCACCGGCTTCACCCGCGCCGACGGCGTCGCCGCCCTCGTCATCGCCCTGATCATGTTCCGGGCCGCCTACGGCCTGCTGCGCGATTCCGGGCGCATCCTGCTGGAGGGCGCGCCGCAGGGCATCGACCCGGAGGAGGTCGGTAGGGCGATGGTCGCCCAGCCCGGCGTGGTCCAGGTCCACGACCTCCACCTCTGGGAGGTCAGCTCCGGGTTCCCCGCCCTCGCCGCCCACGTCCTCGTCGGCGAGGACGACGACTGCCACGCCCGCCGGCGCGAGATCGCGGCGATGCTGCACGACCGCTTCGGCATCGATCACGTCACCCTGCAGACCGATCACGCCCAGACGCGACCCCTGCAGGTCGCCTCGCCCTCTGGGATGTCGGCTTGACCCCCTGCAGCCGTTGCGAATGAGCGAGGATCGACAAGAGCTGGAGAGCCGGGCGCGTAGCGAGGCGTCCGGTCGCGAGATGAACGAGCGGGCGATGGTCTCCCTCGCGCTTTCGATCTTCTGGGTCTTCGGCTTCGGCTCGGTGGCCGCGATCTACCTCGGCGTCAGGGCCCTGCGCGAGATCGGCGCCTCGGAGGGGAGGGAAAGCGGTCGGGCGATGGCGTGGACGGCGATTGCCGCCTCGGCGGTCGGGCTGGTCGGCACGATGATGGTCGTGGCGGTCTGGGTGGCCTCCTGACGCCCCGGAGCTGCGGCTACCCGGTCGCGCCTTCCCACTGCGTCAGGTAGGGAACCGGATCGACGGCTTCGCCGCCCAGCCAGGCCTCGCCGATCCAGTACTCGAAGTGCAGGTGGCAGCCCGAGGCGTTGCCGGTGTCGCCGACGGTCCCGACCGCCGCGCCGACGGCGATCTTCTGCCCGACCTTCAGCGGCGAGGGAGCGCTCATGTGCATGTAGACGAGGTCGGCGTCGACACCGTCGGCGTCGATCACCAGGTAGTTGCCGCCCCGCGGTTCGTATTTGTTGTACTCGACCGTGCCTGCGAGGGCGGCGACCAGGGGCGTGCCGCAGGCGGCGCCGATGTCCGCGCCGCCGTGTTCGCGCGCCCCGCCGAAGCCCTCCCAGAGCTCGTGCTTGCCGGCGATCGGATAGGTCGCCCCGGAGGCCGCGGCAAGCGGCGGGGGAGAGGCGCTCGGCAGGATGAAGAGCTTGTGAGGGGACGGGGGGGACTGGTGTCCGGCCCGGTCGATCACGTAGGGCCGCCCGGCGACCGCGCCGTCCGGGACGATCGCCGTCGCCGTCCGTTCGGTCCGCCGCATCGGTTCGACCTGGAGCGGGCCCCTGCTGCCGCGGAAGACGACCTGTCGCACCTCTTCGAGGTCGAGGCCGCGCAGCCGGACGGTCGAGCCCGGGCGCACCTTATGGGCGCCGATGCACTGCTTCACGCAGTTGACGTCGGCCAGCGTGACCGCGCCACGCGCGCCGACCCCGCCGACGGCGACCGCCGCCCGCGCCGTCCCCGCGAAGGCGAGCAACAGGCCGAGGACGAGCAGCACGAGACCGAGACGGGGATCGATTGCTCTGGGGTGCGACAAGACGAGACCTCTCTTCCGAACGCCTGCGGGGTTAGCTGGCGGGCTCGCGCTGAAAGAGTCGCGCTACGGCACTGATGTCCCGATTCGCCCCTGGGCCGTCAGGCCCTCTGGGTCCCCCGCTCCCGGGCAGCCTCTGCACGGGATTAGGCAGGTTTGTGGCCGGTGAGTATAGGGCGGCCATCGACGACCGCCGGCGACAGGCGAGCGGATCAGCCGGCGGCCGGGTGCCTCACGGCAAGGACGGGATTCCGCATCTCGAACCGTCTACTGACATGGGCACGGCTGGTTTCGAACCAGCGACCTCTCGCGTGTGAAGCGAGCGCTCTCCCACTGAGCTACGCGCCCGGGAGCGGGCAGTTTACGCCGATGGGGGCCAGGGCGGTCGGATCGGCGAGCCGTGCCCGAGGCTGGGCGGCGGCTTCGGATAAGCGTCCAGAAAACTAGGTATGTGGGTTGAGAATTTTAAGTAATCGGCGTAGAAGCCGAAAGGAGATTGCTGCATTTTATTGACGTTACGAAAGGAGCACCGTGTCTATTTCGCTCAGGAGTCGCATACGCCAGGCAGTCTTGCTGGGGTGCGTGTCGGGAGCGGCCCTACTTGTTCTCGCTGTCGGCCAGGCGTCTGCAGCCTCCTATCCGGGCGGAGGCAGCACGTTTACCGGAAGCGCGGAAGGGTGGAAAGTCGCTGCGTCCCCCGAAAAATCGTGCAAAGCGTTGACGTTGATCGAAATTCTCTGCACCAACGACGCCGGGTACGACGGCAGCGCCGGGGCGCCGGCGGGGTCCTACGCCGTCAAAACCAACGTTACGCTCAACCTGCTTGGCCTGTTTCAGGCGGAACTGACGGCTGAGTCTCCGGCGTTCACGGCCGTTGGCAGCGGCAACGGGTCGCTGTCGTTGGCGCGATCGTTTGAACCCGGCGGCCTCCTCCCGCTGACCCCGCAGTTCACCTACACGGCCTACCTGGTCGACAAAACGACCAACACGAAACAGAAAGCGATCACCGAGACGATCGAAGGCGAAGTTCCTTTCGGTACCAAATCGGGTGGTGTCTCGTTGACCGCCGGTCACAGCTATGTCGTCCAGGTCGAAACGGCGGACACCTCGACCGTCGCCTCGATCGGGTTGCTCGGAGAAACGACCGCCCGCTTCGACAACGTGATCGTCACCGGTCCCGACGCCGCGGAAACCCCGGGCGGCAACAACGGGGCCAACGGTGGCAACGGAGCCAACGGTGGCAGCGGTGGCAACGGAGCGAACGGAGGCGCCGGCGCCAATGGCGGCGGTGGCGGTGCCGGTGGCACCATCTCCAACGCCAAGCTCGAGAGCCTGATGAAATCGTCGGGTCTGGTCGGCGCGGCGACGTTGTCGGGCAATCGCCTCACGGTCAAGGCCAAATGTCCGGCCAAGGTTGGCGCCACCTGCACGCTCTCGCTGCAGGGCATGCTGAACCGGAGCAAGCAGGCCACCGCGGCCCGCCGTGCGCGGGTCAAGCAGGGCAAGCTGAAGAGCTTCGCCCTGGTGGTCAAGCCCACCGCCCGCAAGGCCGTCGGGTCGAAGGGCCGGCTCCTCTTCAAGGAGACGGTCCGGGTCGGCAAGGCCAAGGCGACGATCTACAAGTCGCTGAAGCTGGTCCGCAGATAGTTGACACCCGGCGGCTCAGGCCGCCGGCCGCGGCCGGACGACGGGCTCTCCTCCGAGCGGAGGGGAGCCCGCATCCGGGCCGCGCTCCTCGATGTGGGGTTCGCGGTTGGCCTCCCCGTGGCGCCGCAGCGTCAGTCCGACGAAGGGGAAGACGAGGGCCGAGAGCATCGCCGCGCCGACCGCGGCGACGACGATCGCGAAAAACGATGAGGTGGCTACGTCGATCAAGCGGCGCGATCCTGCGGCGGCAAGGTAGGCTTGACAACGGACCGTGCTAGGCGGGGAATCAGCGGTGCCCTATAACCCGCAATCCGCTCTAGCGGGGCCGACTACCGTTCCGAGGGACTGACCGTCGGGGTCAGTGCGTCGCGGCGGCGTTGACGGCCGGGTCCTGCGCGACGTGGGCACGCGAACCAGGTCAGGTCCGGAAGGAAGCAGCCTTAAGCGGATGCCGCGGGTGCCGCAGGGAAGCCCGACCCGAGCCATAAACGACGGACACGCCCGGTGACCAGATTTCGAAGGCGGGTGCACGGTCCACTTTTTCACCCCTGCCGGCAGACTGCCGCGGGTGCTGGACGAGCGCTGGATCCGATCCCTCCACGTCGAGTCGCTGCGGCACGCCGACCTCCACGCCGAGCGGGCGCCGCACGTCCTCTTCCAGGCTTCGACGATCGGGGCGCTGCTCGACGGCTCCTTCGACGGTGACCTGACCTTTGCCGAGCTCGCAGCGCGGGGCGACCTCGGGCTGGGGACGCTGAACGGGCTGGACGGGGAGATGATCGCGATCGACGGCGCGTTCCTGCGGGCGGACGTGGACGGGGACGTGACGGTGGTCGGGCCGGGAGAGCGCACGCCGTTCGCGGTGGTGGCGCGCTTTGCGCCGACGGTCGAGGCGGAGGTCCCGGCGGGGCTCGACCACGTGGCGATCCTGGCGGCGCTGGACGAATTGGCGCCGGACCGCGCGACCTCCTTCGCGGTGCGCCTCGACGGCCGCTTCGAGACGGTGCGGGCCCGCTCGGTGCCGCGCCAGGAGCCACCGTACCGGCCGCTCGACGAGGTGGTGGCCGACCAGCACGTCTTCGAGCTCGCCGACGTCGACGGCTCGATGGTGGGCTTCCGCTTCCCCGCCTACGTGGAGGGCATCGAGGTGGCGGGATACCACCTGCACTTCGTCGACACCGCCCGACGTCGCGGCGGTCACGTGCTCGGCTCCCGCTCGGCAGGCCCACTGCGAGCCCGGATCGACCCCGCCGACGACCTCCATGTCGAGCTGCCGCCCGCCGTCGACCTCCTCGACCCGGAACTCGCCGCGTCGACCCACGCCGCGATCGACGCCGCCGAGCACGCCGGCTGAGCCCCCGGGTGCGGTCGTCCTAACCGGCGCTATGGGTGGGTAGGGACGACCGCGGGGGCGAGGAGCCCCAGGACGCACCTCGGACGGGCGGAGGGGTCGGGGTCGGGCGGCATCTCGGACGGCCGCCTCGGCCGAACCCGCATCGCACCGCGGACGCCCGCTCCGGCCGAACCCGCATCGCACCGCGGACGCCCGCCCCGGCCGCGGGTCGCGCCGCACCTCGGACGGGCGGCCGGGGTCGGGGCGCGACTCGGACGCCCGCCCCGGCCGCGAACGACACCCGTCCCCTCAACCCCCGCAGCGGCTGTAGACGACCCAGCTGTCGTTGCGGGCGACCTCGTGGAAGCCTTCGGGCGGGTGCAGGTTCTTGAACTTCGTCTTGTCGTTCGGGTCGAGGATGTAGTTGTGGATCACGAACGGGCTTGCGGGTTCGACGAAGTAGCCGATTTCGGCGAGCTTTTCCTTTTCTTCGCCTGACACCGCCTCGCTGGCGCTGACGATGTCGGTGGGCCGGACGTCGAGGCCGAAGGCGAGGCGCGGCACGGCGCGGTGGTTCGGCACCGCGATCGGCCCGCAGTCCGGCGAGAAGGCGCCTTCGTCGACCAGGGCGGAGAGGTCGTTCTCGATCTTGCCCTGGTTGGTGAGGTCGGTGTGGACCTGGCGGTCGAGGTTCCACTGGTTCGGGAGCCAGATCAGGACCATGGCGAGGACGATCCCGGCGAAGATCTGCCAGCGGCGGCGCCACGGGTTGCCGCGGTCGATGAAGCGCCAGCCGAGCAGGGCGAGGGCGAAGAAGATCGAGAGGATCGCGCCTGCCAGCATCGTGTAGCGGGCGATGATCGCCAGGCCCGCCGCGGCGAGGAAGGCGAAGCCGAGTAGGGCGAGGACGACGGCGGCGAAGCCGAGCGCGGAGCGGCGGCGCAGCAGGCAGATGCCGAGTACGAGGCCGCCGAAGCCGCCGATCATCCCCGGCCACTGCATTACTTCGCCGAGCCGGCGCGGCCCGTAGAGGACGAGGTCGACCGGCCCCGTCTGCCGTTTGAGGCTTTCGACGGTTTCCTGCGTGCCGGTCAGCGAGTAGAGCGGGTTGCCGGTGGTGATCGCGTCGAAGAGCACCCAGATGATCAGCCCGCCGAGCGCCAACAGCCCGAGCCAGGCGAGCTCGGCCGTCCCACGCTCGCCACGCCATCCGATTTCCCACCCAAAGGCGTCCCAGATCCGTCGGAACCCCGTGTTGGTGGGCCGAAAACTCAAGTCATGCTTGAGCTTTCGGCCCGTCGACGGTGAGCCTGTGTCGGGATGTGCACGCCGGACGTCGAACGCCAGCCACAACCAGTAGACGATCGCGAAGCCCCAGGCCTCGGGGCGCAGGAGGCCCGCCGGGATGAGGAGGGCGAGGACCGGCCATCCTGCCCGGGGCTTTCGCGCCTCGATGTAAAGGGCGCCGAGGCAGAGGGCGATGTAGGGGAGGTCGACGTAGGCGCGCAGGCCGTTGGAGAGGAAGGGCGCCCGGGTGAGGACGATCACCGCGGCGAGGATGCCGACCCATTTGTCGAACCAGACCGTGCCCAGTCTGTAGACGAAGTACGCGATCAGTCCCAGCGAGGCGTAGGCGAGGACCATGATCACGGTGATCGGCGCTTCCCCGAACGGCGAGGCGACCAGGCCGATGAAGTCGGTCAGCGGATGCGGCGTGGGGGGCAGCGCCGCGCCGTAGTCGGGGCTGATCCCGTGCGCCAGTTCCCGTCCCCAGACAAGTGCGTAGATCGTGTCGTAATTGGGGAAGCCGACCGGGAAGATCAGCAGGAGGACGGCGGTGACCCCGGCCACCCAGGCGGCGGGGACGAGCCATCTGGAGAGCCTCGGTGGCACGGCGGGCAACCTACCGAGCGGGCCTGAAGGCCGCCCCGCGAGGCGTGGATACACTGGCTGGACGCCCTTTATGAGCACCGAGTCCACGTCCCTTTACCGCCGCCACCGCCCCGGATCCTTCGACGAGGTGGTCGGGCAGACCCACGTCGTCCGCACGCTGCGCAACGCGGTCGAGCGGGACAAGGTCCACCACGCGTACCTGTTCGTCGGCTCGCGCGGGACCGGCAAGACGTCGATGGCGAAGATCCTTGCTCGCTCGCTGAACTGCGAACGGGGCGGTCCGACGGTGACGCCGTGCGGCGAATGCCAATCGTGCGTGACGATCGCGGCGGGGACCTCGATCGACGTGATCGAGATGGATGCCGCCTCGAACCGCTCGGTCGACGACGTTCGCGATCTGCGCGAGCGGGTCGCCTACGCGCCCGCCGGCGGCCACTGGAAGGTCTACATCCTCGATGAGGCGCACATGCTCACGAAAGAGGCATGGAACGCGTTCCTGAAGACGCTGGAGGAGCCGCCGCCGCGCACCGTCTTCGTCCTCGCCACCACCGAGTCGCACAAGGTGATGGCGACGATCGCAGACCGCTGCCAGCGCTTCGACTTCCAGCGGCCGAGCCTCGAGCAGATCTCCGAGGTGCTGAACCGGGTGGCCGCGCAGGAGTCGATCCAGGTCGAGGACGGGGCGGTGGCGATGATCGCCCGCTCCGCCCAGGGCAGCTTCCGTGACGCTCTCGGGACGCTTGACCAGCTGGTCGCCTTCGGTGGCGAGACGGTCGGGCTCGCCGACGTGCTGGAGATGCTCGGTGCGGCCGACGCCGACTTGCTCTTCGAAGCGGTCGACGCGGTGGTCGCCTCCGACCCGAAGGCAGTCCTTCTCGGAGTCGAGAAGATGGCGCAATCGGGACGTGATCCGTCCCAGTTCGCGCGCGATCTGCTCGCTCACCTGCGCCACCTGTTGGTCACCCAGACGACGGGTGAGGTGCCGACGACCTTCGTCGTGACCGCAACGGACACGCAGCGGATCTCCCGACAGGCGAGCGCCGTCGGTGCCGCCACCCTGGTTCGCACGATCGACGAGCTGGCCGCGGCCCTGACCGCGGTCCGCGAGGGAGACGACGCTCGCATGGCGGTCGAGATCGCGCTGCTGAAAGCCGCCCGCCCCGACCTCGACCCGACTACCGAGGGCCTGCTGCGCCGGATCGAGAAGCTCGAAGAGCAGTTGGCGGGCGGCGGGCCCCCGCCGACCCCGATCCTGCCGCCGCCGGCCCCGAGCCGCCCGCCCGAGCCCACCCCGACGACGCCCCATCCGTCGCCGCCCGAACCGCAGGCGTCCGCGCCGGAGCACTCCGCGATCCAGTCGCCCGATCCCGCCGCCGTCTCGTCGCCCGCCCGAGGATCGGCGAGTCCCGATCCCGCCGCCGCCCAGCCGCCCGCCCCGAGATCGGAGGCTGCGGAGCCCGCTGCCGCCCAGCCGTCCGGGACAGAGCTGCGCGCTCCCGATCCCGCCGCCGCCCAGCCGCCCGCCCGAGGATCGGAGGCTCCCGATCCCGCTGCCACTCAGCCGCCCGAGCCGCAGCGGCAGGCGCCCGAGTCCGCTCCCGCCCAAGCCTCCGCGGCCCAGCCGCAGGCGCCGGGGACCGCCGCCGTGCCCGCAGATGCACCTGCCGGGGGTGGCGCGCCGGAGGAGGAGGCCGGCGCCATGGGGCCCGCGGCCGGCGCTCCTCCGTCACCGTCACCCGCGGAGGCCCAGGACCTGGCCCAGGTGATCCGCATCTGGCCCTCGGTCCTCGACAAGCTCGCCGAGAAGGCGCCCGCCCTGGCGGCGACCTTCGACGGGGCGCGCCCGGTGGCCTTCGACGACGAGGGGCTGGCGATCGGCTTCCAGCCCGACCAGCCCTTCAACAAACGCAAGGCGGAGTCGCCCGATCGTCGACAGGCGCTGATCGAGGCATTCGAAGCGGTCACCGGAGAAGGGGTCGCGCCGCGCTACCTGATGCTTGACGAGGAGGCCGCGGCCGCCGCGCCGCCACCCCCCGACACCCCGGCGCCGGGCAGCGACCGGATCGACGAGGATGAGTTGCTGGATCGGCTGAAGAGCGAGTTCGACGCGGAGGAGGTCAGTTAGGTGGCACGAGGAGGCCCCGGGGGGTTCGACGTGAACGCCCTGATGAAACAGGCACAGCAGATGCAGGCGCAGATGCTGGAGGCCCAGGAGAAGCTGAAAGACGAAACCGTCGAGGCGAGCGCCGGCGGCGGCATGGTCAAGGTGACCGTGGGCGGCGACCTGTCGCTGCGCCAGATCACGATCGACCCTGAAGCGGTCGACCCGGAGGACGTCGAGATGCTCCAGGAGATGGTGCAGGCGGCGGTCAACGAGGGGCTGCGCGCGGCGCAGGACCTGGCCGGGTCGAAGATGGGCGACGTGACCGGCGGGCTGGGCGGCGGCCTCGGCGGGATGCTCGGCGGTTGAGCATCCGCCGCTCGACGGAGACGACCGCTTGAGTACCGAGGGCCCGGCACCGCTCGCGCGCCTGGTCGCCGAGCTCTCGCGCCTACCCGGGATCGGGCAGCGGACCGCGCAGCGGCTCGCCTTCCACCTGCTGCGCGCGCCCGACGAGGAGGCGTTCGCCCTCGGCGACGCGATTCGCGAAGTCAAGGAGAAGGTCGGACTCTGCGAACAGTGCTTCAACCTCGCCGAGGGACCGCTCTGCCGAATCTGCGCCGACGAGTCGCGCGATCGGGCGACGATCTGCGTGGTCGAGGAGCCCGGCGACGTGATCCCGATCGAGCGCACGCATGAATACCGCGGCCTCTACCACGTGCTCGGCGGAGCGCTCTCGCCGATCGATGGGATCGACGCCGAGGACCTGAAGATCGCCGAGCTCCTGCGCCGGGTACAGGCCGGCGGCATCAGCGAGGTCGTCCTCGCCACCAACCCGACCACCACCGGCGAGGCGACCGCGCTCTACATCGCCGAACTACTGCGCGGCCCGCACATCTCCGTGACGCGGCTGGCGAGCGGGCTGCCGGTCGGCGCCGACCTCGAGCACGCTGACGAGGTGACGCTGGGGAAGGCGCTCGCGGGGCGTCGCAGCCTCGGCTAGGTGAGTTGATTTCCGCGGTCGTCCTGACCGGCGCTATAGGTGGGTAAGGACGACCGACCCGCGGCCCGCACCCGTCCGAGTTGCCGCGCGACCCCGACCACCGCGGCCGTCCGAGGTGCGGCCCGGGGTGCGTGGAGGCCCGACCCCGGGCCGCACACCCGTCCGAGGTGCGTCCCGGGCGAGCGTGGCCCCCGACCCCGACCCCCGCACCCGTCCGAGATGCGTCCCGGGCGCCTCATGGCGCTCCTGGCAGGCTGTGAGCGCCATGAGGCGCCCGGGACGGTAGGGGGTCGTGGGGAGGGGGTCGTGAAAAAGACGACACAGGGACGAGGGGAGAGGCAGGGACGGGAGGGGTCATGAAAAAGGCGGGACAGGGATGGCACGAGGTAGGACTTCCGTGACGGGTCCGTGCGGGAGGGGCCACACCCCACCCCGATCGGTCACGAAGACGCCGGGAACGTCACCCTTTCCGCAACCTTCGGTCCGTTCCCGGGCCGGAAAAGAGGGCCCGGGAACGCGTTCCGTACTTTGACCATGCCATGGCAGGGTCAAAGTACGGAACGTGTCCGTGACGGTTGGACAACACGGGAGGAGGCGTGGAGTTCCCTACGTCTCCGTGACGGGGTCTCCCTTCCGTGACGGTCCCGTCACGGATCAGTGGTGCTCCCGTGGGTTTCCCGTGGGCCTTCCTCCACCGCTTTCATACCCGGCCGTCTCGGCCACGGCCACAGCCTGCCAGGGCCGTGGACGAGACGGCCGCATCCCTTTCCCTCCGGGCGACAGCTCGAGGGGTCGGGGCCTTTCGTCCACGGGCGACAGCTCGAGGGGGCCGCATCCCCTTCCCCGGCGGGCGACAGCTTCAGGGGCCCCGCATCCCCTTCCCTCACGGGCGACAGCCTGCGGGGGCCGGGGCCCCTTCCCCACGGGCGGCAGCTTCTCGAGGCCTCATCCCTTTTCGGGCATCAGCTTTCCCAGGCCTCATCCCTTCGGGGGTGCCGGCCCGCAGCGCCCCTCCGCGTTCGCACATTGCCGTGCCTGTTACGGCAAAGTGCGAGCGCCGCGGCCGGCGAGGCTGCGTCTCTTTCTTGAGGCGCCGGCCGGGGCGAGGCACATCCTCTCCAGGTGCCGGCCTCCTCGCGCCACGAGCCCGCGGGAGCGATCATCTGGCGGTGCTCCGGCTATCAGGCCCAAAAAATACGGGTCGGAAATTGGACGGACGTCAATCCGCAAATTGCGGGTGGGTGCCAAATCGCTGTCCGGTCGGTTCGGCAGTCTGCCGGCGTGGCGGGAACTTCAGATGATGCGAGCGGCCGGACGCAGGATCCTGGTGGGCGCCTTGACCGGCCCGGCCGGATGGCGATCGAGGTTGCCGAACGGCACGCATCGCTGCTCGGCACCCTGCGCGAGGAGCTCGGCGACGAAGTGGGGGTGAAGTTCGCCGCCGCGGCCGAGCGGCTGGCCGAGGACTTCGGCGAGGTCACCGCCACGGCGGTCGAAGCTGCTTACGAGACCGTCCGCGACGAGGGTCGGGCGGGCAGCTCGGTCGATTTTCTCCGCTCGCCGCGCGAAGAGCTGCCGAGCCTCTACCGGCCCGGCCACATGCGCCGCCGTCTCGACCAGCTGATCGAGACGAACCGCCGCTACGGCCACCCCTTCGGCCTTGCCGTCTTCGACACCTCCGGGCCTGACACCAAGGATGGGGTGGACGCCGAGATGGCGCTGGCGATCGTCTCCGCGGCGTTGCGCGACAGCATCCGCATCGTCGACGAAGCCTTCCGGCTCGAGGAGCAGGCGGTCTGCGTTCTCGCCCCGAACCTGCGCACGGTCGAAGGAATGCAGATGTGCGAGCGGCTGCTCCGCCTACTCGACGAGCTGGAGCAGGCCGGCGGGCTGCGGATCGCGGTCACGGCAGGCGTCGTCGCCTGTCCCGACCACGGGGCGGACGCCGACCAGCTCCTCCACAAAGCCGACGCGGCGATGTGGCGAGCGCGCGCGGTGGGCCAGCCGGTAGGCGTCGGCGGCTTGCAAGATCGCTAACGGTTTCGGCAAATTTGCCGATAACTGCCGTAAACCTGTCGATTCGCTGTAAAGATCTCGCCACACATGCCGGGTATCCGTACCAATGCCGCTGCCGAAGTTCTCGGCGTCAGCCCCAACACGCTGCGTAGTTGGGAGCGACGCTATGGCTTCCCGACGCCGAAGCGGACGGTCGGCAACCACCGCAACTACGACCTGATCGAGCTGCAGACCCTTCGGGACGCGCTCGCCCAGACCGGCAACATCTCCTCCGCGGTGGAGCTCGCCCGTCAGCGCCAGGCGGCGCCGGTCGGCGACGACTCGCTGACCGCCGCGTTCCAGAGCTTCGACGAGGCCGCCGCCGACCGCGCGATCGAGGAAAGCCTCGCGGTGCGCCCGCTGGAGCGGACGGTGGAGGAGCTACTGCTGCCCGCGGTCGACAAGCTTGCCGCCGACCCCAGCGCCGAGGCCGAGCTCGAGTTCGCCGCCCGCTGGGCGACCGGCTGGCTGCACGGCGCCCGCCGCCTCGCCGCCGCCGCGTCGCGGCCGGCCGGGATCCTGCTCGTCGACTCGAGCAAGGGCCTCGACGCCGAGGAGGTCCACACCCAGGCGCTCGACCTCGCCCTCCGTCGCGCCGGCTTCCGTGTCCTCGTCCTCTCCAATGAACTTGGCGACGCCCGCCTCGAGCGGGCCCTGGGCGCGCTCGACCCGACCGCGATCGTCCTCTGCGGCCCCAACGCCGAGACCCGCGACGCCGTCGCCTTGGTCCGCAAGATCCGCGATCTCGGCTTCGTCGCCCCACTCTTCGGCTTCCGCGCCAGCGGGTTGATCGGTGCGGCCGTCCCATCGGCCGGTGAGACGCCGAGCCAGGTCACCGGGATGCTGAACGCGGACCTCCGCCGCCGCGCCTCCCAGGCCTTCGCCTAGGTCGCACTTCCGTGACACCTCGTTGTTGGTGGGCCGAAAACTCAAGCCATGCTTGAGTTTTCGGCCCACCAACAAAACGGCGCGGAGCCCGAAGGCCCCGCGCCGGGGAACTGCTGCGCCTTGCGGCGCTTGCGTCTGATCGCTTAGAGCGAGGAGATCGCGGATTTCGCGGCCTTCAGGACGACCTTGGGGAGCGGCGCGAAGTCGAGCGCGGCACCGTAGGCCTGACCTTTCGTGATCGCGTAGTTCAGGAACTGCTGCAGGAACTGCTTCTGCGGCGCGCTGTGAGGCACGATCGCGTAGGTGAACGTCGAGATCGGGTACGCCTTGGGGGCCTTCTTCGGCGGGTTGGTGATGTCGATCCCGCTGTTCGGCTTGGCCGACTTCACGACCGCAGCAGCTTCCTCGATGTTTTCGAGGTTCGGCAGCTCGAAGTTGCCGGCGGTGTTTTCGACCGCGGCGGCGCCGAGGCCGGCGGCGATCAGGTAGGACGCGGAGATGTAACCGATCGCGCCCTGGGTCTTGGCGACCGTGGCCGTGATGCCCGAGTTACCTTTGGCACCGACACCGGCTTTGAAGCCGACGGTGGTGGCGTAGCCGACTTCTGACTTCCAGGCGGGGCTGATCTTCGACAGATAGTGGGTGAACGTGTAGGTGTCACCGGAGCCGTCGCTGCGGTAGACCGGGGTGATGGTCAGGCTCGGCAGCTTCGCCTTCGGGTTCAGTTTCGCGATCTTCGGGTCGTTCCACTTCGTGATCGTGCCGAAGTAGATGCCGGCGATGACCTTGCCACTCAGGTTCAGTTTCTTCACGCCCGGGATGTTGAACCCGAGACCGGTGGCCGAGAGGGCCCACGGAATCGTCACGCAGCCGTTGCAGCCTGCGGCCTGTTCCGGGGTCATCGGGGCATCGGAGGCGCCGAAGTCGACGGTGCCGGCCGAGACCTGTTTGATGCCTTCGCCGGAGCCGACGCCCGAGTATTTGACCGGGATGCCTTCTTTGATTTCGAAGCCGTTGATCCAGTTGGCCATCAGCGGTTGGACGAGGGTCGAGCCCGCGCCGGTCAGGCCGGCCGCCGAAGCGCTCGCGGTCGAGACGGCTGCCGTGCCTCCAACCGTTCCTCCGACCGCGATGAGGATTGCAAGCAACCTATTGCGAATCAAAAGTGGTCCTTTCAACAAGGGTGGGATTATCGGCGCGTAGGTTCTCCCTCCCGAAACTCGATTTTGTTTCATTCTCGTGAATAAGTTCAGTTACAAATTGGTAACAAGTACTGTCACAACTCTGTAACAAAACCGTTACATCCACGAGAGCCAACGGCGACGTGGGGTTCGCGGTCTCTTCGGCTTCGCTTCTGGGCCTGCGATCAGTTGTTTCAATTCTGTGAAAATCGCCGCGAGCCGGACTCCATCGGTGACGCCCTCCTCTACATTGGCGGCGATGAGCGCCACCCCGCCCGCCGGCTCGGCGTCGCTGAAACTGGCGCGATCCAACCGGCAGAGCCCCGCCCGCAAACGCGCCGACCGCTTCGGCGACCTCGCGTTGTTCCTGATCTGCGCGGCAGCCGCCCTACTCGCGCTGCTGGTCATCGTCCTGATCGCCAAGGAAGTGATCGAAGGCGCCCAGCCGGCGATCTCGAAATTCGGGCTGGACTTCATCACCAGCAGCGAATGGGCGCCGCCGCTCGAAAAGTTCGGTGGCGAGGGGGTCATCGTCGGCACCCTGATCACCTCGGCGATGGCCCTGCTGATCGGTGCCCCGGTGGCGATCTCGATCGGCATCTTCCTGGCGCTGCTGGCACCGACCTCGGTCCGCAACGTGGTCTCGCCGCTGGTCGAGATGCTGGCGGCGATCCCCAGCGTGATCCTCGGCTTCTGGGGCCTGATCATCCTCGGCCCGGTCCTGGTCAGCACGATCGAGCCGTTCCTGCACGACACGTTCGGCTTCATCCCGCTGTTCGGACCTCCGCAGACGACCGGCAACAGCGTCTTCAACGCGGGCCTGATCCTGACGATCATGGTGATCCCGATCATCGCCTCGGTCTCCCGTGACCTCTTCATGGCGGTGCCTCGCGAGCTCCAGGACGGCGCCGCGGCGCTCGGCTCGACCCGCTGGGAGGTGATCCGGGGGGTCGTCCTGCCGACCACCCTGTCGGGGATGACCGCGGCCTGCCTGCTCGGCCTCGGTCGCGCGCTCGGCGAGGCGATCGCGGTCGCCCAGGTGATCGGCGGCTCCACCGAATCCCACCTCTCGCTGTTCGAGCCCGGTGGCACGATGGCGTCCCTGATCGCGCTGCAGTTTCCGAGCGCCGTCTCCAAAATGCATACCGCCTCGCTCTACTACCTCGCCGCGTTGCTGCTCGTCATCGGCGTCACTTCCAACCTGCTCGCCAGCTGGATCGGTTCCCGGTTCGGGAACGCCGCGGGAGTCACCCGATGAGCCTCTTCCGACGCAGGGCCGAGAAGGAGTTCGACCCGACCCAGCCGCTGGTCGCCACCGGCAACCTGTCCCGCCGCCATTTCGTCAGCCGGGTGATCCAGTTCCTCGCCATCGCCGCCGCCGTCGCGGCGGTCGCGGTGCTCGTCATCGTCATCTGGGCGGTGGTGTCCCACGGCGCCAAGGCGATCAGCTGGACCTTCATCACCACCGGCTATCCGACCGGGGTCGGGCCTTACCTCGTCGGCACCTTCGAGATCGTCGCCATCGCGACCCTGATCGCGATGCCGATCGGCGTCCTGATCGCGCTCTTCCTCACCGAGTACGCCGGGCGGCGCTGGACGCGGCCGGTCCAGCTCGTCCTCGACGTGATGAACGGCCTGCCGTCGATTCTGATCGCCGTCTTCATCTACATCCTGATCGTGGCGCCGACCAAGAAGCAGTCGGGCATCGCCGCGGCGATCGCGCTGGCGATCATCGAGGTGCCGCTGATCGCCCGCGGTACGCAGGAGGTGCTGAACCTGGTCCCCTCCCATCAGCGGGAAGCCGCCGACGCGCTCGGGGTGGCCCGGTGGCGCAGCATCCTGACGATCATCCTCCCGGCCGCCGTTGGCGGCATCGTCACCGCGACCCTCCTGTCCGTGGCCCGGGCCGCGGGCGAGACCGCGCCGGTTCTGCTGATCGACTCGCTCGCCAAAGGCGACTCCATCCAGCTCAACCCCTTCGGGCAGATCCCGAACGTGCCGGTGCGTATCTTCCAGTTGTCGGAAGAAGCGAACCCGGAAGGTTTCACCGAAGCCTGGGGCCTTTCGCTGATCCTGATCGCGATCATCCTCGCCCTCGGCCTCAGCTCGCGTGCCCTCCTCAACCGCAGCAAGAGAAAGATGAGCCGATGAGCATCGACGACCAGACCTTCGACGCCCAGCCGAGTACGAACGGCCGCCCCCTGGCACCCGGTCGGGTGCGGATCCGGACCGAGCCGCTGCCCGGCGTGATCGGCGCCCCGGCGGCGACCGAGAGCGCCACCGAGAGCCACGTCCACGTCGCCCCCGAGTCGGTCTTCGAGGCCGACGGCGTGGGCATCTTCTACGGCAAGAAACAGGCGCTGATCGACGTCTCGATGCGGGTCCGCCGCGGCCAGGTGACGGCGCTGATCGGCCCGTCCGGGTGTGGCAAGACGACCTTCCTGCGCAGCCTCAACCGGATGAACGATTCCGTGTCCGGCTTTCGCATCGAGGGGCAGATCCGTTACCACGGCCACGACATCTACGGCACCGGCGTGGACACGGTCGAGGTGCGCCGGCGGATCGGGATGGTCTTCCAGAAACCGAACCCCTTCCCGAAGTCGATCTTCGACAACATCGCCTGGGCGCCGCGGAACCTCGGCATGCGCTCGGGGCTGAAGGAGCGGGTCGAGAAAGCGTTGCGCGGGGCGGCGCTCTGGGATGAGGTCAAAGACCGCCTCAAGGACTCCGCCATGGGCCTCTCCGGCGGCCAGCAGCAGCGCCTCTGCATCGCCCGCGCGATCGCGATCGAACCCGACGTCCTCCTTCTCGACGAGCCCGCCTCGGCTCTCGACCCGATCGCGACCGGCGCGATCGAGGACTTGATCCACAGCCTCAAAGGCCGTTTCACGATCGTCATCGTCACCCACAACATGCAGCAGGCCGCCCGCGTCGCCGACCGCACCGCCTTCTTCAGCCTCGAGACGCGCGGCGAGAAGCCGATCGGCACGCTGATCGAGTTCGACGAAACCGAGAAGATCTTCGGCGCCCCCCGTGATCCGCGGACGCGTGATTACGTGACGGGGCGGTTCGGGTAATCAACCGAAGTCCGGCGTTCGTCCAAGGCGCCCAACAATCCAGGCGCTCGCGCGAAGGCGCTAGCGCCGCATGATGGTGTCGCCCGAGACCTGCTCGAGCAAGGGTTTGCCGCACTGCCAGCAGTAGGTGGCGCCGCTCGAGTGGGGGGCGCCACAGGAGGGGCAGGAGCCGGCGGTGGCGGACTCTTCCATGCGGAGGATGCGTTCGACCTCGTTGAGTTCGGCGTCGGCGTCCTGGAGCTCGGCGGCGCGCTTGACCAGGACCTCGACCCGGATGCTGTTGCGGATCGCCATCTCGTAGGTGAGGCCGCCGAGGTCCCACTGGAGCTCGGCGACGCGGGCGACCAGCTGCTCCCGGCGTCGTTTGAGGTCGACGACGAACTCCTCCCCCTGGACCGAGCCCAGCGATTTGCCGGGCGGCGGGCCGCCGGCGCGCACGGTGGGCGCGGTCGAGGCGACGGTCGGGCGCGCGCTCGGCGGCGGCGCGCCGACGGGCGGCGGCGATCTACGCGCGCCGGCAGTCGACTTGGATTTCGAGCCCGGAAGTCTCATTCGCCAAAGAAGTTCCCGGTGAATTCTTCGCCTTCGCAGCCGGCCGTGCCCTGCTTGCACTTGCCCCCGACTTCGACTTCGGTTTCGAGTTCGACGCCGCTTTCGGTGTGGAGGACGTTTTCCACAGCTTCGGTCTGGCCGTTCGCGCCTTCCTTGGCGTTGGCTTCGGCTTTCTTGGTCGCCTTGCCGGTGTTTTCGGTCTTGATCGCCGACTTGCCGTTCGTCTTGCCCTTCGACTTGGCGCTCTTTTCGTTGCCTCCGGTCGATTCTTCGGGCGCTGCCGATTCGGCCGTTTCTTCGCCGCCACCACCGGAGCCGCCTTCGACCTTGATCACCTGGGGGGCCGCCGACTGGGTCGAATTGTCGTGGCCGGAGCGGCCGATCAGGAAGCCGACGCCGATCGCCAGCACCAGCGTCGCGACGCCGGCGATCAAGGCCGCGTTGGCGTTCCACCTGCCGTCCTTGTCGGGCTGTCGGGTGGGCGGGGGAGGGGGAGTTGCGCCGCCGCCACCGCCGGTCGGCGCGCCCATCGACTCCATGAAGACGACGGCGTCCATGAAGGGTAGGCGCGGGTCGCCGCGGCGCTGGCCGCAGTTGAGGCAGTAGCGCTGGTCGGCCGCCATCCGCGCGCCGCAGTTGGGGCACGATTCGTGGCCGCCGAAGCTGGCCATCGAGGCCGTCACCGGTGGGGCCGCCGGGGTGGGGGAAGGCGTCAGCGCAGGGTCCGCCGGCGGGGGCGGAGGAGTCTGCGCAAGGTCCGCCTGCGGGGGCGGAGGAGTCGCGGAGGGAGCCGGCGCTGCCGGCTCGGTTCGCTCGGGACCGGCACTCACCGGGCAATCTTCAGTTGGCGCCGCTTCGGCCGTGTTTAAGAGTTGTGAATAAGTGCCGCGAAGCCGCTCCTGGAGCGGATCCGCGTCGATGCAAAATCTTTACATCCCCGACACGTCCCGTTTCGCATAATCGGCTCCAAACGTGGCTGACCGAAACGACGATCAGACCCCCGGGCCGACCGGGCCCGCCGGGGACGACACCGGGCACGCGCGCGCGTGCTGTCGCGAGTGCGGCACCCCGCTCGCCGCGGACCAGCGTTATTGCGTGAACTGCGGCGCCCGGCGGGGGCTGCTGCCCGCCGCGGTGGCGGGGACGGTCGCGGCGGTCACCTCGAAGGGCAAGGCCGCCGCCGCGGCGGCGGCGGGCAAGCCCAAGAAAGGCGAGAGCGGTGGGGGCGAGGGCAAGGGCGACGGCAACTGGTCCTGGATGCCGTCGCCGCCGGCGATCGCGATCGCGGTGATCGGGATGCTCGCCCTCGGCGTCGGCCTCGGCTCGGCGATGAGTGAAATCGCCTCCTCGGCGCCCCTGTCGACGATCTTGCTGGAGTACCCCCAGCACGCGGTCGAAGCGCCCCCGGCCGAAGAACCAGAAGAAGAAGAAGTCGCCGAAGAAGAACCGGAACTCGCCGCCGCGCCGGAAGAAGAAGCGGGTCCGGAAATCATCGAAGAAGCGCCGCTCCCCGAAGAAGTGATCGAAGAAGGCCCGCTGCCGGAAGGGGCCGAAGAACCGGAACTCGTCCCCTTCAACCCGGAAGCGGAAGAAGAAAACTTCCTCGAAGAAGGCGAAGAAGCGCCGCTGCCGGAAGTCGAGCACGCGTTCCTGATCGTGCTCGGCGAAGGCGGCTACGAGGAAACCTTCGGGGCCACCTCGAGCGCGCCCTATCTCTCCCGCGTGCTGCCGAAGAAGGGCGAGCTGCTGCCCAACTACTACGGGGTGACGAACGGGGTCCTTGCCAACGAGATCGCGCTGCTGAGCGGCCAGGGCCCGACCCCGGAAACGGCCGCCAACTGTCCCAACTACACGGCGATCGCACCGGGTACCGTCTCTGCCGTCGCCGAACAGGTGGAAGGCAACGGCTGTGTGTACGGGGAAGAAGTCAAATCTCTGCCGACGTTGCTGACCGAAAAAGAACTGTCCTGGCGCGCCTACGTCCAGGACATGGAAAACGGTGGCTCGATCGGCCAGCCGTGGCGCTGTCGCAAGCCCACCCTCGGCGGGCCCGACACGACGGTCCCGACCGTCGGCGACCAGTACGCGACCTGGCGCAATCCGGTCGTCTACTTCAGCCCGATCGCCGCGGGCGACGAATGCGAAAAGCACGACGTCGGCTTCGAACTGCTGTCGAAAGACCTCTCGGCGAAGAAAAAGACGCCGGCGCTGTCGTTGATCTTCCCCAACGCCTGTCACTCCGGTGGCGAATACGAATGTGAACCGGGCGCGCCGAAAGGCGCCCAGGGGGTCGCGGCGGAGTTGAAGACGCTGGTGCCGGCGATCATGGCCTCGCCCGCCTACGAAGAAGGCGGCCTGATCATGATCACCTCGGCGCAGGCACCACAGGCGGGCGAACACCTCGACCAGAAAGCCTGCTGCCTGGCGCCCGCCTACCCGAACCTCCCGGCCGCCGCCACACCGACGACCACCCCAGCACCGACGGCCACGACCCCGTCGACCCCCACCGCCAAAGTGCCGACCGCGGAACCCGCAACCGAAACGACGACCGGCACGACCACCAGGTACACCGAAGAATCGGTGCTCGAAACCGGCGGTGGGGGCAAGGTCGGCCTGCTGATGATCTCCCCCTACGTCGAACCCGGCAAGGTCGAAGAAGCCGAATACGCCAACCACTTCACGCTGCTGAAGACGCTGGCGACGATGCTCGGGGTCGAACCGACCGGTTACGCGGCCGAAGCGGAAATGCCGGCGTTGAGCGCGACGCTGTTCAAGTCGAGCGAAGAAGTCGAAGCCGAAGAAAAGGCCGCCGCGGAAGAGAGCTCGAAGGGCAAGAAGAAGGGGAGTGCGAGCGCCTTCCTTGGCGCGCTCACCCGACTGCTGAGATCAGAAGCCGCACCGCCAGCCCGAGCAGGGCGATCCCGAGGAACTTCCTGATCGTCGGTCCGGTGAAGCGCCGCGAGAGGCGGGCGCCGAGCTGGGCACCGGGCAGCACCCCGATCGAGAGCGCGACCGCCCGCCGCAGCCCGTGGCCGACCGTGATCGTGCCGCCGACGAGGTGCGTCACGCTCGCCGTTCCCGACATCCAGACAAGGACGAAGTGCGAGGTCGCGGTGGCGATGTGGGTGGGGAAGCCGAGCGCGCCCGCCATCAGCGGGACGTGGATGACGCCGCCGCCGATCCCGAGGAAGCTGGAGAGAAAGCCGACCCCGGCGCTGTAGACGGTGCCGCGGGTGAGCGGCACGCGATAGCGGTAGACCTCGCCGTGCACGTCGGTCAGTTCGCGCGCCGTCGTCGCCCCACGGGGGATCGAGCGCTCGGCGTGCGGGCGCAGGCGGATCACCGCTACCGAGAGGACCGCCAGCACCACTGCCATGATCGCGTCGAAGACCTGGCGCGGCACCAGGTGCACGGCGAGCGCGCCGAGGATCGAGCCGGGGATGCCCGCCGCGGCGAAGCGCAGGCCGGAGCGGTAGTCGATCCGCCTCATCCGCGCGTAGGCGATCGAGCCCGAGAGCGCGTTGAAGAAGACGACGAGAAGGCTGATCGAGGTGATCTGCGCGGGCGTCAGGTTCGGGTAGACGATCAGCAGGACCGGGGTGAGGATGAAGCCGCCCCCGGCCCCCACCAGGGTTCCGAAGGTGCCGACGGCGAGGCCGAGCAGGGCGAGCAGCACGTAGTCCAATTCGATCCCACATCTAATTGGACGCGGAGCCTCGGCTCTGTAACGGAGTCGTAAATGGCCGATCGCGGGGTACGCGACGGCTATCGTCAAGCCGGAACCGGCTAACTACAGGAGGCGTTGATGCTCGACCAGAGCAAGATCGGCAAAGTCGTGGCGGAGCAGATGGAAGCGATCGAGGCCGATTACGGCGACGACTGCGAGATCGGCGACGTCTGCACCATCGTCGAGGTGATCGGCCCGCACGGCTCCCACGTCCGGGTCCGCTCCAGCGATATGCGCCCCCACAGCGGGCTCGGCCTGATTCGGATGGCCGAACAGGCGATGCTCGGGAACCTCGGCGGGAACTGAGTCCTCTCTATCCTCAACTCCATGCCTGATCAGGCGGCGGACATAGTCGTGATGAAGTTCGGCGGGACCTCGGTCGCCGGCGCCGAGCAGATCAAGCGCGCGGCGGGCCGCATCGTCGCCGCCCGCGAGGCCGGTCACCGCGTCGTCGCGGTGCTCTCGGCGCGCGGCAAGACGACCGACGAGCTGGTCGAGCAGGCCCACGAGATCTCCGATCGCCCGGTGGCCCGCGAGATGGACATGCTGCTCTCCACCGGTGAGCGGATCTCCTGCGCGCTCTGTGCGATGGCGATCCACGACATGGGCCACGAGGCGATCTCGCTGACCGGGTCGCAGGCGGGGATCGTCACCGATTCGTCCCACACCAAGGCGCGGATCATCGACGTGCGCGCCGACCGCATCCGCCAGGCCCTCGAGCAGGACCGGATCGTCCTCGTCGCCGGTTTCCAGGGGGTTTCGACCGAAAGCCGTGACGTGACCACGCTGGGGCGGGGCGGTTCCGACACCACCGCGGTGGCGCTCGCCGCGGCGCTGGGGGCCAGCGTCTGCGAGATCTACACCGACGTTCGCGGGGTCTACTCGGCCGACCCCCGCCTCGTCGCCGACGCCCGCAAGCTGCCGATCGTCTCCTTTGAGGAGATGCTGGAGATGGCGGCCTCGGGCGCCCGCGTGCTGCAGCTGCGCTCGGTCGAGTACGCCCGCAACCACGGGGTCCGGATCCACTGCCGCAGCAGCTTCGAGGACAGTCACGGTACCCTCGTCGTGTCAGAGGAAGAGACCATGGAGCAACCTTTCGTAACCGCCGTAACCCATTCCGACGCCGAGGCGCGCGTCACGCTGACCGGCCTCCGCGACGAGCCGGGCGTGGCCGGTCGGATCTTCAGCGCGCTCGCCGACGCCAACGTCAACGTCGACGTGATCATCCAGAACGAGCCGGTGGGCGACGACCAGCTCGCCGACCTCTCGTTCACCGTCGACCGCGATGAGCTGCCGGTCGCGCGCGAGGTGATCGACAGGCTCGGCGACGTCGCGGTGAGCGTGAAGGCCGAAGAGCAGATCGGCAAGGTCTCGATCGTCGGCGCCGGGATGCGCTCGCACCCCGGGGTCGCGGCGAAAGTCTTCCAGACGCTTGGCGAGCAGGGGATCAACATCGAGATGATC
Organism: Actinomycetota bacterium; assembly: GCA_018268415.1. Lineage (GTDB taxonomy): Bacteria > Actinomycetota > Thermoleophilia > Solirubrobacterales > 70-9 > VAYN01. The sequence continues at coordinate 35,360 of JAFDWO010000037.1, read as the reverse complement.
TCCACGTCGCCGATCAAGATCTCCTGCGTCATCAGCGCGGATCGGGTCGTCGACGCGGTCCGTGCCCTGCATGCGGCGTTCGAGCTGGGCGCCGACGCGGTCCGTCCGGAAGATGCGACGGGCACCGACCAGGCGCCGACGGTCGCCGGCTAGCACGCCTGCAGCGATGGCGGGCGACGGCTACAGAGTCGGGGTGATGGGCGCGACCGGTGCGGTCGGGTCGACGATCCTGCGGCTGCTCCACGAGCGCGGCTTCCCGGCGCGCGAGGTGGTGGGGTACGCGTCGGAGCGCTCGGCGGGCAAGGAGCTGGAGTGGGGTGGCGGCACGCTGACCGTGCAGCCGCTGAACGCCGAGACGATCCAGGGCATCGACGTGGTGTTGTCCTCGCCGGGTGGCGCGGTCAGCGCCGAGTGGTCGCCGCGCTTCGTCGAGGCGGGGGCGACCGTGGTCGACAACACTTCCTACTGGCGCATGCACGACGAGGTGCCGCTGGTCGTCGCGGGCGTCAACGACGAGGCCGCCGAGAACCACCGGGGCATCGTCGCCAACCCGAACTGCACCACGATGACGGCGCTGATGGCGCTGGCGCCGATCCATCGCGCGGTCGGGCTGGAGCGGCTGATCGTCTCCAGCTACCAGGCGGTCTCCGGGACCGGCCAGAAGGCGATCGAAGAGTTGCGCGCCCAGGCGCGGGCGATCCTCGCCGACGAAGACCCGCCCGCGCCCGCGGTCTACCCGCGTCAGATCGCCTTCAACGTGCTGCCTCAGGTGGAGAGCTTCAAGGACGGCGACGACTACACGACCGAGGAGCGCAAGGTGATGGCCGAGACGCGCAAGATCCTCGGCTTCGGCGAGGAGGTCGGCATCTCCGCCACCTGCGCCCGCGTCCCTGTCTTCGTCGGCCACTCGGAGTCGATCAACCTGCAGACGCGCGAGGACCTTTCGCCCGAGGATTGTCGGTCCCTGCTCGCCGAATCCGTCGGCGTCCAGGTCATCGACAACCCCGCTGCCGCCGATTACCCCCTCGCCATCGACGCCGCCGGCCAGGACGACGTCCTCGTCGGTCGCATCCGGCGCGACCCCAGCCACGAGCGCACCCTCAACATCTGGGTTGCCGGCGACAACCTCCGCAAGGGTGCTGCCACCAACGCCGTCCAGGTGGCCGAGCTCCTGGTCGACCGCGGCTGGCTGCTGAGTCGGCGCTGAGCGCCGGCCTCCTCGAGTCTTAACCCAAAGGTTCCACTTCCGTTTCCCATGGGGGCGGCCCTCCTCCTACAGTCCCTCCGTGAGTGTGATGGAGGCGAGCTCTACCGAAAAGCGCATCGACGATCTCTCCGATCGCGTTGGTCGATTTGAAGACCGGTTCGAGCGATTCGAAGACAAGGTCGAAGCCCGCTTCGACAAGGTGGACGAACGGTTCGAGAAAGTAGCCACGAAACAGCAACTGAATGAACGGCTGAACGAGGTCGACGTTCGGTTCGACAAGATCGACGCTCGGCTCGCCAGGTGGGACAAGATCGTAGCCGGCGGTGTGATGTCGATCGCAGGAGCCGTGATCTACAAAGTCCTCGGCCTCTAACCGTCCACACGCTCACCGCGATGTTCCACTTTCGACGATTTGGTGGCCCGGCATGATCGTGACCATCACGGTCCACCTCGTGCTCGCCCCGCCTGCAACGCTAGATCGCCGGCGCGCGAGTTCCGCGCCGTAAGGATCGGGCCCTGGGAAGAGACGCCCTGTTGCCGGTGATGCTCGCCTAGCCGACCTCATCCGCGCCACACTTCCTCCCGACCCCGATGTTGATGGGCCGAAAACCCAAGACATAGTTGAGTTTTCGGCCCATCAACCGGTGTGGCGCGGCCGGTGGCGCCGGGGGGAAGGGCCCGGCCCCCTCGAGCTGTCGCCCGGGAAGGGATGGGACCTCTTGAAGCTGCCGCCCGCGGGAAAGGCAGGTGGACCCCGCGGGCTGGCGCCCGCTCAGATCCGCGGCCTTCCCAGGCTGTCGCCCGTGGGCGAAGGCCCCCGACCCCCTCGAGCTGGCGCCTGTGGCGACAAGGGATGCGGCCGTCTCGTCCACGGCCCTGGCAGGCTGTGGCCGTGGCCGAGACGGCCGGGTATGAAAGCGGTGGAGGAAGGCCCACGGGAAACCCACGGGAGCGCCACGGATCCGTGACGGATCCATCACGGAGGAGCGACCCCGTCACGAAGACGTAGGGAACCAGACGCCTCCTCCCGTGTTGTCCAACCGTCACGGACGCGCTGCGTGGGTTTTCCACCGTATAGGGGGGTCAAAACACGCAGCGTGTATTCGACCCTCCGATCCAGGCCCGGAAAGAGACCGAAGGCTCCCGAGAATGTGACGTTCCCGGCATCCTCGTCACCGATCGGGGCGGGGTGTGGCCCCTCCCGCACGGACCCGTCACGGAGGTCCTACTTCGTGACGTCCCTGTGTCTCCCCTCATCCCTGTGTCGTCTTTTTCACGACCCCCTCCCGTCCCCGTGCCCGCCTCCCCACGACCCCCTCACATCCCTGTGCTCTCTTCCCTACGAACCCCTCCCGTCCCTGTACCCGCCCTCCCCACGACCCCCTCCCGTCCCGGGCGCCTCATGGCGGTCACAGCCTGCCAGGACCGCCATGAGGCGCCCGGGACGCAACTCGGACGGGTCCGGGGCGCCGGGGTCGCGGCGCCACGCGCCGCCGCGCGTCATCTCGGACGGTGGGAGGCCGGGGCCGGGGCGCTACGCGCCCCCGCGCCGCACCTCGGACGGGCGCCACGCCCGCAATCAACCGCCGGGCCGCTCGCGGACGTCGCGGCTACTGGGCGAGGGCGGCGAGGCGGCGGCCGCTGGGGACGCGGACGCCTTGGCCGAGGGGCTCGAGCTCGCCGTTGCGCTTGAGGCGGTTGATCGTCGCGGAGACGACGGTGCGCTTGACGCCGGTGCGCTCGGCGATTTCGGTGGCGGTGACGCCGGGGTCCTGCATCACCGCTTCGATGATCAGCTGCTTGTTGGCGCCCTGGGGGGCGCGGCCGTCGCGGCCCGGTTTGGTACCGCGGCGCGAGCGGCGAATCGGCTGGCGGGAGGTCGCGTCGGCGTCGATGCCGGCCTGGGCCAGGAGGGCGGCGAGGCCGTCGGACGGGGCGTCTTCGCCTTTGCGCGTGACCTCCTCGCCTTCGAGGAGGGAGAGGATGCCCTGGAGCTGCTCCAGCTCGTCGATCACGGGCCGCAACTCACGAATCCGCTCTTCGACCGTCTTACGAATCTGCTCGACCGCGGGGCTCATGCTCTGCGCGTCAAGTATGAGGGATAGGCGCCGAGAATGCTTCAAATGTTCACGGGATTAACACAATCTCGCGTTCGAAAAACTCCCGACCAAAGAACCCGCAGTTTCTTATAACCAGTGACTGCCCGGGCAGGCTGTGGCCGTGGCCGAGACGGCCGGGTATGAAACCGGTGGAGGGTCCGTGACGCGTCGGGAAGACTCCGGGAACTCCACGGTTCCTCCCGACTTCCTCATGGGTCGCGATCGCGCGGTCGACCTTACCCCCCGTTTTAGGTGGGTAAGGTCGACCGCGCGTCTCGGGCTCCTGGATCCCGGGCCGGAAACGGGTCCCGGAAGGCCGCGAAGAGTGACGTTCCCGGCGTCTTCGTCACGACGGCGACGTCCCGGATCCGACCCCCGGCGAAACCTTCACGGAAGTCGAACTTTGTCCTATCCGTGTGACGGCTTGTCCCCTCGGTCTCCCGTCCCAGGACACACTTCGGACGCCCGGCCGAGGATGCGGCCTGCGGGTCGCGGGCCGCCTCGGATCCCGCGCTGGCCTGGTGCCACGGTTGATGGGCCGGAAACTCAAGCTCAGCTTGAGTTTCCGGCCCATCAACCCACGAGGTGCGAGGGGCTCGTCGCCTCGACGGCCCCGCCTCGCGAACTCCCGTGGTCCCTAGGCGGGAACCGCGGTGAGGCGCTCCTCGACCCACTTGGTCGAGGCGATGTGCTTGTTCATGCCCAGTTCCTTCGGCGTCGCGCCGAGGGCCAGGCCGACCAGTTGGGGGAGGTGCAGGACGGCGAGGCCGAGATCGCGGTTGACGACCTTGGCCGCCTCCGGCTGCTGCATGTCCAGGTTCAGGTGGCAGAGGGGGCAGGGGGTGACGAGGCAGTCGGCGCCGGCGTCGATCGCGTCGCCGACGTGGGTGCCCGCCTGGGTCAGGGAGGTCTCGCGGTTCATCGTGATGACCGGGAAGCCGCAGCATTTGCGTGCCCCGTCGTACTCGACGATCTGGCCGCCGAGGACCTCGATGACCTTCTCCAGGTAGATGTCGCGGTCGGGGTACTTGTCGTAGCCGAGGCGCTCCTTCGGCCGCACGATGTAGCAGCCGTAGAAGGGCCCGACGCGGAGGCCGGAGAGCGGCCGCTTCACCTGGTCGGCGAGGCGGTCGAGCCCATAATCCTCGACCAGCAGCCAGAGGAAGTTTTTGTTGTTCCAGGAGCCGTCGGCCGACTTCTCGTAGGAGAGGCCCTGGCCGGAGAGCACCTCGTTGATGTGCGCCCGGTAGCCGGAGTCGGCGTCGAGGCGCTGCTGGCACTCCGACTGCGCGCCCTGGCAGGTCGAGCAAATGTTCATCATCGAGAGGCCGGTCTGCTGGGCGAGCGCGAAGGTGCGCGCGTTCAGCGTGTCGGCGAGCTCCTGGTTGTGCTCGGCGATCACGCCGGCGCCGCTGCAGTTGGCGCGGTCGAGTTCGACCAGCTCGATGCCGAGCTTCTGCGCGACCAGCGCCATCGAGCCGTGCAGCTCGGGCGTGAAGCCGCGCGAGACGCAGCCGGGCCAGTAGGCGACTTTGATCTGATCAGCCATTGGAGGCCTCCTCGGCTCCCGGGGCGGCGGCAGGCTCGAGGCGCTCCTCGACGGCGGCCTCCTGGTCGCCCTCCTCGCCCTTGATGTACAGGTTGAATTCGATGTTCGACTCCTCGGCGCGCTTGTAGATCGCCTTCACGTCGTCCTGGGCACCGCCCGGGAGCTTGTGGTGGACGCCGGGGATCAGCTTCGGCAGCGAGCGCATCTTGCCGGTCTTGATGCCACGGATCGCGGTCGGCAGGGAGCCGATCATTTCCTTGATCGCCCGTTTCGACGGCATCAGCTTGCCGAGGACGCCGGGGGCGAAGGACTCCTGCAGCAGGAGGCTCTCGTCGAGGGTGCCCTTCTTCTCGATGATGTTGACGAAGGCCATCTCGTGGGCATGCCCGGAGTTCGGGTCCTCGATGCCGTGCTCGCCGGCTTTGCGACGCAGGCGCATGATCTGGTCCATCGGCGCCACGCCCTTGGGGCAGGCGTCGACGCAGCTGAAGCAGTGCGTGCAGTCGTAGATCCCGTGCGGATCCTTGGCCAGGTCGGTGAGGCGCTCCAGGGTCTCCGCGTCGCGCGGGTCGCCGACGAAGCGGTAGGCCTTGGCGAGGGCCGCCGGGCCGATGAAGAGCGGGTCGGCTTCCATCGAGAGGCAGGAGGAGACGCAGGCGCCGCACTGGATGCAGGCCATCGACTGGGTGATGTCGACCATCGATTCCGGCTCGACGATGTACTCGCGCTCGGGCGGCTCGCCGTGGGGGAGGAGCCAGGGCGTGACGCGGCGGAACTTGGTCCAGTGGGTCGACTCCATGTCGGTGACCAGGTCCTTGATCACCGGCTGGTTGCCCATCGGCTCGATCACGATCACGTTGCCCTCGGACTCGCCGCCGACGGCCGACGCCTTCTTGTCGGCAGCCTCCTGGGCCTCGCCGATCTGGGTCTGGCAGCCGAGCCCGGACTTACCGTTGATCTTCATCCCGCAGGAGCCGCAGATCGCCGCCCGGCAGGAGCAGCGCACCGCCAGCGAGCCGTCGTCGCGGTCCTTGGCCTGCAGCAGGCCGTCGAGGACCGACAGCGAGGGATCGAGCTCGACGTTGAACTCCTCCCAGTACGCGGGATCGCCGCTCTCCGGCTGGTAGCGCCTGACTTTGATCGTGTAGTCGGCCATCAGTACGTCCTCGCTTCCGGTTGCCACTGGGTGATCGTGACCTCTGAGTAAGAGATCTCCGGGCCGTCCTCGGTCTTCTCGAGGTTGATGTGTTTGAGCCACTCCTCGTCGTTGCGCTCCGGGTAATCGGTGCGGTACTGGGCGCCGCGGCTCTCCTTGCGCTCCAGCGCGCCGATGCAGGAGCACTCGGCGCAGTCGAGCATGTAGCCGAGCTCGATCGCGCCCATCAGGTCCTGGTTGAAGACCTGACCGTGGTCGTCGATGTAGGCGGTCTTCGCCTCCTCCTTGAGGCGGCGCACCGTCTCCAGCGCTTCGGTGATGCCCGCCTCGTCGCGGAACACGGCGACTTTCGCGTCCATCGTCTGGCCCAGCTCGAGCTTGATCTCCGAGACGCGCCGGCCGGAGCCCTTCTCGCGGCCGTTGATGTCGTCGACCATCGCCTGCTCGTCCTCCAGCACCTTGCCGGAGGGCTTCGACCAGTCGGTCCGCAGCGCCCGCGCCGCGGCGTCGCGGCCGGAGTGCTTGCCGAAGATCAGCGTGTCGAGCAGCGAGTTGGCGCCGAGCCGGTTGCCGCCGTGGACGGAGACGCAGGCCACCTCGCCCGCGGCGTAGAGGCCGGGGATGTCGGTGCGGCCCTCGACGTCGGTCTTGACCCCGCCCATCGTGTAATGGTTACCCGGCTTGATGTGGATCGGTTCGCGGGTGATGTCGACGCCGGCAAAGTCACGGCCGACGAGGACGATCTCGCGGAGCGCCTCGTGGATGCGCTTTTTCGGCACCACGGTGATGTCGAGCGCGACGGTCCCGTCGGGGAAGCCGCGGCCCTCGTTGATCTCGGTCTGCTCGGCGCGGGAGACGACGTCGCGCGAGGCGAGCTCCATCTTGTTCGGCGCGTACTTCTCCATGAAGCGTTCGCCGTTCTTGTTCAGGAGCAGGGCGCCCTCACCACGGGCACCCTCGGTGATCAGGAAGCCCTTGCCCGCCAGCGTGGTCGGGTGGTACTGGATCATCTCCATGTCCATCAGCTTGGCGCCGACCCGGTAGGCCATCGCGATGCCGTCGCCGGTGCAGATCAGGGCGTTGGTGGTCGGCTTCCAGATCTGGCCGCTGCCGCCGGTCGCGAGGATCACCGATTTGGCCTGGAAGAGTTCCATCGAGCCGTCGGCGACGTTGCGGGTAACGACCCCGCAGCACTCACCGTTCTCGTCGATCGCCAGGGAGGAGCTGAACCACTCCTCGTAGCGGGTGATCTGCTCCGAATATTTCATCAGCTGCTCGTAGAGCACGTGCATGATCGCCTGGCCGGTGATGTCGGCGACGTAGTACGTGCGGGCGGCGGAGGCGCCGCCGAACGCGCGGGTCCCGAGCTTGCCTTCCTCGTTGCGGTGGAAGGTGACCCCGAGGTGCTCCATGTGGAGGATTTCTTCGGGGGCCTCACGGGCCATGACTTCGATCGCGTCCTGGTCGCCCAGGTAATCGGAGCCCTTCACGGTGTCGAACGCGTGGGACTCCCACGTGTCATCAGGGTTGAGAGCCGCGTTGATGCCGCCCTGAGCGGCGTTTGAATGGGAGCGGACGGGGTGAACCTTCGAAACGATCCCCACGGAAACGCCCTGCTCTGCGGCTGCGAGGGCGGCCCGCTGGCCGGCGAGCCCGGCCCCTATGACGAGTACGTCGTGGCTTGGCACGAGGCCGGATGCTATACAGCCGAAATCCGACCAGGCAGTCGGGATTCGCCTAATTCATCACATTGTGCAGCGGCGCCTGATGACCGCCTCCGCGAGCCTGATTCCGTTGGCTACGGAGCCAAAGTCGACGTTTTCCGCGCGGTCGTTCGGCCAGTGGTAGTTGGCGGGCTGCTTGCGGTCGTCGCAGCCGGCGATCACCGCCGTTTCGTAGCCCGCGGCCAGCGGCTCGAGGCCGTCGGTGCCGTTGTGCAGGCGCAGGTTGGGATAGAGCCAGATGCCGAGCTCGGCCGCCGTCCGGTCGAGCAGCTCCAGCGTCGGGGCCGGGTAGTCGTACATCTTCAGGAAGCCCTCACCGCGCAGCACCAGGAGGTGCGGTGAGCCGGTCGCCTCGAAGCAGAGGAAGAGCGTGCCCTCGGTGGGGAGCTCCCCGAAGTGGCGCTCGCCGAAGGCCTTCATGCCCTCGCTGAAGGACTCCTCGGCGCCGGCCGAGAGGAGGATCACGCGGACGCCGGGGGTGGGCGCCTCGGCGAGTCGGCGGGAAAGCGCGAGCAGGGAGACGACCGCGCTGCCGTTGTCGTTGGCGCCGGGGACGACCTTGCGGGAGCCGATCTCGACCATCGCCGCGGTGGCGACGGTCCCCAGCGCGGTGCCCAGCCTGGTCAGGGACCTGATCCGGGTGAGCGCCCCGAGGGCGACGAGGAGCGGGCCGCCGATCACCGGCGCCATCAGGGGCGGGCTGGTGTCGACCCGCTCGATCAGGCCGAGGCGGTCGGCGATCCGCGGGATCGCCGGGTGGAAGACGAGGCCGGAGTGGGCGGAGTCGTGGTGGCCGCTGATCACGATTGTCTGGGCCGCGTCGGGATCGCCGATCTCGCAGACGACGTTGTAGGTGGTGCGGCGCGGGAGGAGCGCCCGCAGGCGGCGTCGATGGGGCGGGAAGTCGGAGGCGATGCCTGCGGCGCCGAGAAGGCCGAGGGCGGCACCGGTGGCACGCCTGCCGCGCAGCGCGGCGACGCCGCCGAGGGTCCCGAGGGCGGTGCCCAGCCCGAGCGGCCACCAGTAGGTGCCGTGCGCGTCGGCCGCCTCGATCCGGGCCTCGGCACCGAGCGCGCGGAAGTGGTCGACGAGCCACTCGGCGGCGCGCCGCTCCCCCTCGGATGCAGAGGGACGGTAGATGCGCTCGAGCTCCTCCAGCCGCGCCCGCAGCCAGGCCTGGTCGGGCTCGCCGATGGCCCCTGGCGCGGGTGTGTCAACTCTGTGATCGGTCATGTGGCCGGCGACGCTACCCGCTTACCATTGACTTCATGTTGGGCGGCGGCTCGATCACCTTGTTCCACATCCGCGGGATCCGCATCGCGGTCGACTGGTCCTGGTTCGTGATCCTCTTCCTGGTCATCTTCTGGATGTCCAGCTTCTACGACGAACTGCTGGGGAGCTCGGCGGGGTCGACCACGCCGTTCATCCTCGCCGTCGCCAGCGCCGCCGGCTTCTTCGGCTCGATCCTCCTGCACGAGCTCGGCCACGCTCTGGTCGCCACCCGTAACGGGATCGGGATCAGCTCGATCCAGCTCTGGATCTTCGGCGGCATGGCGCGGATGGACCGCGAAGCCGACGCGCCGGGGGTGGAAGCGCGGATCGCCCTCGCCGGTCCGGCGGTGACGGCGCTGATCTTCGTCGCCCTGATGGTGGGGGGTGTCGCCGCCGGGGGGTGGAGCGAGTTCAGCCACGCGGCGCTGATCGAGTCGACCTCCGGTGCCTCCGGCGTGCTCGCGGTGATGGCCTGGCTCGCCTCGATCAACCTGCTGCTCCTGGTTTTCAACCTGCTGCCGGCGTTTCCGATGGACGGTGGTCGCGTCGCCCGGGCGATCGCCTGGCGGCTCACCGGCGACCGCAACGCGGCGACCAAGTTCGCCGCCGACCTCGGCCGCATCTTCGGCTACGTCTTCATCGCCGGGGGCGTCTACATGGCGCTGACCGGCGCGATCCTCGGCACCTTCGGCGGGGTCTGGCTGGCGCTGGTCGGGGTGATGATCAACGGCGCCGCCAAAGGCGCGTCGATCCAGACCCGGATGAACTCCAAGATCGGCACCATCTCGGTCGCCGACGTGATGGACCGCGACCCGGTCACGATCCCCGGCGACCTCTCGATCGAGCAGGCCCTCGACGAGTACTTCCTCCGTTATCGTTGGCCCTGGTTCCCGGTTGTCGATGCCGCCCACCGCTTCCTCGGCCTCCTCAACCGCGAAGCTGCCGACGAGGTCCCCGAGGTCTCCCGCGCCGGCTCCCGAGTCTCCGAAATCGTCGACCACGATCGCGGCCTCTTCATCCGCGATGACACCCCCCTGACCTCCCTGCTCTCGAACCAGAACCTCCGCCGCCTCGGCGCCCTGATGGCAGTCGACGCCGACGGTCGCCTGAGCGGCGTGATCACCATCGAGCAGGTCGGCCGCGCCCTGAGGGACGCCCAACCCCGGGCGTAGGGCAGCCGTCCGCAGGGCGCGGCCGGCCCTTCGCGTGGGGGCCTTCCGCGTTGGCGCCGGGAGGGATGGAGCCTGGGGGAAGCTGCCGCCCGGGAAGGCCCCCGGCCCCCTCAAGCTGCCGCCCATGGCGGAGAGGGATGCGGCCGTCTCGTCCACGGCCCTGGCAGGCTGTGGCCGTGGCCGAGACGGCCGGGGGTGCGGGGAGCGGGCGGGGGAAGCACGGAGGGCCCCCGGGGGAGGGTGCGGGCGAGTGAGGCGGATCCCTCACGCGAGGGACACGGCGCTCCCACGGATCCGTGACGCGCGTCCCAGGACCCCCCGATCCCGGCGTCCGGGGGCGGGAGGGTCCCACGGATCCCCCGATCCTGGCCCCGGGGGCCGGGAGGTGTGACGGATCCCTCACGGGACCGTCACGGAGGAGGGACCCCGTCACGGAGACGTAGGGAACTCCACGCCTCCTCCCGTGTTGTCCAACGCTCACGGACACGTTCCGTACTTTGACCCTGCCATGGCAGGGTCAAAGTACGGAACGCGTTCCCGGGCCCTCCTTCCAGGCCCGAAAAGAGACCGAAGGTTGCGGAAAGGGTGACGTTCCCGGCGTCTTCGTGACCGATCGGGGCGGGGCGTGGCCTATCCCGCACCGACCCGTCACGGAAGTCCGACCTCCCCCCAATCCCTGTCCCGTCTTTTTCACGACCCCCTCCCGTCCCTGTGTCGTCTTCCCCACGACCCCCTCCCGCCCCCGTGCCCGCCTTCCCCACGACCCCCTCCGTCCCGGGCGCCTCATGGCGCTCACAGCCTGCCAGGAGCGCCATGAGGCGCCCGGGACCATCTCGGACGGGTGTGGGGGGCCGGGGTTGGGGGGCAGCTCGGACGGGTGTGGGGCCGGGGTCGCGCGGCCACGCGCCCCGCGCCGCATCTCGGACGGGTGCGGGGGTCGGGGTCGGGCGGCAACTCGGACGGCCGCAGGGGTCGGGGTCGCGCCGCCACGCGCGCCCGCACCGCAAACTCGGACGGCCGCGGGGGCCACAAACCACACCCGTCCCTTCCTTGACGGTCCCGCCCCTTCCGCTGTTCCTTATGCGCCTATGAGGCGCATAAGGAACAGCGGAGCGGTCCCGGGAGGGCGCCCGGCCGCAGCTCTCACCGCCACGCGCACCCGCGCCGCGACTCGGACGGCCGCGGGGCCGCGAACCCCGCGCGCCCAACCGGACGGAGCTCAGACCGCCGCGCGGTGGCGGTCGATGATCCGCCGGTAGTCGAGGCCCGCGGGCAAGGTGCCGAAGGCCCGTCCCCAATCACCGTCGAGGCGGCTCGCGCAGAAGGCGTCGGCCACCGCTTCGTCGCCATGGCGGATCAGGAGGGAGGCCTGGAGGGCAAGGGCCATGCGCTCGACCACGCGACGGGCGCGGGTCTCGATCGTGGCGACGTCGCCGGGGAGTTCGTCGCGGAGGGCGGTGGCGAAGGCGGCGAGACGCGGCTCGGCGGCGGCGCCCTCGGACACCTCGGCGAAGAAGGACTCGACCGAGGCGGGGCTCTTCACCATCGCGCGGAGGACGTCGAGGCACTGGACGTTGCCGCTGCCCTCCCAGATCGAGTTGAGGGGGCTCTCGCGGAAGAGGCGCGGCATCCCGGACTCCTCGACGTAACCGTTGCCGCCGAGGCACTCGAGGCACTCGCCGGCGTGGACCGGGGCGCGCTTGGTCGTCCAGTACTTGAGCACCGCGTTGGCGACGCGCTTCAGGCTCTGGGCCTCGGCGTCGCCGGCGATCGCCTCGTCGTAGGCGCGGGCGAGGCGCATCGCGGCGGTCGTCGCCGCCTCCGACTCGACCGCCAGGTCGGCGAGGACGTTCTGCATCAGCGGCTGGTCGACCAGGACGGTGCCGAAGACGGAGCGGTTGGAGGCGTGGTGGATCGCCTGCGCGACGCCTTGGCGCATGCTGACGGTGCTGCCAAGGACACAATCGAGGCGGGTGTGGTTGACCATCTCGATGATCGTCGGCACCCCCGCGCCCTCCTCGCCGACGAGCCACGCGGAGGCGGCGTCGAACTCGATCTCGCTGGAGGCATTGGAGCGGTTGCCGAGCTTGTCCTTCAGTCGTTGCAGGCGGAAGCGGTTGCGCTCGCCGTCCGGCGTCCAGCGGGGGAAGAGGAAGCAGGAGAGGCCACCCTCGGCCTGGGCGAGGACGAGGAAGGCATCGCACATCGGCGCCGACATGAACCACTTGTGCCCGGTCAGCTCGTACTCGCCGCCGGGCCCGCCGCCGTCCACCGGGCGGGCGATAGTGGTGTTGGCGCGCACGTCGGTACCGCCCTGCTTCTCGGTCATCCCCATCCCGGCGAGGGCGCCGCGCTTGTCCGGCGCGGGGGCGTTGCGGGGGTCGTAGGAGGAGGTGAGGAGGTGCGGCTCCCACCGGGCGGCCAGCTCCGGCTGCGCGCGCAGGGCCGGGATCACCGAGTAGGTCATCGAGATCGGGCAGCCGATCCCCGCCTCGGCCTGCGACATGCACATGAAGGCGGCGCCGCGGGCGACGTGGGCGCCCGGTCGCGGGTCGCTCCAGGGGGAGCTGTGCAGTTCGTGTTCCACCGCGGTGCCCAGCAGCTCATGCCAGGCGGGGTGGAACTCCACCTCGTCGACCCGGTTGCCGTACCGGTCGTGGGTCTTCAGCTTGGGGCCGTTGTCGTTGGCGAGGCGCCCGAGCTCCTGCGCCTCCGCCGAGCCGGCGAACTCGCCGACCGCCGCGATCCGCTCCTGCGCCCAGTCGGCGCCCTCGCGGTCAACCGCCTCGCCCAGCACCGCGTCGGCTTCGAAGACGTTGTAGTCGGCCAGCGGCGGCGGCTGGTTGGCGACGGAGTGGTTGCCGAAGGTGGGGTGCTCTCTGGTTGCCATCGAGTACGTGATTGTGCCGGCTCGCCGGCCAAAGCGGCGAGTGTCCCAGCTAGATAGAGTCGCCGGCCGATGACGAAGATCAAGGTTCAGAACCCCGTCGTCGAGCTCGACGGCGATGAGATGACCCGGATCATCTGGTCTTTCATCAAAGAGCAGCTGATCCTCCCCTACCTCGATGTCGATCTGAAGTACTTCGACCTCGGGATCGAGACGCGTGATGCGACCGACGACCAGATCACGGTCGACGCCGCCAACGCGATCAAGGAGCATGGTGTCGGCGTCAAGTGCGCGACGATCACGCCCGACGAGGCGCGGGTCGAGGAGTTCGGCCTGAAGGAGATGTACCGCTCGCCGAACGGGACGATCCGCAACATCCTCGGCGGCGTCATCTTCCGTGAGCCGATCGTGATCGCCAACGTGCCGCGCCTGGTGCCGGGCTGGACGAAGCCGATCGTGATCGGCCGTCACGCCTTCGGCGACCAGTATCGGGCCACCGACCTGGTGGTCCCTGGCGAGGGCACGCTCACCATGACCTTCACGCCGAAGGACGGTTCGGAGCCGATCGAGCTCGATGTGTACGACTTCCCCGGCGGCGGCATCGCGATGTCGATGTACAACCTCGACGAGTCGATCCGTGACTTCGCCCGCGCCTCGATGCGTTATGGCCTCGACCGCGGTTACCCGGTCTACATGTCGACCAAGAACACCATCCTGAAGCGGTACGACGGCCGCTTCAAAGACCTCTTCGCCGAGATCTACGAGGCGGAGTTCAAGGCCGACTTCGAGGCCGCCGGGATCACCTACGAGCACCGGCTGATCGACGACATGGTCGCCTCCGCGCTGAAGTGGGAGGGCGGTTACGTGTGGGCCTGCAAAAACTACGACGGCGACGTGCAGTCCGACACCGTCGCCCAGGGGTTCGGGTCGCTCGGCCTGATGACCAGCGTGCTGATGAGCGCCGACGGCAAGACGGTCGAGGCGGAGGCCGCGCACGGCACCGTCACCCGTCACTACCGCCAGCATCAGCAGGGCAAGCCGACCTCCACCAACCCGATCGCCTCGATCTTTGCCTGGACGCGCGGCCTCATGGCCCGCGGCCGGATGGACGGCACGCCGGAGGTCAGCGAGTTCGCCCAGACCCTCGAGCGCGTCTGCATCGAGACGGTCGAAGAAGGCAAGATGACCAAAGACCTGGCGCTGCTCGTCGGCGGCGATCAGGCGTACCAGACCACGCAGGAGTTCCTGGCGTCGATCGACGACAACCTGCAGCGGGCGATGGGTGGGACGAGCTCCCAGCCGTCGCCGTAATTCCGATTCCGAGGAGAAAAACGTGAGCACCCCCGTGAAGGTCACCGTTACGGGCGCCGCCGGGCAGATCGGCTACGCCCTCCTGTTCCGCATCGCCAGCGGTCAGATGCTCGGCCCCGACACTCCCGTCGAGCTGAGCCTGCTTGAGGTCCCGCAGGCGGTCAAGGCTGCCGAGGGCACCGCGATGGAGCTCGACGACTGCGCCTTCCCGCTGCTCAGCCGGGTCGACATCTTCGACGACCCGAAGAAGGCGTTCGAGGGCACCAGCGTCGCCCTGCTGGTCGGCGCGCGGCCGCGCGGTCCGGGCATGGAGCGCTCCGACCTGCTCGAGGCCAACGGCGGCATCTTCAAGCCGCAGGGCGAAGCGATCAACGCCGGCGCCGCCGACGACATCAAGGTGCTGGTGGTCGGCAACCCGGCCAACACCAACTGCCTGATCGCGATGTCGAACGCGCCCGACGTCCCGCGCGAGCGTTTCACCGCGATGATGCGCCTCGACCACAACCGGGCGAAGATCCAGCTGGCCAACAAGCTCGGCAAGCCGGTCAGTTCGGTGACGAACATGACCAGCTGGGGCAATCACTCGACCACCCAGTACCCGGACCTGGTGAACGCGAAGGTCGACGGGCGGGGCGCCTGGGACCAGGTCGACGACGAAGCCTGGATCACCGACGAGTACATCCCGCGAGTCGCCAAACGCGGTGCCGAGGTCATCGACGCCCGCGGTGCGTCAAGCGCCGCCTCGGCGGCCAACGCGGCGATCGACCACATCCACGACTGGGTGCTCGGCACGCCGGACGGTGACTGGGTCTCGATGGGCGTTCCGTCCGACGGTTCCTACGGGATCGGCGAGGGCATCATCTGTGGTCAGCCGTGTCAGTGCAGCGGCGGTGAGTGGTCGGTGGTCCAGGGCCTCGAGGTCCCCGACTTCTCGCGCGAGCGGATCGAGAAAAGCGTCTTCGAGCTCCAGGAGGAGCGCGACGCGGTCAGTCAGCTCGGCCTGATCTAGGTTGCGAAAACGGGCCCGGGGCGGGCCCCTTCAAGACGCGCTTCGTGCTGAGTGTCTTGAAGGGCCCCGCCCCGGGCCCATTGCGTACCGGTGTGTCGCCCGCGGCGCGCTCTCGGCTCAGGCGGGGTAGTACTGACGGCCGTCCTTTTTGACCCGGCCCTCTTTCTCCAGATCGCCGAGCACCCGGTACAGGTAGTTCGGTTTGATCTTCATCGTTTTGGCGACGTCGGAAGCACTGATGCCCGGCTGCGAGGTGATCAGCTCGACGGCCTGGTCGGCGCGGGTGCCGCCGCGACGACGACGACGTTTTTTCGGCGCGCCGGTGGCGGCTTTGGTGCTGGTCCGAGAGGCGCTGCCACGCGGGCGGCCAGGAGACCGTTTCGCTTTACCACCGAGCTCCGCGAGGGCGCGCTCGAGGCGGCGGCGCTCCTCGTCGAGCTCGGCAAGGCGTCGCTCGACGAGCTCGCGGGCCTCGTCAAGGACGTTCGTGGTGCTTGGCATCTAGATCCCTTTCGTCCAAACCAGTTCAGGAGCAGAGCTGCGAGTGTGTCATACAGACCTTCACACTGTTTAACCGATTAAGCCAATGCAATAAACCAATTGGCTGCATGATCGGCGCCCCTGGCACCCGGCGCTAGCGGGTGAGTTCGGCTTGGCGCTCGGGTGAGATGCGGATGACGTTGTGCGCCAGGCCCACCTTCTCCATCCCGGCGATGATCAGCGCCGATGGGTCGAGCTCCCACTTCTTCAGACCGTGTTCGGCCGAGCGCGGGAACGCGTGATGGTTGTGGTGCCAGGACTCGCCCAGGGAGGGGAGTGAGAGCCAGAAGACGTTGGTGGAGTGATCGTCGATGTCGAAGCGCCGCTTGCCGAGGAAGTGACACACCGAGTTGACGCTCCAGGTGACGTGGTGGACGAAGAACACCCGCACGAGGCCGCCCCAGAGGAAGCCGGCGAGTGCGCCGACCCAGGTGCCGGTGATGGCGTAACCGAGTGCCGCCGGGATCAGCAGGCTGATGACGATCAGGGCGACGAAGTGACGGGAGATGAACCGCATGCCGTCGTCCTCGTAGAGGTCCTTGGCGTATTTCTTCCAGTCGGCGCGGCCCTGCGTCTCCATCAGCCAGCCGGTGTGGGCGTGCCAGAACCCGCGCAGTCCCGAACCGTGGCCGACGTGCGGACTGTGTGGGTCACCCTCCTTGTCGGTGTGGGCGTGGTGCTTACGGTGATCGGCGACCCAGGAAAGGACCGGACCCTGGACGGCCATCGTGCCGAGCACGGCGAAGGTGTACTCGAGGGCCTTCGAGGTCTGGAAGGAGCGGTGGGTGAGGAGGCGGTGGAAGCCGACCGTGATCCCGATCGCGGTGATCAGGTACATGAAGGCGGCGATCGCCAGGACGCCGGGGCTTACCAGGCTGCTGGGGAGGAGCGCGATCGCGACGATGGTCGCGACGAACGGCACCACGACACCGGCGAGGTTGGCGGCCTTCTCGAATTTGGTCATCTCACCCATCGGAGATCAAGTTACGCCTACTTGAGAGATATGTATTAGCGTCTGAGCCAAGTTCATAACCCCAGAACTTGTTAGCCAGATGCCAAAAACCCGCCTAGCCCTCGACGACGAACCGTGGCGCGACCTGCCCGCGCCGGTCGCCGACCTGATCGAAGGCGAGATCGAGGCGATCAGCGCCGAGATCCTCGAGTCGATAGCGCGTGAGGTGCCCGAGTACGCGCGGCCGCTGGACGGGCGCTTCGGGCGCGGCATCAGCCGCGGCGTCGGAGAGGCGCTGGCCCAGTTCGTGGCGCTGATCCGCGATCCCGACGCGGGCCGCGACTCCGGCCGCGAGGTCTACCTCGCCCTCGGCCGCGGCGAGCAGCGCGCGGGTCGCACCCTCGACTCGCTGCAGGCCGCCTATCGGATCGGCGCGCGGGTGGCATGGCGCCGCTTCGCCGACGCCTGTCGCCGGGCCGACGTCGGGGCCGAGCCGCTCTCCTTGCTTGCCGAGGCGGTCTTCGCCTACATCGACGAGCTCGCCGCCGACTCGGTCGAGGGCTATGCGCAGGCGCAGGCCGAGGTCGAGGACCTGCGGCGCCGCCGCCGGCGCGAGCTGGTCGCGCTCCTGCTCGCCGAGCCGGCCGCCGACGCTGCCGACCTGACGGCGGCGGCGCGCGCCGCGAGGTGGGACGTGCCCGCCGGGCTGGCGGCGCTCGCCTGTCCCGAGGACGCGCTCGCCCGCGTCGCCCGCCGCCTGCCGCCGGAGGCGTTGACCACGGTTCTCGGCGGCGAGGGGTGTGTGCTGCTTCCCGATCCGGAGGGACCGGGACGCGCCGAGGCGCTCGCCCGCGCGGCGGCCGAGGCGCGCATCGCGCTCGGCCCGACGGTCGGGCCCGGAGCTGCCGCCGAGTCGTGGGCGCTCGCCTCCTCGCTCCTCCGTTCCGGCGTCGGCGATGGCTCGCTGCTCAGGGTGGACGATCACCTCGCCGCCCTCCTCCTCTTCGAATCCCGTGACCTCGCCGGGCGTATCGCGACGCGGCGGCTGGCGGCGCTCGCCGACCTCACGCCGAAGGCCTGCGAGCGCA
The DNA here is from genome assembly GCA_018268415.1 of Actinomycetota bacterium. Lineage (GTDB taxonomy): Bacteria > Actinomycetota > Thermoleophilia > Solirubrobacterales > 70-9 > VAYN01. The sequence goes on along the minus strand of JAFDWO010000037.1, from coordinate 17,394 downwards.
TGCGGGAGACGGCCCTCGCGCACCTGCGCCACGACGGCAACGCGGTGGCGATGGCGACCGCGATGCACGTCCACCCGCAGACCGCGCGCTATCGGATCGCCCGCCTACGTGAGTTGCTCGGCGACCAGCTCGACGACCCGGACGCGCGCTTCGAGCTCGAGCTGGCGCTGCGAGCGGAGGGCGTCGGGGGGTCGGGCCGCCAGCTGGCGGGCGCCGTCGAGGCGGGACGGACCCCGCCAGGACCCGGGGCCCCGGACGCTCGCTGAGTTGAGGGCGCCCTGGCGCCCTCAACTCAGCGAGCGAGGGATCGGGCCGTGACGGGACACGCACGAAGGCGCCGGAGAGTCACAGAAGGCAGGAGAGTCCACGCTCCGTGCGCCTCGCCTGACCGACGCCCCCGAACACCGCAGATGGATACGCCCTCCACCCGGGCGCCGGAAGGCGCCGGACCCTCACGCCTTCCTCCCGTGATCCGGTCCTCTTGGTGACCTTCCCCTCCCGACCACGGCGGCAGCCGGGAGGTCACGGCCTGCCCGGCACCTCCCGGCGAGCCGTCGGGCTCGCCCCGGCGGTCCGCCCCGAGGCGCCGGCGGCCCTGAGGCCCCGGCGGCCCCGACGCGCCGGCTGGCCCCGACGCGCCGGCTGGCCCCGAGACGTCGGCCCGCCCGCGCGCCGGCCTCTGCCCCCTCCGTCCGCGGTCGTCCTTTTGGCCCGGTGGACGGGCAAAAGGACGACCGCGAGCCCGGCACCCGCAGCCCCGCCGGCCTTCCGTCACACGGGGAGCGGCAGGGTGGGGAGGTGGGGTCGGTCGCCTACAACGCTGCGGCAGCGAGGCCGAGGCGGACCGCGCCGCAGGCCTCGAGCACCGCGCCGAGGGCTGCACGGTTCACGGCCGTCTGGTTGACGAAGGTGTGGATCAGGCCGGAGTGGCGGCGCAGGGCGACGCGCACGCCGCACTCGCGCATCCGCAGCGCGTAGGCCTCGCCCTCGTCGCGCAGGGGATCGAAGCCTGCGGTGGCGACGTAGGCAGGGGGCAGGCCTTTCAGGTCCGGGCACTGGAGGATCGAGATCCGCTGGTCCGACGCGTCGACGCCGGGCGGCAGGTAGGCCGCTTCGAACTTGTCCATGTCGGCCTTGGTGAGGATGAAGCCGTCGGAGAAGAGCCGGCGCGAGCGGGTGTCCTCGGCGGAATCGGTGACCGGGTAGAAGAGCAGCTGCATCGCGGGCCGGGCACCGCCGCCCGCCACCGCCATCTGGGAGACGACGGCCGCCATGTTGCCGCCGGCGGAGTCGCCGCCGACGCCGATCCGCTGCGGATCCGCGCCGAGGCCCGCGGCGTTGGCTGCCGCCCACTCGAACGCCGCGAACGCGTCTTCGAGCGGTTGGGGGAAGGGGTGCTCGGGCGCCAGTCGATAGTCGACCGAGAGCACGCGACACCCTGCCGCCGCGGCGATCAGCCGGCTGAGGTCGTCGTACATGTCGAGGTCGCCGATCACCCAGCCGCCGCCGTGGTAATAGACGAGGAGCGGCGCCGCCGCGTCCGGCGCGGGAGACTGTGGGGCGTAGAGGCGGGCGGGGATCGTGCCGTTCGGGCCGGGCATCCTGAGCGGTCGCACCTCGGCCATCCGGAGGTGTCGCCGGGGGGCGCTGACCCGCGCCTCGTGGGCCGACGTGGCGCGCGCCTCGGCGACGCTGCGCCCGTCGAAGAAGCCGTTGCTGCCGGACCAGCGCGCCAGGGTCAGCAGCGCGTGGGTCTCGGAGGAGAGGGTCTGGCCGTCGATCGTCGGCGGCTTGCCGAAGAGCAGGCGGCCGGCCCGCGGTGAGAGCCCGCAGGCCCACTTGAGGATGCGATGCTCGAACAGCACCGGCAGACGAGGCAGCTCTCCCATCGCCGGGAGGCTATCGACGTGACACCGATTTGTGCGATGAACGTCACATCGCCGCCACGCCCTACGGGCGTAGGGTCGAGCCATGTCTGCGCCAAGCGGGCTTCCGCCGCGCCCACGCATGCACCGCGCGATCCAGACGGCGATCTGGTCACGGCAGGCGCAGTGGCTCCTCTCCCAGAGCCGCCGCCGGCTCGGATCGATGTTCACCCTCGAAATCGCCTACGAAGGCAAGTGGGTCGTCGTCGCCGACCCCGACCTGATCAAGCAGGTCTTCACCGGTGACCCGAAGGTCTTCCACGCCGGCGAGGGGAACGACGTCCTGCGACCGTTGCTCGGTGAGCACTCGCTGCTGACCCTCGACGAGGCCGCGCACATGAGTCAGCGCAAGCTGCTGCTGCCGTCTTTCCACGGCAGGCGAATGGCCGGGTACGAGGCGACGATGCGCGAGATCGCCGCGCGCGAGATCGAGAGCTGGCCCACCGGCGTGCCGTACCGGCTGCGCCCGCGGATGCAGGTGATGACGCTCGAGATCATCATCGAGACCGTCTTCGGCGTGCACGGCGGGGCACGGCTCGACGAGCTACGCGCAGCGCTTCGCGACTTCCTCGACATGCTGACCAACCCGCGGATGATCGTCCCGATCCTCGGCCTCGGGCCCGATCGGCTGCGCTCCTACCCGCCCTTCCGCCGCCGCGTCGACCGGGTGGCCCGGCTGATCCTCGGTGAGATCGCCGAGCGGCGCGCCGCCGCCGACCTGGAGGAGCGCGACGACATCCTCTCGCTGCTGGTCGCCGCCCGGCACGAGGACGGTTCGCCGATGAGCGACGCCGAGATCCACGACGAGCTCCTCACCCTCCTGGTGGCCGGCCACGAGACGACGGCGACCGCGCTCGCCTGGGCGGTCGAGCGCCTGGTCCGTCACCCCGACAAGTTGGCGCGGCTGCGCGATGAGGTCCGGGCCGGGGAGGACGCCTACCTGACCGCGACGATCCAGGAGACGCTGCGCCTGCGACCGGTGATCGTGATCGTCATCCGTCGTCTCACCGAGGCGATCGAGCTGGGCGGCTACGAGCTGCCGGCGGGGGTGAACGTGGTGCCCAGCATCCACCTCGTCCACCGCGATCCGACCATCTATCCGGAGCCCGACCGCTTCCGCCCCGAGCGCTTCCTCGAGGCGCCCCCCGGCACCTACACCTGGATCCCGTTCGGCGGCGGCGTGCGCCGTTGTCTCGGCGCCGCCTTCGCCCAGCAGGAGATGGCGATCGTCCTACGCGAGCTGGCCGCCCGGTGGACGATTCGCCCAGCCGACCCCGCCGCCGAGCGCCCCTTCCGTCGCGCGATCACCGAGACGCCCCGCCACAACGCCGAGGTCATCCTGTCCTGACGCCGCCGGCGGGTGCGTCGTGCAGCGATGGCCCTGAGTCGTCAGGGCAGAGCGGGAGGCCGCACGTGGCGAAGCGGCAGTGCTACGCACGACGCGCAGCCGCGGGTGGCCTCTCCCGCGAAGTGTGCCCTGACGGCTCAGCCGCAGCCGGTGTTGTTACCGCAGGAACTGCACGTGTAGCAGGACCCCGTCCGCTGCATCATGCCGCCGCACTGGTCGCACGCCGGGCCGAGCTCCAAGCCCTGCATCCGCGCCGGGCGGACCGGGGGCGTTTCGGTGAACGCCGCGGCCGCGGGCTTGGCGCCGCCGTTGCCGTTGCCTCCGCCGTGGCCGTTGGCTGGGCCCGCGGTATCGGTCGCGATCCCGAGCCCGAGCTGCGACGTCTCCGCTTCCTTCTTGTTGCGGACGTCCTGGGTCATGATCCCCAGTTCCTCGAGCGTCTCGACATCGTCGATGAAGCGGCTCGCCACCCAGCGCATGATGTAGTCCGGCATCGATTTGGCGAACGGGATCTCCGGGTTCTGCGTCATGCCCTCCGGGTCGAAGCGCATGTAGCTGAACTTCCGCACGAAGTCTTCGAGCGGCACTCCGTACTGCAGGCCGAGGGAGATCGCGGTGGCGAAGGCGTTGAGCAGCCCGCGCATCGTCGAGCCCTCCTTGCCGATGTCGGTGAGGAAGATCTCGCCGACGGTGCCGTCCTCGTATTTGCCGGCGGTGATGTATCCCTCGTGTCCGGCGATGTTGAACTTGTGGGTGATCGATTCCCGCTCCTGCGGCATCCGTTTGCGCACCGGTTCGGCGATCGGGGCCTCGGTCTCCTTCTCCTTCTGCGCGTCGGTCCGCAGCGCCTGGGCGGTCTTCGAGCCGTCGCGGTAGATCGCCAGCGCCTTGAGGCCGCCCTCCCATCCCCGCGTGTAGGCGTCGGCGATGTCCTTGACGGTCGCCGACTCGGGCAGGTTGACGGTCTTCGAGATCGCCCCGGAGAGGAACGGCTGGGTCGCGGCCATCATGTCGATGTGGCCGGTGTAGGAGATCGCCCGCTCGCCGACCGCCACGTCGAACACCGGCAGGTGCTCGTCCTTCAGGCCAGGTGCCCCGACGATCGTGTTCTTCTCCGCGATGTAGGCGTCGATCTGGTCGATCTCCGTCTGCGAGTACCCGAGCGTCTGCAGTGCCAGCGGCACCGAACGGTTGACGATCGTCATCGAGCCGCCGCCGACCAGCTCCTTGAACTTGACCAGCGAGAAGTCGGGCTCGATTCCGGTCGTGTCGCAGTCCATCAGGAAGCTGATCGTCCCGGTCGGCGCGAACACCGTCGCCTGGGCGTTGCGATAACCATGCTTCTCGCCGAGCTCGACCGCTTCGTCCCAGGAGCGCTGCGCCGCCTCGAGCAGGTCGCCCTTGATGCCGGTGGCGTCGACCTCGTAGGACGCGTCACGATGCATCCGCATGACGCCGTTGTGGGCAGCGCGGTTCTTCTCGTATTCGTCGTACGGCCCGGTTGCCGACTCGGCGATCAGCGCCGACTGCCGGTAGGCGCGCCCGGTCATCAGCGCGGTGATCGCGGCGGCGACGTTGCGACCCTCGTCGGAGTCGTAGGGCATGCCGTCGGCCATCAGCAGGGCGCCGAGGTTGGCGAAGCCGAGTCCGAGCTGACGGAAGGCACGCGCGTTGACGCCGATCTCCTCGGTCGGGTAGCTCGACGGGCCGACGATGATCTCCTGGGCGAGGAAGACGATGTCGACCGCGTGCTCGAAGTCGTCGACGTCGAAGCTGCCGTCGGCGAGACGGAATTTCATCAGGTTGAGCGAGGCCAGGTTGCAGGCCGAGTTGTCGACGTGCATGTACTCGCTGCACGGGTTCGAGGCGTTGATCCGGCCCGACTCCGGGCAGGTGTGCCAGCGGTTGATCGTGGTGTCGTACTGGATTCCCGGATCGGCGCAGCGCCAGGCGGCGTCGGCGATCTGATTCATCAGGTCACGGGCGGGCAGCGTCTTGGTGACCGAGCCGTCGGTGCGGGCGGTGAGGTTCCAGTCCTCGCCGCCGGCGACCGCCTCCATGAAGTCGTCGGTGACCCGCACCGAGTTGTTGGCGTTCTGGTACTGGATCGAGGTGAAGCCCTCGCCGTCGATCGACATGTCGAAGCCGGCGTCACGCAGGGCGGCCGCCTTCTCCTCCTCTTTGGCCTTGCACCAGATGAAGTGCTCGACGTCCGGGTGGTCGACGTCGAGGACGACCATCTTCGCCGCGCGTCGGGTCTTGCCGCCGGACTTGATCGTCCCCGCCCAGGCGTCCGCGCCGCGCATGAAGCTGACCGGACCGGAGGCGAGGCCGCCCTTGGAGAGGTGCTCGACCGAGCCGCGGATGTTGGAGAGGTTGATCCCCGAGCCGGAGCCGCCGCGGAAGATCATCCCCTCTTTGGTGTTCCAGTCGAGGATCGACTCCATCGTGTCGTCGACGCTCAAGATGAAGCAGGCGGAGCACTGCGGCTTCTCCTCGAAGCCGACGTTGAACCAGACCGGCGAGTTGAAGGCCGCCTTCTGGTTGAGCAGGATCGCGGTCAGCTCCATCTCGAACGCCTCGGCGTCCTCCTCGGAGGCGAAGTAGCCACCTTCGCGCCCCCAGCCGGAGATCGTCCCCGCGACCCGGCCGATCATCTGTTTCACCGAGCTCTCGCGCTCGGGGCTGCCGAGCCTGCCGCGGAAGTACTTCTGGGCGACGATGTTGGTCGCGTTCTGGCTCCAGGACTTGGGGAACTCGACGCCGCGCTGTTCGAAGGCGGGCTTGTCCGGATTGCCGATCACGGCATCGCGGATCTCCCACTCGATCTGGTCGAAAGGATGCACGCCGAGGGTGGAGAAACGACGCTCCACGGAGAGGCCCCGCAGACCGTTTTTCGGACTGGTAGTGGCGGTCTTGGACATCTGGACTGCTCCTCTCGCAGGCGGCTTTTAGGGGTTGGTGAGGTTCCTCCTCCAGTCGGACGGAACCCTTGATTTATGCCCCTTCGCGGCACGCTTTCGGGTCTTGACATTGTGACAACCCCGCAATACGGGCGGAAAGTCGCTGACGGGGTACCCTGCGCCCATGGTGGATGACCTTCGACGCGGGGCCGAATCGGTGGGTGAGCGGGCGAGCGCGGCCCGTGATGCGGTGAACGGGCGCGCCCGCGATGCCCGCGAGGCCATGAACGAGCGGGCGAGCGCCGCCAAAGAGGCCGTCAACGAGCGCGCCGTCGCCGCCCGGGAGGCTGCCGGGGAGCGCGCCGTCGCCGCTCGCGAGGCAGTGGGGGAGCGGGTCGACGCTGCCAAGGAGGCGACCGTCGAGGCGATCGCCGCGGTCAAGCCGCGACTGCGCGGGGTCTCCCACGAGTGGGCGTTCTTCGTCTCGCTCGTCTTCGGCGCCGCCCTGATCATCGTCGCCAAGACCCCGAAGGCGACCCTCGCCGTCGCCATCTACGCGGTCAGCCTCTCCGCTCTGCTCGGCACCAGCGCTCTGTATCACCGGGTCAACTGGAGGCGCCCGAACGTGCGCCGCTGGATGCGGCGCCTCGACCATTCCATGATCTTCTTCCTCATTGCGGGCACCTACACGCCGTTCGCGCTGATCGTCATGCACGGCGCCATTGCTACTGCCGTCCTGGTCTTCGTCTGGGTTGGCGCGATCGCCGGCGCGATCGTCGAGATGGTCTGGATCGGGCACCCGAAATGGGTTTCAGCGATCGTCTACCTGACGATCGGCTGGGTCGCGGCGGTCGCGTTCCCGCAGCTCTGGAGCACTCTCGGCCCTGGCGGCGCTCTTCTCCTCGTCGGCGGCGGCCTCCTCTACACGGCGGGCGCAGTCGTCTACGCGATCCAGCGGCCCGACCCGAACCCGGCGATCTTCGGCTACCACGAGGTCTTCCACGCCTTCGTCATCGCCGCGGCGCTGGTCCACTTCTCGGTCATCGCCTTCTTCGCCCTCCCGCACGCTTGAAGCCGGCCCGCGTACGCGGGTGTTTGAGAGCGCCGATCTGGGTAGGGGCGCTCGCATGCTGGGGAAAGAGAAGCGCGCCAAGCGCACAAAACTGTTCGTGGCCGTCTCGATCTGCGTCCTCACGATGGCGCTCGCCGCACCCGCGCTGGCGTCCGCCTACTGGGGCGCGATCGCGGTCAGTCCGCGGACCGGCAAGGTCGGCGTCTCCTATGACTATCCGACCGCCCACCGGGCCAAGAAGCGCGCCCTCCACGAGTGCCATCAGCTCGGCTGCCGGGTCGCGGTCTGGGTCCGCAACCAGTACGCGGCGCTGGTGCTGAAGCACAACGGCGTCTTCGTCGCCGGCGTGGGACGCACCAAGAACCTCGCTTTCGCCAAGGCCCGCGACCGCGCCCACGACCACACGGCGAAGAAGTGGGCCTGGGTCTTCAGCGGGTACTAGCCCGGTGCGGCCCCCGCGGTTGATGGGCCGAAAACCGGACATATAGGCGGGTTTTCGGCCCGTCGACATGGGGGCGGGGGCTGGGAGAGGGACGGCCGTCCTCCGCGGCCCCCGGCGGCCGTCCGAGATGCGTCCCGGGCGCCTCATGGCGGTCCTGGCAGGCTGTGACCGCCATGAGGCGCCCGGGACGTGAGGGGGTCGTGAAAAAGCGTGAAGAGCCGGCACAGGGATGTGAGGGAGTCGGACTTCCGTGATCGTCCCGTCAGGGAGATGAGGATCCGAACGGTCAGGAATCTCCGTGGTTCCAAATGGTCGCCATACGCCCATTTCGAACCACGGAGATCCCTGACCGGTGGGGCGGGCCTGGGATGCGGGCCCGAGAACGCGCTGCACGGGTTGACCGTCCTATGGCACGGTCAACTCGTGCAGCGCGTCCGTGACTGTTGGGCAACACGGGAGGAAGCGTGGACTTCCCACGGTCTTCCTCACGAGGTTGGACTTCGGCCACACATCCATGACGCTCTCCTGAGCCTCCCGCGAGCCTTCCTCCACCGCCCGCACCCTCGGCCGTCTCGGCCACGGCCACAGCCTGCCAGGGCCGTGGACGAGACGGCCGCGTCCCTTTCCCCGGGCGTCAGCTTCAGGGGGCCTCGTCCCTTCCCGGGCGCCAGCTTCAGGAGGTTCCATCCCTCCCCGGGCACAAGGCCCGTGGAATCAATCACCTAGGAGCCTTCGGCGCTCCTGCCGGCGCTCTGGAGCCCTGGGGGCGCGGGACGGTGAAGCGGAGCGTCCGCGCCGCGCTCCGGTTGCCGCTGCCGTCCGTCGCGGTGACCCCGAGGCGGTAGCGGCCGGGACGCAGGCGACCCCGCGTGACGGTGACCAGGTTGACCCCTACGGCCGCCGCGCGGACGACATTCGTCGATGTCCGGCGGCGCGGGGAGTGGGTGAGGGTGATCTGCAGTCTCGCGGGCTCGTCCAGCGTGACCTTGAGCACGAGCCGCTTATGACTCCGACGGATGGCCAGACCGCCGAGTCGGGGCGCCCGCCGGTCGGCCGCGGTCGACACCTGCGGCGGAGCGGCGGCGGTGGTCGGTGGCGGCGTTCCTGCGGCCAGCGCGTCGAGGTGAGCTTTGAGCGCCGTGCCGTTGGGGAACATCGGCGTGCCCTGGGCGTCGGCGATGATCGCCAGGCTCGCGCACGGTGGGCTGGAGAGCTCGTCGGGCGCGAGGACGACCCACTGCCACATCAGGTAGCCGATGCCGTGCCGATCGGCCCAGTTCATGTAGTTGACGTCGTGGGTTTCGGCGCAGTCGGTCTCGCCGAACTCGCCGGTGATCACCGGAACCTGCGCGGCGACCGGGGCGATCTCGGCGTCCCAGCAGGCCTGCGTCTGGCAGCGCTGGCCGTCGTAGTTATGGAAGCTGGCAATCAGCTGGCCGTCGGCGGGCAGGTGGGTCAGCCATTGCGACAGGTCGTTGGCGTAGTCGAGGCCGCCGAGCATGATCGGCTGGGTGGCGCCGGTCGCGCGGATCGCCTCGACCAGCGCCCGCATCCCGACCAGCGTCATCGTCTTGCCGTCGTAGGTCCCGGCGAGGTCGCTCTGGGTCGGACCGGTGCAGCCTCCGTCGCGCCAGCATTCCCAGCTCAGGTTGAAGGTCGGCCCGTTGTCGTAGCTGCGCGAGTAGGGCTCGTTGAAGGCGTCGAAGATCATCGCCCGGTCGCCCTTGAAGCGGGCGGCGACGGAGGACCAGAACGCCGGCGAGCGGTTGTCGGCGAGCATCCGCTGCCCGTCGGCGACGGTGCCGTCGGGGCCGCTCCAGTGCAGATCCAGGATCACCGCCAGCCCGGCTTCGTGCAGCAGCGCCACCCAGGCGGCGACCGCGTCGCGATAGCCGGAGGCGCTCAGGCCGCCGCCCGGTTTGCCGTCGTCGCCGAGCCAGCAGTCCTGGTTCAGGGGGATCCGCACGATGTTGATGTGCCAACTGGCCAGCAGGGCCGCGTTCGCGGCGGTCGGGCCGACCTGGTCCGGGCCGGCGGCGTTGGAGTAGCCGTAGTCGAAGGCGCAGGCGTACTCGAAGCTGGGCCAGTTGACGCCGCGCGGCGTGAACGGCAGGCCGCTGGTCGTGTCGATCAGCTGGTTGCCCGAGACCGCGAGCGAGGGCGTCGCCGCGGCCGCGCCGGCGGCGCCAGGCGCGCTCGCCAGGCAGGCCAGGGCACAGAGCGTGGCGGCGAGGCGGGTAAGTCGGAGCATTCTGGGCATCGTTGTCGTTCCTCCGGTCCGGTTTGGGTGGGGAGGGCGAGCCTTTCGGATCGCGGATGAAGGGTTGATGAAGCCTCGTCGGCCCAGCCCGGCGGTCACGCCAGCGGCAACCGCAGCACGAACGCCGCGCCCGGCTCGTCGGCGCTCGGCAGCAGTTCGAGCCTCCCGTCGTGCGCCTCGGCGACCAGGCGGGAGATCGACAGCCCCAGCCCCGAGCCGCCACCGGTGCCGGTGGCGCGGTGGAAGCGATCGAAGATCGCCGCGCGCTGGGCGGGCGGGACCCCCGGCCCACGGTCGCGGACCTCCACCAGTGCCTCGCTCTGGTCGACCGTCACCCCGACGTCGACCGCGCCGCCGTCGGCGCCGTAGCGGATCGCGTTCTCGACCAGGTTGGCGATCGACCGGGCCAGCAACCGCTCGTCCCCCAGCACGACGGCCTCCGACCCACTCGCGAGCCGTAGCTCCACGCCTGCTCCCCGGGCCGCTTCCTCATGCTCGGCGACGACCTGCTCGAGCAGCAGGTCGAGCCGCAGCGGCTCGCGCTCGAGGCGGTCTCGGCGAGCGTCAAGCCGCGCCAGGTCGAGCATGTCGGCGATCGTGTTCGACGCCCGCTGGGCGGCCCGTCCGATCGCCTCCAGCGCCTCGCCGGCCGGCGCCCCGGGCGTGCGCAGCGCCTGCTCGGCCCGCGCGCGGATCACCGCCACCGGGGTGCGCAGCTCGTGGGCAGCGTCGGCGAGGAAGGCCTCTTCGCGGCGCACGGTCGCCGCCGCGGGCCGCAGTGCCCGACCGGTCAGGAACCAGCTCGCGGCGACCATCAACAGCCACAGGCCGAGCGCGCCCGCGCCGATGCGCAGGGCGGTGTCGTTGATCTGGGCGCGGGCGACCGCCAGCGGCTGCACCGCCACGATCGCCCCCAGGACGCCCTGGGTCCCCGGGATCGGGTTGGCTGCCAACCGGACCTGCCGGCCGTCGCTTTCGGTGGTCGTCAGGCGCGGTCCGAGACCGTTGCGGATCAGGGCGAAGGCGCGTCGGGAGGTCTGCGGGTCGAGCAGGCCCGGCGGTCCGGCGAGCAGGCGGCCGGCGGGGTCGACCACGCCCACCGGCGCGCCGGGACGCCGGTCGGCACCGAAGTAGCCGGCCGGCCGACGGTCGATCTCGATGTGGCTTGGGCTGCCCTGCGGGTAGGCGTAGCCGGACGCCAGCAGCGCGGTACTTTCCACCAGCCGGTCCTGTTGTTGGTGGCGTCGGTCGCCCGCCTGGAGGATCGCGACCACCGCGAGCACCGCCAGCACGACCAGCGCGACGGCGGCGTAGGAGGCGGTCAGGCGCCGTCGCGAACGCCCCAGCTCGGAGGCCTTCACGACCCGTCTGCCAGCCGGTACCCGGCGCCCCGTACCGTCTCGATCGCCTCCGCTCCGAGCTTGCGGCGCAAGGCGGCGACGTGGACGTCGATGACGTTGGACCCCGGCTCGTAGGCGTGGTCCCAGCAATGCTCGAGGATGTCGAGTCGTTCGACCACCTCCCCGGCGCGGTCGGCCAGGAACGCCAGCAGCGCGAACTCCTTGGTCGTCAGCGGCACGATCACGCCGTCGCGGCGAACCCGGCGGCGGGCCGTCTCGATCCGCAGCGCACCGGCCACGATCGCGTCGTGGCGGCGGGTCGGGCGCCTTCGTAGCAGCGAGCGCAGCCGCGCGATCAGCTCCTCGGTCGCGAACGGCTTGGTCAGGTAGTCGTCCGCGCCCGCCTCCAGTCCGGCGACGACCTCGGCGGTCGCGTCGAGCGCGGTCAGCATCAGGATCGGTGCCTCGACCCCGGCGCTGCGCCACTCGTCGCACAGTCGTCCGCCCTCGCCGTCGGGCAGCCGCCGGTCGAGGACGATCGCGTCGTAGGGGTGGACGTCGGCGTGGAATCGCGCCTCGGCGACGGTCCCGGCCAGGTCGACGCCGAATCCCTCTGCCCGCAGCTGTTGGACGATGACGGCCGCGATCTCCGCCTCGTCCTCCACGACGAGGATCCGCATCAGGCGAGCATATCCCGGTTGCCGGCGGCCGCGGTGAGGGTTCACGGCGTGCGTCTGCCATGCGATCCGGACGGGATTCGATGGAGAGGGCGGGTCGCCATGGGCCGCGCAGCCTCGCGCGGCGACCGTGAAGCGAACCTGAAGCAGGCCTTCATCGCCGCTTCATCGGCCGGTCGCCAGGTTGGCACGCAACTGATCCGTCGACCCAGGAGGTCCTCATGTCCCGACGTACCGCCGTCTCCGCCCTCGTCTCCGCCGCGCTCCTCGCATCGCTTGTCGTCGCGGCGGTGGCGCCCGCCGACCAGACGTCCACCGCCACCGCCGCGATGGCGAAGAGCGGCAAGAAGAAGCCCGTCAAGCCCAGGCGTGGATCGCAGGGACCCGCCGGCCCGCAAGGACCCGCCGGCGCCCCGGGCCCACAGGGGGCGCCGGGACCCGCCGGGCCGATCGGGCCGTCGAACCTGTTCGTGACCAGGAGCAACGCGATCGTCACCGGCTCGATCAACGAAGAAAGCCGCGTGCTGACGATCCGGGATCTGCCTCCCGGCTCCTATCTGATCACGGCGAAGACGAACGTCACCCGCATGGCACCGGGTGGGATCCACGTCGCCGGCTGTGTGCTGGAAGCAGGCGAAGACAGCGACGGTTCGAGCGGGCTTGCCCCGGACGCCACCGGCATCGGGGTCACCCTCGTGACCCAGGTCGCGCACACGTTCACCGGCACCGGCAGTGCCGGCCTGTCCTGCTTCATGATCGGCGCCGGCTGGAACGCGTCGCACACTCAGATCACCGCGCTGAGGGTCGGCTCCCTGACCGCCGCCTGATCCGTCGCGGCCCGCGACCTGACCCGCGGCCGCGGGTCAGGTCGCGGGCCGTAGGACTACCTCGAGGCGCCAGCCGTGGCTCGTGCCTCGGCGGCCTCCTCGGCTGAGGCGATCAGCTCGCGCAGGAGCTCCTCGAGGGCGTTGGACTGCTCGGGGGTCAGGGTCACCTCGCCGTCGGTGTAGGCGTCCTGGGCGCGGGCGAAGGGGAATTCGCGCTCGATGACGCGGCCGCCGAGGGCGCCGAGTACTTTGCGCGTCTCGGCCTGTGCCCAGACCGCGCCGAACATGCCGGTCGAGGCGCCGATGACCGCCGCCGGCGTGCCCATCAGGGCGCTCTCGCCGGCGGGCCGTGAGGCCCAGTCGAGGGCGTTCTTCAGCGCGCCCGGAATCGAGCTGTTGTACTCGGGAGTGGAGATGAGGACGGCGTCGGCCTCACGCATCGCCGCGCGCAGGTCTTCGACCGCGTCCGGGGTCTCCGTCGTCTCCTCGAGGTCGGCGTCGTAGGCGGGGATCTCCGCCAGCCGCTCGAAGGCGACGAACTCCACCCCGCCGGGCAGCCGCTCGGCGGCTGCCCGCAGCAGGGCGGTGTTGTAGGAGTCCCGGCGCAGGCTTCCGGAAATGCCCAGGACCCTCATGACTAGGCCTCCTGGGGGACGAGCTCGAGGTCGACGTTGATCGCGACCTCCCACTCGAGGACCTGGCCGCCGCTCGGCAGATCGGCGTTGAACTCGATGCCGAAGTCACGCCGGTCGACCGCGGTCGAGACCGAGAGGGCGACCCGGGGATTGCCGCCGAGGTCGCTGCCGACCTCGCCGAAGCGGCCGGTCGCCTCGACCTCACGCACGTTGCCCTTGATCTCGAGCTCACCCGCAAGGCGGACGGAGCCGTCGTCGGCGACGTCGAGGCGGGTAGAGGTGAAGTTGAGCTTCGGATGCCGCTCGATGTCGAAGAATTCCGGCGACATCAGGTGGCCCTTGAGCTGGGCCTCGTCGATGTCGATGCTCTGGGCGTCGACGGAGCCGACCAGCTGGGGCTCGTCGCCGCCGGTGAGAGTCGCCTCGTAGCTGCCGAACTTGCTGCGGAAGGTGGCGACGTTGTTGTGGGTGACAGAGAACGCGACGGAGGAGTGGACGGGGTCGACGGCCCAGGTGCCGGCCGGGACCTTCTGGTTGACGGTGTCGGTGCTCATTGGTGCTCGCCTTTCGTTTCTATGCGCTGTGCAGGTCTTTTCTGAATAAATGATTGACGCAGAAACGACTTTAGCAGAAATACTTGAGAGCACAACTATTGTCCCGACAAGTGTCGTGTGTCATCATTGGGACATGTCTGATTCGTCCATCCTCAGTACGGAACGCACCATCTCCCAGGGGGCGACCGCGGCCGCCGGAGCGAATCCGCTCGGCACCTGCTCGCCCCACCACGAGGCCTGGCGCGCGCTCGCCCGGACCCACGCTGCGGTCAGCGGCCGGCTGCAGGACGCGCTGGCGCAAGCGGAGCTGCCGCCGCTCGCCTGGTTCGAGATGCTCGCCGCGATCGCCGCTGCCGAACGGCAGGCGATGAGGATGGGCGACCTGGCGGAGGCGCTGGTGATCACCCGCGGCGGCCTCACCAAGCTGGTCGACCGCCTGGTCAAGGCCGGGTTGGTCGAGCGCACCTTCTGCGACACCGACCGTCGGGTCAGCTACGCGACCCTGCTTCCGGCGGGGGCCGAGCTGCTCGAAGAAATGGTCCCGGTCGTCTCCGCGGAGCTGGAGCTCGCCTTCGCCGCCCGCCTCACCGAGCACCAGGCCGACGAGCTCCGCGCGACGCTGGACTCGGTCCGCGGCTCCGCCTGTAGCGGGGACTAGCTCTCCGTCGCCGCACCCGCCGGCAGGTCCGCGGCGGCGCCCAGTCGCGCCGGCAAGGCAGCGCCGAACAGGGCGGCGAGGACGGAGAGGCCGGTGCTGACCGTGATCGCGGCAACGAAGCCATCGCTGAAGTCCGCCGGCGAGGCGTAGCCCCCGGCGCCGGCGAAGGCGGCGACGCCGATCGCGATCCCCAGCACCCCGCCGAGCTCGCGCATCGTCGAGTTGGTCCCAGCCGCCTTGCCGATCGCCTCCTTGGGCACCGAGCTGACCACCGAGTTCTGAGCTGCCGGGAAGGACATCGAGATGCCGACCCCGGCGACGATCAGCGGCGGCACCAGCGTCCAGTAGTCCATCCCCGCTTCGGCGACCAGGGCGATCCAGCCGAAGCCGATCGCCTGCAGCAGTGGGCCGACGATCAGAAAAGGGCGCTCGCCGAAACGGTCGACGAGTTGCCCCGCCACCGGGGCGACGAAGAAGAGCGTCGCGGTCCAGGGGAGGAGGCGGAGGCCGGCGCCGAGCGGGTCGTACCCGAGCCCCGCCTGCAGGAACTGGGACATGAAGAAGACCGCGCAGAAGAGGCCGCCGACGGCACAGAAGATCGCCGCGTTGCCGGCTGAGAAGGCGCGCGAGCGGAAGAAGCGCATCGGCAGCATCGGTGCCCGCGCCCGCAGCTCGAAGGCGGCGAAGCCGACCAGGAGCACCGCCGCCGCGGCGAAGGCGCCGAGCACCTCGACGCTGCCCCAACCAGCGTCGTTGCCGCGCACCAGTCCCCAGACCAGCCCGAGCAGGCCGCCGCTGACCAGGGCCAGCCCCGGCAGGTCGAGCGCCTTATCGGGTCCGTGGCTCTCCGGGATCCGGGTCAGTACCAGCGGGAGAAGCGCCAGGCCGATCGGCACGTTGAGCCAGAAGATCCACTGCCAGGCGATCCCCTGGGTGATCGCCCCGCCGACCAGTGGCCCGCCCGCCACCGCGAGGCCGTTGACGGCGAAGAAGATGCCGAGCGCGCCGCCGCGCTTCTCCGGCGGGAAGGCCGCGCCGACCAACGCCAGGGCGAGCGTCGTTACCGCTGCGGCGCCGGCGCCCTGGACCGCGCGGGCGGCGATCAGCGCGCCGACCGAGGGCGCCACCGCGCAGGCCGCAGAGGCCGCGACGAAGAGCCCGATGCCGGCGGCGAACACCCGTCGTCGACCGAGCCGGTCCCCGAGTGCCGCCGCGGTCATCAGCAGCACCGCGAAACTGAGGTTGTAGGCGTTGACGGTCCACTCGAGATCTTCGACCGAGGCGCCGAGGTCACGCTTGATCGTGCTCAGCGCGGTGGTCACGACGAGGGTGTCGAGCGCGGTCATGAAGGCCGCCATCGCGGCCAGGACCAGGATCCACTTCTGTTTGGAGTTCATGGCTGTAGTGACAGCGCCGTGCCCGTCAACTCACCGATTAATTTCGCCCCGGCGCGGTGTCCCAACGTGGAGATGACCGAGGAGGCCAGACGTGATGGGAGACTCAGGCGATGACCATGGGCACGAGTGTCGCGGCGAATCTCGCCCGCGCCCGGGCCGGCGACGAGGAGGCCTTTCGCGCGCTCACCGACCCGCACCGGCGCGAGCTACAGGTCCACTGCTACCGGATCCTCGGCTCGCTGCAGGACGCCGAGGACATGCTGCAGGAGACGCTGCTCGCGGCCTGGCGCGGGCTCGACGGCTTCGAGGGGCGTGCGTCGCCGCGTTCTTGGCTCTACACCATCGCCACCAACCGCTGCCTCAACGCCTTGCGCCACAACGACCGCCGGGGGCGGGCGATGTTCGGTGACGGGATCAGTGATGCGCCCGAGCCGACCCGGCGGGCCGAGCCGGTCTGGCTGCAGCCGCTTCCGGAGGAGCTGATCGAGGGCCTGCCGGACGAAGCGGCCGGCCCCGACGCCCGTTACGAGACCAAGGAGGCGGTCGGGCTCGCCTTCGTCTCAGGGCTGCAACGGATGCCGCCGCAGCAGCGGGCGGTGCTGGTCCTGCGTGACGTGCTCGGCTACCGGGCGGCCGAGGTCGCCGAGATGCTGGAGACGAGCGAGGCCTCGGTGAACAGCGCCCTGCAGCGGGCGCGGGCGGCGCTCGAGGCGGCGCCGGAGCGCCCGGACGGGAGCGCGGTCCCGGACTCGCCCGCGCGGCGGCGGTTGCTCGACCGCTTTGCCGAGGCCTTCGAGGTCGGCGACGTCGACACGGTGCTCGCCCTGCTCAGCGAAGACGCCTGGATCCGGATGCCGCCGGAGCCCCACGAATATCAGGGGCGCCCGGCGATCGGCGAGTTCCTCCGCACCCGCCCGCTCTGGCGGGACGGCGGACGGATGCGCCTCGTGCCCACCAGCGCCAACGGCCAGCCGGCTTTCGCCTACTACCTGCCGGACCCCCAGGCCGATGTGTGCCGAATCGGCGGCATCTTCGTGCTCACCCTGGCGGAGGAGGAGATCGTCGCGATCACCCGCTTCGGCGAGGGCGGCTGGTTGCCCTGGTTCGGGCTGCCGCGGACGTTGCCGGGGTAGGGCGCCGCTGGGGATATCGGGGTGGGGGAGGGCGACCGCGGATGGGGCGGGGTGTGGTGTGGAACGGGTGCGATTCGGTCGGCCCCACCCGTCCGAGCTGCGTCCCGGGCGCCTCATGGCGCTCCTGGCAGGCTGTGAGCGCCATGAGGCGCCCGGGACGGGAGGGCGGTCGGGGGGAGGGCGGGTACAGGGACGGGAGGGGGTCGTGGGGAGACGGGCACAG
>JAFDWO010000036.1 GCA_018268415.1 Actinomycetota bacterium | reverse complement strand
TGGACGCGCGGGTCCCCGATCACCCACTCGATCTGGTCGTTGGTCGCGTAGATGTTCTGGTAGGTCCCGGCCGGGAAGCCTGCGTCGTCGTAGATCTTCTGGATCGCAGCCGCCGATTCCGGGCACTGGGGGGCGTGCTTCAGCAGGATCGGGTTGCCGATGATCAGGTTCGGGCCGGCGAAACGAGCCACCTGGTAGTAGGGGAAGTTCCACGGCATGATCCCGAGCAGCGTCCCGAAGGCGCTCCGGCGGACGATCGCGGTGCCGTCACCGCCGAAGTGCCTGACCGGTTCGTCGGCCATCAGTTCCTCGGCGTTGTCGGCGTAGAAGCCGTAGATTTCGGCCGAGAAGTCGACCTCCATCAAGGCCTGCTCGATCGGCTTGCCCATCTCGCCGACGATGATCCGGGCGAGGTCCTCGCGCCGCTCGCTGTGCAGGTCGGCCACCTTGCGGATCAGCGCGGCACGCTCGGCGACGGTGGTCCGAGGGGTCCAGGACTTGTACGCGTCGTCGGCGCGTCCGATCGCGGCCCGCAGCTCGTCGTCGGTGATCGTGGGGTACTCCTTGATCGTCTCCCCGGTGGCGGGATTGACTACTGCGTAATCGCTCATCTGGGTTCCTCGCGCTGAAATTGTGGTCGTTTTCGACTGCCCTTTCCCGACGGACAGCTACCCCGATGGGGGCTTTTGAAAGAACCTATCCGGTCAGCGCGGCGGCCCCTCGCCAGTTTGGACAGGCCGGGCGGGATCACGACTCCACTGCGACCAAGATCCGGGGAAGAGACGGCCGGGAGGGAGCCCCGCCTGCTCCATCGCCAGCAGGTTGTGGCAGGCGGTGACGCCGGAGCCGCAGTAGGAGATGACGCCCGCCTCCCGGCCGAAGTCCAAGCGGGCGCGCAGGTCATCGAGCGGCAGCAGGCGACCGTCGGCGTCGACGTTCTCGCGACAGGGAACGCTGAGCGCACCGGGGATGTGACCGGCCCGCGGGTCGACCTCGTCGGGTTCGCCCTCGAAGCGCTCGCGCTGGCGACCGTCGATGAGGACCGGCGGCGCGGAGCGGGCGTCGGCGGGGGCTGATTCCCCGGCGGGTGCGGGGCGGGCGTCGGCGGGGGCTGATTCCCCGGCGGGTGCGGGGCGGGCGTCGGCGGGGGCTGATTCCCCGGCGGCCGCGGTCGCCGGCTCTCCAGGCGACGCGGTGGCGGACTCGGCCGCGAGCGCAAGCCGGGAGGCGGCGGCGACCTCGTCGATCGTCGCCAGCCGCTCGGCGGGCCACTCGCGCGCGGTGAACTCGCCAGGCTCGCGGTCGGTGTCACCAAACTCGGACCGGCGGGCGCCGGGGCCGGTCGCGAGCACCCCGCGCCAGGCGCCGAGCCCGCCATCGAGCAGCGCGGCTTCGTGTCCGATGACGCGCAACATCCAGACGAGGCGCGCCGCGATCACCCCACCCCCGTCGTCGTAGGCCACCACCGTGTCGTCGTCACCGATCCCGAGCGCGCCCATCGCCGCGGCGAACTCCTCCGGCTCGGCCAGCGGATGCCGGCCCGCCGTGGGCGCGTCGGCGTGCCGGCTCAGGGCGATGTCGAGGTCGACGAAGACCGCGCCGGGAACGTGCCCGTCCTCGTAGGCGGCGCGCCCCGAGCGCCCGTCGAGGTACCAGCGGCAGTCGGCGAGGACGACCCCGTCGCGATTGCGCTCAACCCATTCGACGTCGACGAACGGCTCAACCATCGCCCGCATCCTGCCAGGCCCGCCGGCCGGGCCTCCCGGGCATGCCCGGGGCCTCGGGTCCGCGCTCGCTGAGTTGAGGGCGCCAGGGCGCCCCCAACTCAGCGAGCGCACGGCGCCCCCGGGTGTGAATCGATCATCTAGGGTCGGCGCCTTGAGTCGGCCGTTTCTCCTCGCCCAGATCAGCGACCCGCACCTCGGCGAGCCGCCGATCGTGGGGGTGAAGCCGAAGAAGGCGCTGCGCGAAGTCGTCGCCGCGATCGCGGCGCTGCCGAACCAGGTCGACGCCGTCCTCGTCTCCGGTGACCTCGCCGAGCACGGCGCGGCGGCCGAGTACGAGCTGGCGGCGGAGCTCATCGGCGCGATCGGGGCACCGATCCACGTCCTGCCAGGCAACCACGACGACCGGACGACCATGCGCGCCGCCTTCGGCCTGCCCGGCACGGGGGACGCGCCGCTCGACTATGCCGTCGACCTCGGGCCGCTGCGCCTGACGATCGTCGATTCCACGATCCCGGGCAAGGTCCGCGGCGGCTTCGAGGCCGCGCAGCTCGAGTGGCTCGACGCCGAGCTCGCCGGCGCGCCGGAGCAGCCGACCGTGGTTGCCACGCACCAGCCCCCGCTCGTCACCGGCATCGCCGAGTGGGACGAATTCAACCTCCCCGCCGCGGACCGCGGTGCGCTCGCCAGGGTGATCGAGCGCCATCCCCAGGTCCGCGCAATCGTCGGTGGCCACCTCCACCGCGTGGCCGCCTCGAGCCTCGCCGGCCGCCCGGTCGTCGCGGCGCCGAGCACCTTCGTCCAGGCCCGCCCCAACTTCGAGACCGAAAAGGTGAAGCTCAGGGACCGCTTCCGCGGCTTCGTGCTCCACGCGCTGCGCGATGGCGAGCTCTCGACCCAGGTCGAGATCCTCACCGCGACCTGATCGCCCCTCCGGCAATTCGCGCTCCAATCAGTCTTATCTCGGTATTGTGCCGTTCCGGGCTCAGCGTGCTCGGGGCGACGGCGGCAAGGGAAAGCGGGCACAGATTTGAGGCTAAGTGGTGCTTACGGGCAGGGCGACCTCGATGCCCTCTGCGCCGAGATCGAGGCGATCCGCGGCGGCGGGCGGCCTCCCACGATCGACCTGGGCGAGCTGTCCGGGCTCGAGCCGGCGGCCCTCGCCGTCCTGATGGCGACCTTCGGGTCGCTCGACGCGGGCGCGCTGAACCGGTTCACACCGCCCGCGAACGTCGACGGCCTGGCGGTCCTCCAGCCCCAGCCGCTGCGGCAACTGCTCGCCGCCCGGCACGGCCGGTGGCACCGCCACGAGGACGGCGATCCGCTCACTGGAATCGAGGTCTTCCGCAACCTCGACGGCGTCTACCGGACGTTGAAGGCGATCGCGGCCGCGCTGCGTGAAATCGACTCCTTGCCACCGGTCTGGATGAGGTCGATGCACGCCCTGGCCTTCGAGCTGACCAACAACGTCCTGCGCCACTCCGATGCGCCGTGCGGCGCGGTCGTCATCGAGATCGACGAAAGCCGCGACCGCGTGCTGTTCGCGATCGCCGACGGCGGCGTGGGGATCCGCGCCGGCCTCGCCCGCAACCCCGAACTGGCCGTGACCGACGACCTCGCCGCGATCCGCACGGCGATCAGCGCGCAGACGACCGGCGAGCCCGGCCGCGGCGCCGGCATGGGCCTCTTCATGGCCGACCGGGTCCTCGATGACCATCGCGGCTCGCTGCTGATCCGGTCGGGCACCGGTTTCTGGGAGCTCACCCCTCAGGCCGAGAGCGCCGGCGAACTCGGCTTCCTGCCGGGAACGCTCGTCGTCGCCACGCTGGACACCGGCCGCCCGCTCGACTACGGGCAGATCGAAGAGGAGCTCGAGGACCCACGGGGCCTGATCTCCCGCTCCGACGGCTAGACCGGGCCCGCCACCCGGCTGAGGACCGACCCGTCGATCATCGCGAAGCGCCGCCGGTAGATCTCCGATGCTTCCGCCTCGGTCATCCCCGCGATCAGGTCGATGATCACCCGCTCCTGACTCGCCTCGCCGCGCGCCTTTTCGATCCGTTCGGCGGCCAGCGGCGGGAGGAGGTGCGGTTCATCCTTGGCGACCGCCTCCCGATACATGTCGAAGAGCCGTTCGATGATCTCCTGCTGCCCGCGCTGGATCACCGAGAGCGAGGGGCGGTTGATCACGTAGTACCAGGTCAGCTGCTTGAGGACCATGACCTGGTCGACGATGTGGTCGTCGATCTCGAGCGAGACCGTCCCGTCGCCGGCGTCGGCGAGCCGCGGCGCCCCGATGTAGATGCCGATCAGCTTGGAGCCCAGCCGCCGCAACCCGACCCGTTCGTCGGTGAGGCCGCCGAACGGGAGGTCGAGGGAGATCAGGCCCTCGGCGAAGAGGCGGTCGGCGGCCTCGACCAGGCGCGCGGCATCGGGCCCGGTCTCCGCCCGCCCCTCGAGGTAGGCCTTGAAGCGCCCGAGCTCGGTCGATTGCGGTGCGCCCAGCCGCTCCAGCGGGATCAGGCCCGCGCGGTAGAAGTCGTCCATGTCGTGCACGGCATAGGTCACGTCGTCGGCCCAGTCCATGAGGCACGCCTCGAGGGTGCGCTCGCCGTCCGGGTAGCCCGTCCGCGTCCACTCGAACGCCTTGCGATCGCTGTCGTTGTAGGCGCCCCACTTCTCCGCGCGGCCCTCCTCCTCACCACGGAGCCAGGGGTACTTGAGCAACCCGTTCTGCGTGCGCCGCGTCAGGTTGAGGCCGATCGGCGCGCCGTCCTCGGTGATGCTGTCGGTCCGCAGCGCCAGCCGCGTCACGATCCGGAACGATTGCGCGTTGCCCTCGAACGACGCCGCGCCCGCCATCCGCTCGAGCACCTTCTCGGCGAGGTGGCCGAACGGCGGATGACCGAGGTCGTGGGCGAGCGCGGCGGCCTCCGTGGCGTCTTCGTCGAGCAGGGCGACCAGCCGGCTCGCCGCCCCGTCCAGCTCCTCCCGCTCGGCGAGCACCTTGAGGCGCTGGGCCAGCCCACGCGCCACCTGCCCGACTTTGATCGAGTGGGTCAACCGGCTGTGGAAGATGTGGCCGGCCTCGGGCGAGGCCACCTGGGTCACGTGACCGAGGCGCAGGAAGGCCGAGGAGTAGAGGATGCGATCGCGATCGCGCTGCGCCTCGGAGCGGATGCTCGGCGGCCGCTCGTCGATCCGACGCTTCGACAGCGTCGCGGCAACCTCGTCGGCGGGGATCGTCAGCGACTCGATCAACGCAGGTCGCCGCTGCCAGGAAGGTCTTGCTCAGACGTTTGCGGTGACCGTCGAGGCCACGTAGTCGACCACCAGCTCACCGCGATCGTCCATGTTGAACAGCGCGGTGGTCATCACCGAGGAGCTGCGACCTTCGGTGGTCGCCTCGCGAAGCTCCCGCAGCGTCCACTGGCGCCCCGGTCGCTCACCTACATACGCGCGGATGGCCGCTTCGGCCTCGCGCACCTTCTCGGCAAAATCGGCCGAGGCGGCCTGGGCACCGTCACGAGTGGCTGCCTCCGGGCTGGGCGGTGCTGCGGTGGTCATCATGGACACGATATTGACTTCGTCATCGGATGGAAACCCCTTGAGCAGTCTTTAAAAACGGTGGGAGCCTCAAGGTTGCCGGAAGGCGGCCGGGGTCCCCACCCCCGACCGCCCGCCTGACGGAGGTCGCTACTTGGCAGCGACCTTGTAGATGCTGCCGGTCAGATCACCGACGTAGATGCTGCCGTTGTTCACGCCCAGGGCGATCACCGGGGCGGCGAAGCCGGTGAGCAGCGGCTGGGGCTGACCCTTGGTCGACATTTCGACGACTTCCGGACCTTTGCCGGTCCCGCCGAAGAGCGAGACGTAGAGGGTGTTGCCGATCGCGCCGATGCCCATCGGCGAGGAGTGCGGCGGCAGGTAGATCGCCGGTTCGTCGAACCCTTCGCACTGCTTCTTCTGCTTCGGCAGGATCCAGGTGCAGGTCGGGAAGCCGTAGTTCTGACCCGGCTTGGCGACGACGATCTCGTCGTTCGGCGCCGTGCCCTTGTCCTGGCCGAGGACGGTCACGTAGGGGTACTTCGAGCCCTTCGGGAAGGCCAGCTGGAACGGCTGGCGCAGCCCTTCGGCGACGACCTTGAAGCCCTTGCCGGCGGCGGTCATCGAGACGACGGCCTGGGACGGCTTGAAGGGGTCGGCGCTGTGGTCGTACTTCGGGTTCAGCGCGAGGCCCGCGTAGAGGCGGCCGTCGGGGCCGAAGGCGAGGCCGTTGAAGCCGGGGAAGCCCTTCTTCTTGCTCGCGTAGACCGTCTTTTCGGAGGCGAACGTGGTGCCGTTCCAGCCGCTCAGGGCGACGATCGACGGCCCGGTCGAGACGTACAGCTTGTTCGACTTCCAGGCGAGGCCGAAGACGATCGGCGGCGTCTTCGGGACTTTGGTCGCCTTGCCGTCGGCGACGGTGAAGAGGCCGCCGGGACCACCGCTCTGCTCGTTCGGGCCGGAGCCGGCGAACACGGTCGAGCCGGTGAAGGCGAAGGCGGTCGGGGTCGGGACACCGGTGCCGACGACTTCCACGGGGTTGCCGTTGGAGGCCTTCGGCAGGGGCGGCCCGGCGGCGCCGCTCGCGGTGACGGCGGCGAAGGACACGACAGCTACGAGCGCAGCGAGCAGGGCAGCGCCAAACCAGCGCGGTTGAGACATTTGACTCCTTTGAGACGTCGGTGGATTGGTGGGCGGATCGACCGCTTAACCTCCCACGCGGACCGTCCGGCCGGCAAGTGTATTCAGGGGCCTCGGGCAGGGGACCTGGGCCCCCTGCGCGCTCAGCCGAGCACGCGCTCGGTCAGCAACTCGACGTAGCGATCCTCGTCCGGGAAGGGGAAGCCGGGCATCGCCGAGGCCACCGCGGCGCGTCCGTGGAGGTTCATCCAGAGCAGGACTCCGTAGTCGAAGGCATCCTCCTCGGGGACGCCGCAACGGCGGACCACCTCGACCAGGCTCTCGAAGACTTCGATGCCGATCTTCGTCTCGTCGTCCTCGGGCTTCGGCGTGATGTGGCGCTGGAAGAGGACCGCATAGTGGCCGGGGCGCTCGCGGGCAAAGCGCAGGTAGGCGTGGCCCATCGCAACGAGCTGGTCGCGGGGCTCGGGGCCGGCCGCTTCGCCCGCCCCGCACATCGCCGCGCCGAGCTCGGCGAAGCATTCTTCGCTGACCGCACGGAAGAGCTCCTCGCGATTCTCGAAGTGGAGGTAGAGGGCGGTCGGGCTCACCCCGGCGCGGCGGGTGACCGCGCGCACCGAGACGTTCTCCGGATCCTCGCTCTCGGCGAGGAGCGCGGTGGCGGCCTCGAGCAGCGTCGCCCGCAGCCGATCGCCCTCGCCGCGCGCGTTCCGTCCCCGGATCTTCACATCTCGGTTGACATCGTTCATTTACAGTGTAAACCTACCTTCCGGAACGGTCGACAGCAAGCGCTGTTCCTTTTGGTCCCCTGGGGACCAAAAGGAACAGCTGGAGAGGAGCCCCTCCATGTCCCAGCGCCTCGCAAGCATCGCAACCTCCCACCCCAGGCGCTTCGGCCTCGTCGCGCTGGTGACCTTCATCGTGGTCGCCGTGATCGGCAGCGCCGCGCCGGGGAGCTTCGACGTCCCGCGCGCCTTCGTCGACCCCGGGTCGGACTCGACCCACGCCCGCGACCAGATCGAAGCGGCGAGCGGGCAGACCGCCGAACCGGCGGTGGTGGCGCTGGTGGACGGCGCACCGGGGAGCGCCAAGGTCGCCGCGGCGGCGAAGACGCTCGAAGCCGATCCGGGCGTCGCCCGGGTCACCCGCCCGACGCCGGGCTCGCCGCTCGTCTCCGCCGACGGCCGCAAGAGCATGGTCACCGCGACCCTCGACTCCGCGGCCAAGGAAACCGCCGTCGCCGAACGGCTGATCAACGACTTCGATGGCCAGGCGGGGGTCGAACTCGGCGGCAACGCCGTCGCCCAGACCCAGGTCTCCGAACAGGCGACCACCGACCTGGCGACGGCGGAGCTGATCGCCTTCCCGCTGCTCGCCCTGCTCACCTTCCTCTTCTTCCGTGGGGTCGCGGCGCTGCTGCCCCTGGCGGTCGGGGGGACGACCGTCCTCGGCGCCTTCGCCGTGCTGCGCGCGGTCAACGAGGCGCTGGCGATCTCGCCCTTCGCGCTCAACCTGGTGATCGGGATGGGGCTCGGGCTGGCGGTCGACTACAGCCTGCTCTCGGTGTCCCGGTTCCGCGAGGAGATGGGCCGCGGCGTCGATCCGCCGCAGGCACTGCTGGCGACGCTCCGCAACGCCGGCCACACCGTGCTCTTCAGCGCGATCACGGTGGCGGCGGCGCTCGCCTGCCTCTGCGTCTTCCCGCAGCGCTTCCTCGTCTCGATGGGAATCGGCGGCATCGTCGTGGCGCTGGTCGCGGCGGCCGCAACCTTCCTCGTCCTGCCGCCGCTGCTGATCCTGATGGCCCCGCGGCTCGGCAAGGTGACGCCGAAGCCCGAGGGCACCGGCCGCTGGTACGGGCTGTCGAAATGGGTGATGCGGCGGCCCGTGGTGACCGCGATCGGCGCCGCGGCGATCATGTTCGTGCTGGCGGCGCCGACGCTGGGGCTCAACTGGACCGGCGTCGACGCGACCTCGCTACCGCAGGGCCAGAGCGCGCGGACGGTCTTCGAAACCCAACAGCGCGAATTCCCGAACGCGGACGCGAGCCCGGTCTTCGTCGCCGTCGACGCCGCCCAAGGTGAAGGGGCCCAGGTGACGAGCTACTCGCGGCAGCTCGGCGAAGTCCCCGGCGTCGAGGGCGCGGGCGGGCCGACCTACCTGGGAGATGGCGTCTGGCGGGTCGAAGCCGGCGTGCCCGGCGCGCCGAGCTCGGACTCGGTGCAGCGGGTGATCACCGACCTTCGCGCGGTGCCCGCCCCGTTCCCGGCGCTGATCGGGGGATCCGCCGCCGAACTGAAGGACTCCCAGGCGGCGGTGACCAACTCGGTCGGCCTCGCGATCGTGCTCCTGGTCCTCCTCACCTGCACCGCGCTCTGGCTGATGACCGGCTCGGTGGTGCTCCCGATCAAGGCCCTGATCATGAACTTCCTCACCCTGGCGGCGGCGACCGGCATCGTCGTCTTCGTCTTCCAGGAAGGCAATCTGGCGGGCCTCTTCGGTGCCGAAGCCCAGGGCGGCATCGAGCAGACCGACTATCTGGTGATGGCGGCGATCGTCTTCGGCCTCTCGACCGATTACGGCGTCTTCCTCCTCACCCGGATCAAGGAATCCCGCGATCGCGGTGCGTCCGACGAGGAGGCGATCGCCGCGGGGCTCGAGCACACCGGCGGGGTCGTCTCCGCCGCCGCCATCCTCCTGGCGATCGCCCTCGGTGCCTTCGTCACCTCCGGCATGGTCTTCCTCAAAGAGCTCGGCCTCGGCGCCGGCGCTGCGGTCCTCCTCGACGCCTTCGTCGTCCGGGCGCTCTTGGTGCCGTCCCTGATGAAGCTTCTCGGCGGTGCCAACTGGTGGTCGCCGCGGCCCCTGCGCCGGCTCCACGAGCGGGTCGGGCCGGCGCTCGGGGTGCCGGAGGTGAAGTCGAGCCCGGCCTGAGCCGACCGCGGTCCCGGCGGCCTTTCGTCCGGCGGTCCCGGCGGCCCGCCGGCCTTTCGTCCGGTTCGGGCGCGCCGTTGGATCAATCTTCTAGTCTGCTCCCATGACCGTGGGCCGAACGCCACGACGGGGACGCCCCGGAGGCGCGCTCGCGGCCCTCGTGGCGCTCGCGGTCGCCCTGCCTGTGCCCGCCGCGGCCACTGCCGGAACGGTGACGATCGGTGCGCAGATGACCCAGCGGGACACGGTGACGGTCGCCTTCTCCGGCCCGACGACGATCGCCGTCCCGATCACGGGCGAACCGGCCTCCGCGACCGAACTGAAGAGCGACTTCGTCTCCCCCGTCGATGGCGTGATCCGGCGCTGGCGCCTGGCCCCGCAGCCGAACCCCGGCGGGCTCTATGCCCTCCGCGTCCTCCGCCCCACCGGTAACGGCTCCTACACGGCGACGGCGACGAGCCAGAGCGTCGGCGCCAATCCCGCCTTCACCCTCACCTACGCGACCGGACTGCCGATCCAGGCGGGCGACCTGATCGGGTTGGACATCCTCGCCGGCACTCCCAGTCCGAGCGTGGCGGCGGCCGGTCTGGCGGGCGCGGAAGCGATCACCTGGTTCAAACCGGACCTCTTCGACGGCGAAACGCGGGCGCCCGACCAGTCCCTCACGGCCGCACAGCCCACCTTCGACGCCGATGTCGAAGCGGCCCCCCGCATCGTCCTCGTCACGCCGTCGGCGGGGTCCTCGACCGGCGGGACCACCGTGAAGATCGCCGGGCGGAACTTCGGCGGCGTCACCGGCGTTTCCTTCGGCGGGGTGGCGGCGAGCGCCTTCACGGTCGATTCCGAAGAGCTGATCACGGCGACCGCCCCGCCCTCGCCGGGAACCGGACCCGTCGACGTCACGGTCACCACCGCGGCCGGGACGAGCCGGGCGACCTCCGCCGGTCAGTTCACCTACACCGCCCCGCCGGCCCCTCCCGCACCCCCGCCACCGTCCTCGCCTCTCCCCACGCCCGTCCCCGGCTGCGTCGTCCCGCGCCTGATCGGCGACCACCTGGTGACCGCCCGCCGCCACCTCGCGCGAGCGGGATGTCGCCTCGGCCGCATCACCGGGACGCGGCGCCAGACGGCGAGGGTCGTCAGGCAGTTCCCCGCGCCCGGCGCGATCCGCCCGCGCGACACGGCGGTGAACGTCAGGCTCGTCCTGACGCCCCACCCGCCGCACTGAGTCGATCGACACTCCACGGGAGAGGCCGGCCCCGGGACTAAAGGCCCCAGCCCCTCGAACCCGGGGCCCGGGAAAGACCACACGCCCTCAGGCCGGCGCCCCGGGAAGGATGAGCCCCCCGGGTGCGGTCGTCCTAACCGGCGCTATAGGTGGGTAGGGACGACCGCGTGGCCGGGGGGTCCGGGGAGGATGAGGCCGGAGGAGGCTGACGTCCGGGGAAGGCCCCGGCCCCCTGAAGCTGTCGCCCACAGGGGAAAGGGCCCCGGTCCCCCTGAAGCTGTCGCCCGGCGGGAAAGGATCCGGCCCCCTGAAGCTGTCGCCCACAGCGGAAAGGGCCCCGGCCCCCTGAAGCTGTCGCCCACGGCGGAAAGGGCCCCCGGCCCCCTCGAGCTGTCGCCCAAGGGAGAGGACCCCGGCCCCCTCGAGCTGCCGCCCGCGGGGAAAGGCACGCGGCCGCATGAAGCTGTCGCCCGAGAGGAAAGGGATGCGGCCGTCTCGTCCACGGCCCTGGCAGGCTGTGGCCGTGGCCGAGACGGCCGAGGGTGCGGGGAGCGGGCGGCGGAAGCACGGAAGGCCCCCGGGAGGGTGCGGGCGGATCCCTCACGCGAGGGACACGGCGCTCCCACGGATCCGGGACGAGCGTCCCACGGACCCCCGATCCCGACCCCGGGGGCCGGGAGGTGCGACCGATCCGTCACGGGACCGTCACGGAAGGGGGACCTCGTCACGAAGACGTAGGGAACTCCACGCCTCCTCCCGTGTTGTCCAACGCTCACGGACGCGCTGCGTGGATTTTCCACCGTATAGGGGGGCCAAAACACGCAGCGCGTTCCCGGGCCCCCTTCTCCGGCCCGGAAAGGGACCGAAGTTTCCCGGGAAAGTGACGTTCCCGGCGTCTTCGTGACCGATCGGGGCGGGGTGTGGCCCCTCCCGCACGGACCCGTCACGGAAGTCCGACCTCCCTCGGTTCCTGCGTCTCCCCCTGTCCCTGTCCCGCCTTTTTCACGACCCCCTCCCGTCCCTGTGTCGTCCTCCCCACGACCCCCTCCCGTCCCGCGGTCGTCTTGACGTCCGATAGTCGGCACAAAGGGCGACCGCGGGGCGACGCGGGCTTGGGGCCAAGCGGTTTTCTTGACAGAAAGGGCGTGCCGGAGGGGGACGGGGCGCCTAGCTTGAGGATGTGAAGGTCGGGCTCTTTCTCGACATGCGCAACCCGGGTCCTTGGCGGCGCGAGGCGACCGCGCTGTACGAGGGGTGGCTCGAGCGGCTTGGCTGGGCCGAGCGGATCGGGATCGGGGCGGTGTGGCTGACCGAGCACCATCTGTTCGACGATGGCTACCTGCCGCAGCCGCTGACCCTGGCGGCGGCGATCGCGGCCCGAACCGAGCGGCTGCGGATCGGCACCGCGATCGTGCAGGCGCCGCTGCGCCCGGCGATCGACCTTGCCGAGCAGGGCGCCCTCGTCGACATCATCAGCGGCGGCCGCCTCGAGCTCGGCCTCGGCGCCGGCTACCGGGTGCCCGAGTGGGAGGCGTTCGGCGCCGACGGCAGCCGGCGCTACGAGGTGCTGGAGGAGCGCGCGGCGGCGATCCGCCGGCTCTGGGAGGACGGCGGCGCCACCCCGGCCCCGGTCCAGGAGCGGGTGCCGATCTGGATCGGCGGCGAGGGCCCACGCGGGGCGCGGATCGCCGGCCGCCTCGGCGAGGGCCTGCTGGCGCTGAAGCCGGAGCTGCTACCGACCTACCGCGAGGCGCTCGCCGCCGCCGGCCACGACCCCGAGACGGCGGCGATGGGCGGCTGCGCGAACCTGATCCTCGCCGACGACCCGGAGGCCGCCTGGGCCCGCATCCGCCCCCACCTGGAGTTCCAGTGGGAGACCTACTTCGATTACGCGGTCGAGGGGATCCCCGACGCCGAGCCCGCGACCGCCGACCCGGACCGCCTCCGCCTCCGCGAGGGCCCGCCGCTCCTCCCCCGCTTCGACGTCGTCACCCCGGCCCGGGCCGTCGAGCGCCTGCGCCCCTGGCTGGCGCAGATGCCGGCCCGCCACGTGTACTTCTGGGGCTCGATCGCGGGGATGGACGACGACCTCGTCGATCGCCACGTCGAGCTCCTCGCCACCGAGCTCGTCCCCGCCCTCACCGCACCCTGACCCACGCCGCGGGCCCTCCCGCGCCCCGGGCCCCTCTCGCGCCGCGCCCTCAGCGGCCGCGAAACCGGGGCGGGCGCCGCTCGCGGAAGGCGGCGGTGCCCTCGGCGAAGTCCTCGCTCCCCTGCAGCAGCGCGCCGGAATCTACCGCGCTCGCGAGCCCCGGGCGGCCCAGCGCCGACTTCACCGTCGCCGCCGCCAGCGGGGCGCCCGCCGCGAGCTTCCCGGCGAGCTCCGCGGCCCGGTCGAGGTGCTCGCCCGCCGGGACGACGAAGTTGACCAGCCCGGCCAGTCGCGCCTCCTCGGCGTCGAGGGGCTCGCCGCTCAGCGCCAGATAACGCAGCCAGTTGTCGCCGATCCGCTCCCGGCCCCAGGCGAGGAGGACACCGGGGACGAGGCCGACGCGCGCCTCCGGTGCCGAGAAGCGCGCGGTCGCGTCGCAGAGGACCACATCGCAGGCGAGGGTCAGCTCGAGGCCGCCGCCGATGCAGTGGCCGTGGACCGCGGCCACCGTCGGCTTCGGCAACGCCGCCAGCTCCTCCAGCGCCATCGTCGCCTCGGCGAGGAAGCGGCGACGGGCGCCGAGGTCGCCGGCGTCCGGAAAGTCGGCGAGGTCGGCGCCGACCGAGAAGCAGTCCCCCGCTCCGTGCAGGACCACCGCCCCCACCCGCTCGTCGCCGGCCAGCTCCGCGGTCACCTCGCGCAGCCGACCCCAGAACGCCGCCGGGAGCGCGCCCCGGCGCTCGGGCCGCTCGATCCGCAGCCAGGCGACGCCATCGCGGACCTCCCGCTCCAACATCAGCCGTCCGCCGCCGCCAGCGCCGCGCGCAGCTCGTGCTTTTTCACCTTGCCCGCCGCGGTCCGCGGCAGCTCACGGACCTCGACCAGCCGCTCGGGCGTCTTCTGCCGGGCGATCCCGGTGGCAAAGAAGTGCTCGCGGACCGCGTCGAGGTCGATGCGCGCCCCCGGCTCGACCACGACGAAGGCGCAGACGACCTCCCCATAACGCGGGTCGGGCGCCCCGGTCACGGCACCCTCACGGACCGCAGGGTGCGTGATCAGCACGTCCTCCACCTCCTTCGAGGAGATGTTCTCGCCGCCACGGATGATGATGTCCTTGCGGCGGTCGGTGATCGTCAGGTAGCCGTCGGCGTCGACCCGCCCGATGTCCCCGGTGCGCAGCCAGCCGTCGGCGGTGAAGGCGTCGAGGTTGAAGGCCGGATCGCTGTAGGAGACGAAGTGCTCGGGGCCGATCGCGACGATTTCCCCCACCTCGCCCGCGGGCACCTCGGCCCCCGCCTCATCGAGGATCCGCAGGCGGTTGCCCGCCAGCGGCCGGCCGTCGGAGCGGGCCCGGTGGTCGAGATCGTCGCCGGACTCCGAGGCCGTCATCGACGGTCCCTCGGTGGCCCCGTAGCAGCGCGCCACCCGCCAGCCGATCCGGTCGGCGCGCTCGATCAACGACGGCGGCACCCCGGCCCCGCCGGTGATCCCGTGGCGCAGCGAGGAGATGTCGCCGCCGCCCGCCGCCGCGGCGTCGAGGATGGTGTCGATGAAGAACGGCGTGCCGGCCATCGCCGTCACCCCGTGCTCTTCCACGAGGCGCACGCCCACCTCGGCGTCCCAGCTGTCGACCATCACCGTCTTGTAGCCGTGGGCGAAGGGGCCGAGCATCGCGCAGAGCCCGGCGGTGTGCCCGGCGGGGAACGGCTGCAGGGACACGGTCCCCGGCACCCCGGGCGGCGGGGTCGGGCTGCCGTGCAGCTCGGCGACGAGCGAATCGGAGCTGTGCTGGACGCCCTTCGGCTCGGCCGTGGTGCCTGACGTGTAGATGACGGTCGCGATGTCGGCGGCGCCGCGGGTCGACGCCGGGCAGGCCCCGTCGGCGCCCCCCTCGAGCTCGCCCCAGTCGATCGCCCCCGCCGGGGCCCCCTCGCCGACGGTGAAGAGGAAGTCGAGGTCGGGCAGCTCGCCGAGCCCCGTGAGCCCCTCGCCGTAGTCGAGCCGGCGGAAGCGGGTCGGGACCAGCAGCGCGCGGGCCCGCGACTGGCGCAGGACGAAGCCGACCTCGACCGGGCCGTAGATCTGCACGATCGGGACGAAGACGGCGCCGAGGAGCCCGGCCGCGGCGTAGGCGAGCGCCGTCTCCGCCCAGTTCGGCATCTGGATCGCGATCACGTCCCCCTCCCGCAGCCCCAGCCGGTGCCAGGCGCCGGCGATCCGCTCGGCACGGGCGAGCAGCCCGGCCAGGGTGAGCGTCGCCGGGCGGACCGCGGAGTGGAAGACGAGCTCGGTGTCGGGGAACAGCTCCGCGCCCCGCCGGACCGCCTCGCCCAGGGTTTCGCCCCGGTGCAGCCCGAGCCGACGCCACTCGGCCTCCATCGCCGCGCGCAGCGACCGGATCTCCTCGGGCAGCAGCGCGCGCGGGTCGACCGCGCCGATCCGCGCCTCGTCCTCGCTCACAAGACCATCTCCGCCAGCCGCCGGCGCTGCTCGCGGGCGCTGCCGAAGAGCGCCGCGTCGGCCTCGATCCGGCGCAGGAACAGATGAAGGTCGTGCTCCCAGGTGAAGCCGATGCCGCCGTGGACCTGCAGCGCGGTGCCGGCGATCCAGGTGGTCGCGTCGGCGGCGTAGGAGGCGCCGACGGCCACCGCGCGGGCCGCGCCGGGATCGCCGGCACCGAGCAGGAGGGCGCCATAACGCACCGCCGCCCGCGCCGCCTCCACCCGCAGCAGCATGTCGGCGCAGAAGTGCTTCACCGCCTGGTAGCTGCCGATCGGCCGCCCGAACGCGATCCGGTCGAGCGCGTACTCGACCGTCAGCTCGAGCAGCCGCCCGCCCGCGCCGACCGAGTCGGCCGCGACCAGGAGCGCGGCGAGGTCGAGCACCGCGTCGTACTCGGAGCCGCCGCCCGCGCGCACGACCTCGGCCCCGGCGCCGAGCTCCACCCCCTCCAGCCGCACCGTGGGAAAGCGGCGGGTGAGGTCGAGCGTGCGGGCCGGCTCGAGCGTCAGACCCGGGGTCGCCACCGGCACCACGAAGTCGGTGAGGCGGCCGTCGAGGCGCGCGGTGACGACCAGGTCGCCGGCCAGGTCGGCGTCGGCGACGAGCCGCTTGACACCGTCGAGGACGAAGCCCCCACCCGCCCGCCGCGCCTCGGTCCGGACGCTCGCCGCGCCCCACACCTCGCCGCGCGGCTCCGGCCCGGCCCAGGCGCCCGAGGCCTCGCCGGCCACGATCCGCCCGAGCAGCTCGGCGGCCGACGATCCGGGTGCCGGCCCGCCGCTCCCGCCCAACCCCGCGAGGGCCGCGGTGGCCAGCGCGTTGCCGAGGAACGGGGCCCAGTTGACCGCCCGGCCGAGCTCTTCGGCCAGCACCGTCGCCTCCGGCGGGCCCGCCGTGAGGCCGCTCAGCTCCTCCCCGGCGAGGACCGCCGCCCAGCCCATCTCGGCGGCGCGCCGCCAGCCCTCGGGATCGGAGAGCCGCTCGGCCTCCAGCACCGCGCGGGCGTCGGCGAGCGGGTAGTGGTGGGCGAGGAAGCCGCGGGTCGCCTCGGCGAGCTGGCGCTGCTCGTCGTCGAGGTCGAGCTCCAGCGGCAGCTCCGGGGCCGGCTCAGCTGATGCTGTACGCGCCATCGATCCGCAGGACGTCGCCGGTGTGGTACGCCGTCGCCGGGGAGGCGAGGTAGACGGCGGCGGGCCCGAGGTCGGCGGGCAGGCCCCACCGCCGCGCCGGCACCCGCGGCATCACGGCCCCGGCGAAGCGCTCGTCGGCGAGCATCGAGTGGGTCAGCTCGGTGTCGATCCAGCCGGGCATGATCGCGTTGGCGCGGATGCCCTTGCGGGCGAGCTCGACCGCGAGCGTGCGGACCAGCGACACCAGCGCCCCCTTGGTCGCCGCGTAGGCGGCCGAGCGCGGCGCACCCTCGATCGCGGTCAGCGAAGAGGTGGCGACGAGACTGCCGGGCGTGCCCGCCTCGATCATCGCCGCGGCGGCGGCCCGCAGGGTGAGGAAGACGCCGTCGAGGTTGACCGCCTCGACCCGCCGCCATTCGTCGAGCTCGGTCCGCTCGAAAGGAGTGGGCCGGGCGGGCGTCCCGGCGTTGGCGAAGCACGAGTGCAGCCCCCCGAGGGCCGCCACCGTCTCCGCCATCGCCGCCGCGACCGCCGCCTCGTCGGCGACATCGCAGACGGCGGCGTGGACCTTGCCGCCGGCACCGCGCAGCTCCTCGACGGCCCGCTCGTTCTTGCCCGCGTCGGTCCCCCAGATCGCCACGTCGGCGCCCGCTTCGGCGAGCGCCAGCGCGATCCCGAGGCCGATGCCGCCGTTGCCGCCGGTCACCAGCGCTGCCTGTCCGCTGAGGTCGAATGGTCCTGGCACGCCTTCCCCTTTCAGCCGCCCCGCCGCTCCCTGGGCATCCCCAGGGCGCGCTCGGCGACGATGTTCCGCATGATCTCCGAAGCTCCGCCGGCGACCGTGAAGGTGCGGGCGTAGAGGTACTCGTCCTGCCAGCGACCGGACTGCAGCGCTTCCGGGTCCCCCTCGGTGAGGACCGAACGCGATCCCTGCAGGCGCATGCCATATTCCGCCATCGCCAGGTTCAGCTCGCTGAAGACGAGCTTGCCGATCGGCAGGTCGGAGGGCCGTTCGGCGCCGCGCACCTCGCGCGCCAGCCGTTGTTGGACGAGCAGGTTGTTGATCTCGATCTCCGCGGCGAACCCGGCGATCCGGTCGCGCACCTCCTCCGAGTCGGCGGGCCGGGCACCGTCGTCGCCCTCGATCCGGGCGAGCGCGACCATCGAGTCGAGCATCTTGCGTAGCCGGGTGCC
Source organism: Actinomycetota bacterium (assembly GCA_018268415.1). Taxonomy (GTDB): domain Bacteria; phylum Actinomycetota; class Thermoleophilia; order Solirubrobacterales; family 70-9; genus VAYN01. The sequence goes on along the minus strand of JAFDWO010000036.1, from coordinate 50,526 downwards.
CCCGGCGCCGATCCCGGCGCGCTCCGCGCCGAGGCTCTCCATCGCCACCCGCCAGCCGTCCTCACGGCCGCCGAGCAGTGCCTCGGGACCGAGCTCGACGCCCTCCATGAAGACCTCGCTGAAGTCCTCGGTGCCGGTGATCTCCCGCAGCGGCCGGATCTCCAGGCCCGGCGCGTCCATCGGCACGACGAAGGCGGAGATGCCGCGGTGGCGCTCGGCGTCGGCGTCGGTGCGGGCGAGGAGGAAGCCGAACTCCGCCCAGGCGGCGTTGCTCGACCACACCTTCTGGCCCTCGACCCGGTAACCGCCGCCGGCCAGCGGCTCCGCCACGGTGCGCATCGCCGCCAGGTCGGACCCCGCGTCGGGCTCGCTGAAGAGCTGGCACCAGGTCTCGCGTCCGTCACGGATCGCCGGCAGATAACGCTCCTGCTGCTCGGCCGAGCCGAAGCGCAGCAGGGCGAAGGCGGCGAGGTGGGTCTGGTCGGTGAGCGGCGGCAGCCCGGCGCGGGCCACCTCTTCGCTGACGATCAGGTCGTGCACCCGGCTCCACTCCCGCCCGCCGCCGCCGAAGCGCTCCGGCCAGTCGGCGCCGAGGTAGCCGACCTCGTACAGCCGCGCCCGCCAGGCGCGTCGCACCCGGTCCTCCTCGGCATCCTCGGGGCTGCGGAAGCCCGCCCGCTCCGGGATCGACGGCGCCTCGGCGGCGAGGAACCCGCGCACCTCGGCGCGGAAGGAGTCGAGCCCGGCGACCGGCCCGAGCCTCATCGCTCCGACCCGCGGTACACGGCGAGCGGCCGGAAGTTCCAGCGCGGCGCCTCGGCCGCGGGCGCCACCTCGGTGTCGACCTGGACACCGCAACCGGGGCAGCAATAACGGCGGAACACGAGGTCGTGCTGGGGCCGCTCCAGGATCGGCGCGCCGATCGAGTCCGCCGACACCGGTGCCTGAGCGGTCGCCGCCCACCACTTCCAGTTGGTCGAGTTGGCGCCGAGATCGTGCTCGCAGTGGCGGCAGCGATAACGGCCGGCGGCGTCGATCGCGAGGCTCTCGCCGAGCACCTGCGGCTTGCCCGGGACCGGCTCGGCCGGGGTCGGCTCGCCGCCCGACCCGTCGCCGATCGGCAGCACCTCGTGGCCCGGGGGCAGCGCCCGGCGCGCCGCCCGAAGTTCCTCGCGCAGCGCCGCCGTGGCCTCCTCGTCGAGCGCCCCCGCGGAGTCGAGGACGACGCCGTAGACGCGCTCGGCGGCGACCGGGCCGACGTATCCCCGGACGATGTCCTCGACCACTTGGGCGGCCTCGCGCACCAACGGATCGCCGAAGCCCGGGCCCCCGGTCGCGCGGATGTAGTAGGCGTCCGCGGGGGTCACCGAGTAGCCGCGCCCGCGGGCCGGCGGCTGCTCGGCCGCCGCCGCGTACTCGTGCACGGGGAGCTCCTCGCGCCGCTCCCAATGCTCGCGCACCGACTCCATCGCCCCGTGGGCGAAGCGGATCGCCGCGCCCGCGCCCGGCTGGCCGCCGGAGACCGCCGAGGACGGCGCCGTCAGGCGGTTGTGGAAGACGACGACGTCCCAGCGCTCGGTGTCGTAGGGGGTGCAGAGCGATTCCAGCGCCAGCCCGCCGCGGTTGCGCCCGGCGCCGCCGGTGTCCGGCGCGAAGCGGGTGTCGAGGAAGAGCACCGGGCTCTGGATCTCGTACTCCTCGACGTTGGGGATGAAGGCGTCGATCGTCTGGATGCCCATCATCGCGTTCTCGCCGTCGCGCGCCTCGACCGCGCTCGCCCCGCCGGAGCCGCCGCTGAAGACGTTCCAGAACCACGGGTCCCCGTACTGGTTGGGTCCCTGCAGCCAGGCGAAGGTCCAGCTCCCCCAAGGCCCGCTGCGCCGCGCCGCCGCGGCAGGGTCGCCGGCCAGCATGTAGTTGGAGGCCTCGAGAATCGCGTCGGTGCCGAACCAGCTCGCGTAGACGGTGGCGCCGGAGATCGGCGCCGGCTTGCGCGCGTTGACCAGGGTCCCGGCCGGGGCGATCACGGTGACCGGCTCCAGCAACCCCTCGTTGAACGGCAGCTCCGGCGCGTAGACGGTCCCGAGCGCCGCCATCGCATCGCCGATCGCCCCCACCGCGGTCCCGTTCAGCACCCCGGGCGCCTGCTCGTCGGTGCCGGTGTAGTCGACGGTCAGTTGCGAGCCCTCCTTGATCAGGGTCGCGCGGATCGTGTAGATCTTGTCGTCCTCGCCGTCGTGCTCCATGTGGGCGGCGCCGGCGTAGGCACCGTCGGGCAACTGGGACAGCCGTTCGCGGAACGCCGTGGCGGCGTTGACGATCTGCGCCGCGTGGATCTTGCGGACCTTCTCGCCGCCGTGCTGCTCGATCATCGCGGCACAACGCTCCTTGCCCATCCAGACCGCGCCGGTGATCGCCTTCAGGTCGATCTCGGTCGCCTCCGGCAGGCGCGTGTTGGTGAGGAACGCGTCGAGGATGTCCTGGCGGAACTTGCCCGCGTCGTAGAACTTGACCGGGGTGAAGCGGACGTTCTCGCCGAAGACTTCGGAGTGTTCGACCGAGTAGCCGCCCGGCACCGCGCCGCCGACGTCGGTGACGTGGGCGCTCACCCCCACCCACATCAGGATCTCCTCGCCGTCGAACACGGGGGCGACGACGACCACGTCGTGGGAGTGCAGGCCGCCGCCCTCGTAGGGATCGTTGGCGAAGATCACGTCGCCCGGCCGCAGGTCCCCGGCGAAGCGCTCGAGCGAGTGCCGCACCGTGTTCGAGATCGCGTAGCCCATCTGCAGCGACCACGAGATCGTCGTCAGGATGTTGCCTTCGGCGTCGAGGCAGCCGCAGGCGAAGTCGGAGGCGGAGACGAAGAGGAAGGAGCCGGAGAGGTTGACGAGGGCGCGCCCCATCTCCCGGTTCATCGTCAGCTCGTAGTTGTAGAGGATCTCCGAGAGGACGGGATCCCAATCGCCGCCGTTGCCGCGCCCGTTCACGAGTACACCTCGATCGTCAGGTTGCGGGCGAGGTCGATCGTCGCCTCGGCGCGGCTGGGGACGAGGATCGTCGAGTCCGCGTACTCGACCAGCGCCGGTCCCGAGAGCGCCGGGCCCGGCCGCAGGTCGGCAGCCCGGTAGACCGGGACCTCGGTCAGCTCCGTGGCGCGATCGTCGGCGAGCGCCGCGCGGGTGCCGATCGGCGTCGCCGCCCCACCATCGCCGTTGCCGCCGAAGGCGCCGTGCGCTTCCGGCCGCGGCACCCGGCCGATCCCGATCACCCGGCACGTCTTCACGTCGTAGCCGGCCTCCGGGGCGGCGGCGCCGGTCCCGTAGGTGGCCGCATAGCGGCTGTCGAAGTCGGCGACGGCCAGCGCCAGATCATGCTGGTCGAGCGGACCGTCGGCCTGCAGCTCGACCTCGAAGTTGAGGATCTGGCCGCCGTAGGCGACCTCGACCGAGCGCCGCAGGTCGGTCCGCTCGATGCCCAGCTCGTGCAGGGCGAGCGAGCTCGCCACCTGCGAGTCGAGCGTGGCGAAGAGCTCGCGCAGCTCGGCCAGCTCGTTCTGCTCGACCGTCCCCCCCGGCCCGAGCCGGCGCCGGGTGGAGCGGTTGGCGCTGTAGGAGATGTCGGTCGAGATCAGCCCCGAGGCGGAGAAGACCGAGGCGAAGCCGGGCACGACGACGCGGCGGATCCCGAGCTCCCGGGCGACGGCGGCGCAGTGCAGCCCGCCCGCGCCGCCGAAGGAGACGAGCGAGAACTCGCGCGGGTCGAGCCCGGCGAAGACGGTCCGCAGTCGCACCGCGTCGGCCATCGTCGCGTTGACGATGCGGAAGACGCCCGCCGCGGCGGTGATCGGGTCGAGGCCGAGGCGCCCGGCCAGTTCGGTGATCGCCCGTTCGCCCGCGTCGCGGTCGAGCTTCATCTCGCCGCCGAGGAAATAATCGGGGTCGAGCAGGCCGAGGACCAGGTTCGCGTCGGTGACCGTCGGCTGCGTGCCGCCGTTGCCGTAACAGGCGGGGCCGGGACGGGCGCCGGCGCTCTCCGGGCCGACCCGCAGGCTGCCGTCGGGGCCGATCGTCGCCAGCGAGCCGCCGCCCGCGCCGACCGTGGTCACGTCGACCATCGTCGTCGCCAGCGCCTGGCGGTCGAGGAACTGCAGCGAGGTGATGCGCATCTCGCCGTCCTCGATCAGGGCGACGTCGGTGCTGGTCCCGCCCATGTCGAAGGTGATCAGGTGCCGTTCGGCGCGTTCCTCGCCCAACGCCCGCGAGGCCATCGCCCCGGCCACCGGCCCGGAGTAGATCGTCTGCCCGGCGGAGGCGACCGTCCCCTCGATGTTGCCGAGCCCGCCGTCGGACTTCATCAGCAGCAGCTGCCCGGCGAAGCCGCGCTCGCGCAGGCCCTGCAGCAGCTTGTCGCTGTAACGGCGCAGCTCCGGCCCGGCGAAGGCGGTGATCACCGTGGTGCTCATCCGCTCGTACTCGCCGATCACCGGGGCGGCCTCGACCGAGGTGGCGACGAACGCCTCCGGCGCCAGCTCTCCGATCACCCGCTTGGCGAGCTCCTCGTGGGCGGGGTTGCGGAACGACCAGAGGAAGCAGACCGCGAAGGAGTCGATGCCTTCGGCGAGCGCCGCCGCCACCGCGCGGCGCATCGCCTCCTCGTCGAGCGGGACGACCACGCGCCCCTGATAGTCGACCCGCTCCAGCACCTCGATCACGTCGCCGCGCGGCACCAGCGGCGTCGGGTGGGTCACCTTGGCCGGATCGCGCTCCTGGTTCCGGTACATGCGGGCGAGCTGGTAGAGGTCGCCGAACCCGCGCGTGGTCAGCAGCGCCACCCGCGAGCCCGCCCGGGTGAGGACGACGTTCGTGGTGACCGTGGTCGCGTGCAGGAACTCGTCGACCCGCCCGAGGAGGTCACCGGGGGAGAGCCCCAGCGCCCTCGCCGCCAGCTCGATCCCGTCGAAGACGCCGCGCTGGAAGTCGGGCGGGGTCGAGGGGGTCTTCCAGCTGCGCAGGAGCCCCTCGTCGTCCTGCAGGACGACGTCGGTGAAGGTGCCGCCGATGTCGATGCCGAGCCGCATGTCAGGCCGGGACCCCCTCGGCCTGCGCCGCGCCGGGAGTCGTCGCCTTGCCCCTCTTCGCCTTGCGGGTTTTGGTCCGGGCGAGGACGACGGCGACGATCAGGACCAGGCCCTGGTAGGTGTCGACCACCCAGAAGGGGATGCCGTAGAGCTGCAGCCCGTTGATCCCGACGGCGACGATGAAGAGCGCGACGATCAGCCCCGGCACGTTGAAGCGCCCGGGTTTGATCATGGTCGAGCCGAGGAAGGCCGAGGCGTAGGCGGGCAGCAGGTAGCTGGCGCCGGTGTTGGGCGGGCCGGAGCCAAGCCGGGCGCCGTAGACGACGCCGGCGATCGTCGCGAACAGGGCGGAGACGAGGAAGGTGATGAAGATGACCCGGCTGGTCGGCACACCGGAGAGGCGCGCCGCTTCGCGGCCGGCGCCGGTCGCGTAGAGGTTGCGGCCGAACGGGGTGTGGTCGAGCACGTACCAGACGATCAGCGCGAGGACGATCAGGTAGACGGTGGTGATCGGCACTTCGAAGATTTCGGTGCGGCCGATCGAGGTGAAGGCGTGGGGGATGTTCTTGGCGATCGTTTCGCCGTTGGCGATCACCTCGGAGAGGCCGAGGAAGACCGAGCTGGTACCGATGGTGGCGATGAACGGGTCGACCTTGGCGACCACCACCAGCACCGCGTTGACGCCGCCGGCGGCGAGCCCGGCGAGCAGCGTGATCAGGATCGCGAGCGGGATCGGCATGTCGCCGCCGGTGGTCTGGAAAAGCCAGGTGACGAGCACGACGGCCAGCGTCATCACGCCGCCGATCGAGATGTCGAAGACGCCGGCGGCGAGCGGCAGCAGCAAGCCGAGGGCGACGATGCCGCCGATCGTCTGGTTGCTGACGACGCCGATCAGGTTGTCGTAGGTGAGGAACTTGCCCGGCAGCGTGACGGCGAACAGGACGATCATCCCGGCCAGCAGCACCACTCCCCCATAGCGCTCGAAGAACGACGCGCTGCGCTTCCGCTCACTCACGAGACCCTCGCTTTCTCCGACCGATAGCACTCCTCGGTGATCGTCTTGCGATTGATTTGCTCACCGGTCAGCTCGGTGGCGACGCGCCCGCCGCGGATCACCAGGACGCGGCTGCAGACCGCCTCGAGATCGTCGAGGTCCGACGAGCAGAGGACGACGGCGAGCCCTTCGGCGGCGGCCGAGGCGACGAGGTCGAGGATTTCCGCCTTGGCGCCGACGTCGACCCCCTGGGTCGGCTCGTCGAGCACCAGCAGATCAGGTTCGATCCGCAGCCACTTGGCCACCGCGACCTTCTGCTGGTTGCCGCCCGAGAGCTCGGCGAGCGGCTTCTCCGGCTCGCGCGGCTTGACGTCGAAGCGCTCGACGATCGCGGCCGCCTCGCGGCGCTCGCGGCGGAGGTCGAGGTTCCAGCCGCGGGTCAGCGGCCGCAGGTCGGCGAGGGTGACGTTCTCGCGGATCGTCAGCTCGGGGATGCCCTTGAGGTGGCGCGGCGAGGGCAGCACCGCGGCGCCGAGCGGGCGCAGCTTCGCCGGGTCGGGATCGTCGATCACGCGGCCCGCGACGACCACGTGGCCGGACTCGACCGGGACCCGCCCGAGCAGCACGCCGGGGATGTCGTGGACGCCCGACCCGGCGAGCCCGGCGACGCCGACGATCTCCCCGGTCCGGATCACGAAGTCGGCCTGGCGCAGCTCGCCCGCGGTGACGGCCTGGAAGTCGAGCAGGCTGGCCTCGCCGTGGACCTGGGTGGCTTCGCGGGCGGCGGCCGGGAGGGCTTCGCCGGCGGTCGAGCCGACGATCAGGGAGACCAGGCGGGCGTTGTCGAACTCCGAGCGCGGCCCGGTCCCGACCACCCGTCCCTCACGCAGAACGGTGACCCGGTCGGCGATCTCCTCGATCTCCTCGAGGCGATGGGAGACGTAGACGATGCCGACGCCATGGGCGGTCATCCGCCGGATCAGCTCGAAGAGCTTGGTCACCTCGGAGGAAGGCAACGTCGCGGTCGGCTCGTCGAGGAGGACGAGGCGGACCGCGTCCTCATCCTGCATCGCCCGCGCGACCGCCACCTGGGTGCGCTCGATCGGGGTCAGGTCGGCGACCTTGACGTCGGGATCGAGGTCGAGGCCGACGATTGCCAGGGCCGCGGCGGCGCGGCGGCGCTCGGCCCCCCAGCGCACCCGCCAGCCGCGTCCGGTCAGATAGCGGTCACCGAGCCGCAGGTTCTCCAGCAGGCTCAGCTCGTCGAGCAGGCCGAGCTCCTGGTGGATGAAGCGGAGGCCGGCGCGGTGCACCGCCTCCGGGTCGCCATAGGGAAGCTTCTTGCCCTCGACGGTGAAGGGGCCCGAATCGGCGTCCGGCTTGTGGAAGCCGGCGAGCACCTTGACCAAGGTCGACTTGCCGGAGCCGTTGTGGCCGATCAGCGCGTGCACCTCGCCCGCGCGCACGTCGAAGTCGACGCGATCCAGCGCCCGCGTGCTGACGAAAGTCTTCGAGACGTCGGTGACCGACATCAATCCCTCCATGGCGCGGCATCCTGCTCGCCAGGCACGGATGAGCCAAGCGCTTTCGCTCCAGAGAATCCGCTTCGCGAGCGTCGCGCCCGCGCGCAGACTCGCCCCCGGAACTAACCCCGGGGTACGGGGAAGGAGAGAGAATGAAAAAGCTCAGCGTCCTCTGGATCGCTCTGCTTCTCGTCGCCGGTGCGGTCGTCACCGGGTGCGGCAGCAGCAGCGACAACACCACCGGGAGCGGTGGCGGTTCAACGCAGGAAAGCGAAAGCGAATCCGGCGGCGGCGAAGCCTCCGGCTCGTCGATCGTGTCGGAAGCACAGTCGGCCACCAAAGAAGCGGAAACGATCCCGACCGAAATCCTGGCGACCACGCCGGTGACGCCGAAAGCGGGGTCGACCGTCTTCCACGTCGCCTGTGATCTCTCGCTGGAAGGCTGCGCCAACCAGGCCAAGGGCCTGAAGTCGGCGGTCGAAGCGATCGGGTTCAAGTACGAACAGTGCAACGGCGGCTCGTCGCCGGAAACGATCTCGTCCTGCTTCAAAAACGCGGTGAACGCGCACCCCGACGTGATCATCCCCAACGGGATCGGCATCGAAGGCGCCGGTGAAGGCTTCGCCGCGGCGAAGAAGGCGGGCATCCCGATCGTCGGCATGTTCACCGGCGATCCGCCGGGCGCCGAAGGGGTGGCCACCGAGGTCGCCGGGGAAACCTGCCCGGAAGAGGGCGAAGCCGCCGCCAACTGGGTGATCGCCAACAGCGAAGGCAAGGGCAACGTCGTCTTCGTCGGCACCCAGACCTACACCTGTAACAAGCAGCGCCAGGAAGGCTTCATGACCCGGATGAAAGCCTGCAGCGAATGCAACGCCAGCACGCTGACCTTCTCGATCGCGACGATGCAGTCCTCGCTGCCCCAGCAGCTCCAGGCCGAGCTCCAGTCGAACACCGAAATCGAATACATGGTCGGCACCTTCGACGCCGTCTCCCTGGCGGCCGCTGAAGCGATCCGCCAGGCGGGCAAGACCGAACAGATCCAGGTCGGCGGCTTCGACGCCAACGGCCCGAACCTGGAAATGATCCGCAACGAAGAAATCCAGAAGTTCGACGTCACCTCAGGAACCACCGAACCGGGCTGGGTAGCCGCGGACGCCGCCGCCCGGGTCATCAACGGCGAAGAACTGGAACCGAGCACCCCGGTCACCACCGTGATGGTCACCGGCGAAAACATCGAACAGATCGGCGAAGCCTACGCGGGAGCCGAAGGCTTCGAAGAACAGTTCAAGAAACTCTGGGGCAAGTAGCCAGAGGACTCATCCGAGCAAAGGGGCGGCCTCGTGCCGCCCTTTTTGCGCCCGCTCACCGGAGGGCGACGAGCTCGGCGATCGCGCTGAGGGTCAGCTCGGCTGCCAGGGCGGCGTCGGCAGGGTCGGAGCGCTCGGCGGGCGAGTGGCTGATGCCGTCGAGGCAGGGGACGAAGACCATCGCGGTCGGGCGGTGGACGGCAACCGACATGGTGTCGTGGGCGGCGCCCGAGGGGAGGTCGGTGAAGGGCTCGCCGGTCTCCTCGGCCGCGCGGCGGAGGGCGGCGAGGATGGTGGCGTCCATCGGGGTCGCGGAGATCGAGGTGCGCTCCGCGCAGGTGACCTCGACGCCGCGCCGGGCGCCGGCATCGCGGGCCACCTCGACCGCACCGTCGACGACGCGGCGGACGAGGGAATCGTCGACGCCGCGCACGTCGAGGGAGGCGCGGGCGCGGCCCGGGACCACGTTGATGAGGCCGGGATCGACCTCCAGCTCGCCGACGGTGCCGACCGTGCCCGAGCCGGCCGCTGCGGCCAGGCGCTCCACCGCGAGCACGACCTCGGCTGCCGCCGCGAGGGCGTCGGCGCGGAAGTCCATCGGCGTCGCGCCGGCGTGGTCGGCGCGCCCGGCAAAAGTGATGTCGCCGTGGGCGTAACCGGCGATCGCCGAGACGATCCCGATCCGCTTGCCGGTGTCCTGGAGGACGCGGCCCTGCTCGATGTGGACCTCGATCCAGCCGCTCAGGTCGGCGAGCGCCCGGCCACAGTCGCGCCAATGGTCGGGGTCACGGCCCGCCTCGCGGGCATGGTCGAACCAGGAGCGGCCATCGTCGAGCGCGGTGACCGCCGCCAGCTCCTCCGCGCCGATCGTCCCGGCCATGATCCGGCTGCCGAGCAGGACCTGACCGAAGCCCGATCCCTCCTCCTCGAGGAAGGAGATCACCTGCAGCGGCAGGTCGAGCCCCAGCTCGGCGTTCAGGCGGCAGATCTCGAGCGCGGTGACGACGCCCAGCGTGCCGTCGTATTTGCCGCCGTTGCGGTTGGAGTCACAGTGCGAGCCGATCCCGAAGACCGGCTCGCCGGGCGGCCGGTTGCGGGCAAGGAGGTTGCCCACCGGGTCGAGCTCCACGGTGAAGCCCAGCTCGCCGAGCCGCTCCTCGAAGAAGGCAAGGGTCCGCGCGTAGGTGGGCGTGTAGGCGTAACGGCAGATCGCGGTCGCCGAGTCGGTGTACGGAGCGGTCCCGAGCAGCTCCACGTCGGCCTCGATGCGGGCCGTGCTACGGCTCCTGTCGATCTTCATGCGGCGAGCGAGGTCGGTCCGCGTTCGACGAAGCGACCGTGCCCCGGCTTCCCGACCAGCCGCCCGTCGCTGATCACCTCGGTCCCGCGCACCAGGACGTCGCGCGGCAGCCCCTTCACGCCGAACCCCTCGAACAGCGTGTAGTCGACCTTCGAGTGCAGGTTGTCGACGCCGAGGACGCGCTCGGCCTCCGGGTCGAAGACGACCAGGTCGGCGTCGCTACCGGGGGCAATCACGCCCTTGCGCGGGTAGAGGCCGAAGAGCCTCGCCGGTTCGGCCGCCAGCAGCTCGACCATGCGCTCCAGCGTGATCCGGCCCTCGACGACGCCGAGCTGGTGGACGGCGAGCAGGCGCTCCTCGATGCCCGGGGCGCCGTTCGGGATCGCCGAGAAGTCGTCGCGACCGAGCGACTTCTGGTCGGCCCAGCGGAACGGCGCATGGTCGGAGGACACCACGCAGAGGCTGCCGCGCCCGACCCCCTCCCAGAGCGCCTCGTGCTCGGCCGGGTCGCGCGGCGGCGGCGTGAAGATGTACTTGCCGCCCTCGAAGTCGGGCCGGGCGAGGTCGGCCTCCTCGGTGACGAAGTAATGGGTGCAGGTCTCGGCGCGCACGCGGGCGCCGGCGGCGAGGCCGTCCTCGACCGCCTTCAAGGCCTCGTGACAGGACACGTGGACGACGTAGAGCGGCGCCCCGGCGAGGCCGGCGATGGCGATCGCCCGCGCCGTCGCCTCGGACTCGGTGACCGGCGGCCGCGTCGCCCCGTGGTACTCGGTCCCGGTCTTCCCTTCCGCCAGCGCCCGCTTGACCAGCACGTCGATGACGTGACCGTTCTCGGCGTGGACCATGGTCAGCGCCCCGTGCTCGGCGGCCACCTCCATCGTCTGGAACATCACGTCGTCCTCGACCATGAAGCTGCCGCGGTAGGCCATGAACAACTTGAAGCTGGTGACACCCTGGCCGGGCAGATCACGCAGCTCCGCCAGTGAGCTCGGATCGGAGAGGTCGGTGACCGCGAGGTGGAACCCGACGTCGATCAGCGGTGGGCCGTCCTCCAGTTTCTGGAACCAGCGCTCCAGCGACTGCTTCGGTGTGTCGCCCGGCTGCTGCATACAGAAGTCGACGTGACAGGTGGTGCCACCGAACGCCGCCGCGATCGAGCCGGAGGTGAAGTCGTCACAGGTGTGGGTGTCCCCGAAGGGCATGTCCATGTGGGTGTGTGGATCGATGCAGCCGGGCAACACGTAACACCCGGCCGCATCGATCTCGCGCTCGACCGTGATCGGCAGGTCGACACCCACGGCGGCGATCCGCTCCCCCTCGACGAAGACGTCGGCGTCGAAGGACCCGGCGGGCCCGACCACCTTGCCGCCCCGGATCGCCAACATGGCCGGTCAGTCCCGGTCGGCGACGGGGAGGACGACCCCGTCGTTCTCGTAGGGGCCGACGGCGACCTCGGGGTCGACGATCGGCGCCGTGTTGTAGCCCGGCAGCACCGTGTGGCCGGAGTCGACGACGATTTCGGCGCCGCTGATGTGCATCGCCTCGTCGGAGGCGAGGTACAGCGCCGCGTTGGCAACGGCGACGGCGGGCAGCGCCGCGTGGCCGCGCAGGAGGTGCCAGTGGCGGGTCGCCTCGACGTAATCCTCGGTCGTCGCGTCGTCGCGACCGAAGACCCATTTGCGGGTCGGCGGGTTGTCCCCCATCAGGTCGTGGACGACGCTCGGCAGCAGCACGTTGGCGCGGATCCCGTGCGGCCCGAGCTCGTAGGCGAAGCTTTTCGTCAGGCCGATCACGCCGTGCTTGGCGGCGGTGTAGTGGGCGAGGTCGGGGCCGGTCTCACGGCCCATCACCGAGGAGGTCGAGATGATCACGCCGCTGCGCTGCTTGATCATCTGCGGCGCCACCGCTTTGGCGGTCCGCCAGACGCCGGTCAGGTTGATGTCGATCAGCTCCGACCACATCTCGTCGGTCATCTCCCAGAGCGGCGCGAAGCTGTGCACGCCGGCGCTGGCGCAAGCGATGTCCAGGTGGCCGAACTCGGCGACCGCATTGGCGACGAGGCGATCGAGGTCGGCCTGGTTGCGGACGTCGCCGACTTCGGCGATGCAGCCCGCCCCGAGCGCCTCGACGTCGGCCTTGGTGCGCTCGACGTCCTCCTCGCGCGAGATCTCGTAGGGGATCGTGGCGAATTTGCCCTGGGCGGCGTCGAGGAAGGCGATGTCGGCCCCCTCGGTCGCGAATCGCAGCGCCATCGCGCGGCCCTGGCCGCGCGCGCCGCCGGTGATCAAGGCCACCTTGCCCTCAAGACGTCCCATGTTCGAATCCCTCCTCCGTGTTCATTTGGCTGTCCCCAGACCGACTCCGGTGGGACCGGGTCGTCCTTCGACGAGTCGCCCGCAGGCCTCGACGAGCTTCTGCGGGGTCGGCGCGACGGCGTCCTCCAGCACCCGGCTGTAGGGGACCGGGGTGTCGGCGCGCGCGATGCGCGCGGGCGGCGCCAGGAGCTCGCCGTGCATCCGTTCCGCGACCAGGGCGATCAGCTCGCCGCTGGCGCCGAAGCTGCGGTAGTCCTCGTCGAGCACGAGCAGGCGCCGGGTGCGGCTCAGCGACCCGAGGATGGCCTCGAGGTCGAGTGGCACCAGCGTCCGCAGGTCGAGGATCTCGGCGTCGATGCCCTCCGCTTCCAGCAGCGGGATGGCGCGCAGCGCCTCGCTCACCATGAACGAGGTGGCGACGATCGTCACGTCACTTCCCGGACGGCGGACCACCGCCTCCCCCAGCGGCACCGCGTGCGGGCCGGCGGGGACTGCGTCGCCGTCGGGGCCGGACAACGTCCGCAGCGGCAGGAGCGCGCGGTGGAAGAGGTAGACGACCGGGCTGTCGTCGGCGATCGCGGAGCTGAGCAGCCCCTTGGCGTCGGCGGGCGAGGCGGGCAGCACCACTTTCAGGCCGGGCAGGTGGGCGAAGGTGCCGTGCAGGGTCTGCGCGTGGGTGACGCCCTGGCGCAGCGGGTTGCCGGTCGAGGCGATGATCGTCACCGGCGCGCGGCGCTCCCCGGCCGAGGCGTAATGGAGCTTGGCCAGGTGGTTGTAGATCTGGTCCATCGCGACGCCGAAGAAATCGATCGTCATCAGCTCGACCACCGGCCGGAATCCCTCCGCCGCGGCGCCGGCGGCGGCGCCGATGAAGCCGGCCTCCGAGATCGGCGCATCACGCACGCGCTCAGCGCCGAAGCGCTCGGCGAGGCCGCGCATGTGGCCGTGGATGCCTTCCATCGCGGCGACGTCCTCGCCCATGATGAAGACCGACGGATCGCTCGCCAGCGCGTCCCCGAGCGCCTCGGCGATGCCGTCCGCGTAGGTGGACGGCCGCTCGGCGGCGCTCATGCGGACACCGCCCGCGGCTCGGCGAAGACGTTCTCGAAGGCTTCGGCGGGGTCGGGGAGCTCGCCGTCGCGGGCGTAGGCGAGCGCGTCGTCGAACTCGGCGCGGGCCTCGTCCCAGACCGTCGCCAGGTCCTCCTCGGAGAGGATCCCACGCGCCACCAGCGAGCCCTCGTAGCGCCGCAGCGCGTCGCGCGCCTCGAGCTCCTCGAGTTCGCCCGCCGGGCGATAGAGCTGCTTGTCGCCCTCGAAGGCGCCGGCCTGGCGGTCGGTGACGACCTCGATGAAGCCCGGGCCGCCGCCCGAGCGCGCGCGCTCGACCGCGGCGGTCATCGCCGCGTGGACGCCCTCGGGATCGTTGTCGGGGACACGGGCGGCCTCGATCCCGTACCCGGCGACCCGCTCGGCCAGGGGCAGGACCGCGGAGCTCACCTCGACCCGGGTCGAGATCGCGTAGCTGTTGTTCTCGAACAGGAAGATCACCGGCAGCCGCCAGAGCCCGGCCAGGTTCGCGGACTCGTGGAAGACGCCCTGGTTGAAGGCGCCGTCGCCGACGCAGACGACGGCGACCTCGTCACGGCCGGCGAGCTTCGCCGCCAGCGCGTGCCCGGTCGCGACCGGGAGGAGCTGGCCGACGATCGGCGAGTTCTCGAAGTTGACCGAGACGTCGTGGAGCGTGAAGTCCCCGGAGCGACCGCGGCAGAGGCCGGTGCGGCGGCCGAGCAGCTCGGCGACCATCGGCCGCATCGCGACGCCCTTGGCGACCGCCATGTGGTGGGCGCGGTGGGAGCCGGCCAGGTAATCGCTGGGGCGCAGGTCGACGATCGCGGCGCAGGTCGGCTCCTGCCCCAGCGCCAGCTCGAGGTTGCCCTGCAGCTCCGGGCCCGCGTCGGGGTCGCCGTACTCGTAGGCGAGCAGGCGGCCTTTGCCGCTTGCGGCGGCGGCGCGGCGGATCTCGCGGAAGAGCTCCCGCAGCCCGAGCTCGAAAGCGCGGACCCGGACCATCGTCCGGTGGATCTCGGCGTGGGGAGTCGGCGGCGTCACTTGACCGAGAACCCGGCGTCGATGGGCAACGTGATCCCGGTGACGTAGCGCGAGGACGGCGAGGAGATCCAGACCAGGGCGGCGCTGACGTCGACCGGATCCATCAGTTCGACCGGCAGCAGGTTGGTCATGTCCTTGCCGTACCGTTCGGCCGACTCGAGCGCCTTCGGGGTGGCGTCGTTGTCGACGAGCTTGGTGTCGACGGCGGTCGGGTGCAGGGTGTTGACGCGGATCCCGTCCTGGGCGAGCTCGATCGCCAGCGTCCGCATCAGGCCCACGAGGCCGTGCTTGGCGGCGCAGTAGTGGGCGGTGCCCGGCACGCCCTCGAAGCCGTTGACGGAGGAGATCAGGGTGATGCTGCGGTCCCCCTCCCTTTCGCGCATGAAGGGGATCGCCGCCCGGCACGTGTTCCAGACGCCGGTGAGGTTGACGTCGATCATCACCTGCCACTGCTCCGCGCTGAGCTCCCAGGAGCTGGCGGCGAAGCTGTAAATGCCGGCGTTGCCGACGACGATGTCGATGCCGCCGAGCTCGGCGGCGGTGGCCTCGGCGAAGCGCTCCATCGCCTCGAGGTCCCGAACGTCGGCCCGCTCGCCGATACAACGGGCGCCCAGCGCCTCCACCGCGGCGACGGCCTGGTCGAGCTCGGCCGGCTCGGCAAGTGCGTACGGCACGGTCGGCAACGGACTGACGACATCGCAGATCGACACGTCGGCCCCGGCCCGCGCAAACGCAAGCGCGTGCGAGAGGCCCTGCCCCCGAGCCCCACCGGTGATCAGCGCAACCCGCCCCGCGAGCGGCGTATCGGTCAGCTCGAAGACCTCCTCTGCAGCCATGTCGAAACGATAACAGAAATCGATTTCAGTTACAGCAGAAGAAAGTCGGGCCGCCAGGCTGGGCGGGCGCGAGATGATTGATTCCGCGAACGCCGCCGGACTCGGACGGCCGTGACCCCGGCCCCCGCACCCGTCCGAGATGGCCCCGGGCGCCTCATGGCGCTCCTGGCAGGCTGTGAGCGCCATGAGGCGCCCGGGACGGTAGGGAGGCAGGACTCCCGTCACGGTCCCGCGCGAGAGAGGCCACGCCTCCGCCCGATCCGTGACGAAGAAGCCGGGAACGTCACCTTCCCTGATCCTTTCGTCCGTCCCCGGGTCCGAGAGGAAGGGCCGGGGACGCGCTGCGTGCCTTTTCCACCGTATGGGGTGGAAAAGGCACGCAGGGCGTCCGTGACGGTTGGACAGCACGGGAGGAAGTGTGGACTTCCCACGGCACCCCCCGCACCCTCGGCCGTCCCGGCCACGGCCACAGCCTGCCCGGGCCGTGGACGGGACGGCCGCGTCCCTTTCCTTCGGACGACAGCTTGAGGGGGCTCCATCCCTCCCCGGGCCCCGGCCCGTCACTCCGCGCTCGCACTTTGCCGTACCAGGTACGGCAAAGTGCGAACGCGCCGGCGGGCCGGCTCTACGGCCGGCCCGTAGAAATCAGCCATCTAGGTGATGTCTTCGGCGAGCTGCTCCAGCGTGATCGGCTCGGCGATCGGGCGGCGCGCCGGTGGAGCCGCGCAGGACGAGCGTCGTCTCGAGGACGATCCGCCGCGGCCGGGCCGCGCCGCGACCGCTCATGCGGCCCTCGAGGAGGCGCATGGCGAGGGCGCCCTGGGCCTCCTCGGGACGGTCCACGGTCGACGGCGGCGCCGGGCAGACGAGGTCCGGGTGGGCGAAGGGGTCGAAGCCGATGAACGAGAGCTGCTCGGGGACCGGGATCCGGCGGTCCTGGATGCACTGCAGCGTGCCGATCGCGGTCAGGTTGTTGCAGGCGAAGATCGCCGTCGGCGGCTCCTCGCGATCGAGCAGCCGCCCGGTCGCCACGCGGCCCCCGGCGAAGCTGAAGTCGGTCCGCTCGACCGCCAGGGTGACCCCCTCGCGCGCCTTCTCCACCGCGGCTTCGGCCCCTTCGAGGCGCTCGCGGGCAACGGAGACCCCGTCCGGCCCGGCAACGACACCGATCGAGCGGTGGCCGAGGTCGATCAGGGCGCCCACCGCCGCTTCTGCCCCGGCCGCGTTGTCGACCACGACGACGTCGAACTCGTGCTCCTCCCCGGCCGGCTCGAACTCGACCAGCACGGTCGGTTTGCGGGCCCGGCGCAGCGCGTCGAGAACCGCCCGGTCGAGCGTCGCCGCACAGACGATCGCGTCGACCCGGGGGCTGATGTTGTCGACGATCTCGTCGAGGTGGTCCACGCCGCCCGCCAGGTAGAGCGGGAAGCCGAGGTCGCCGGCCACCGACTGGATGCCGGCGACGAGCGAGGCGGCGTAGGGATTGCCGATATCACGGACGACCACCGCCACCGCCCCGGTGGTGCGGGAGCGCAGGCCCCGTGCCGCCTGATTCGGCCGGTACTGCAGCTGCTCGACCGCGGCCGCCACCCGCTCGGCATCACGCACCCGCTTGCCCTGCAGGTAACGCGAGACGGTCGCCGGCGACACTTCGGCGAGCGCCGCCACGTCGGCCATCGTCGCCTCGCCCTCGGCCGGGTGACCGATCGCGCCTGCCTCGTCGCCGCTCATCGGGCGGCTCAGCCGCGCCGCGACTTCGGCGGCGCGCAGGACTCGCGGACCACCAGGTCGGCGGAGAGCACGATCCGCCGCGGCGGACCCTCCGCCTTGCGCATGATCCGGTTGTCGAGCAGGCGCATCGCGAGGGCTCCCTGCTCGATCTGGGGACGGTCGACGAAGGTCGGCGGCGGGTTGAAGAGGTCACCGGAGACCAGCGGGTCGAAGCTGACGAAGGACACGTCGGCGGGGATCCTCGTCCCCAGGTCGTGCAGACAATGGAGACAACCGAGCGACATCAGGTTGTTGCAGGCGAAGATCGCGGTCGGGGCCGGGGACCTCGCCATGATCCGCGCGGCCGCCTGGTAGCCGCCCTCGAGCGTGAAGTCGGTGACCTCGAGGTACTCCGGCCGCAGCTCGATCCCGGCGGCCTCCATCGCCTTGCGCGCGCCTTCGAGCCGGTTGCGACCGGGCGAGGTCGTGTCGGGACCGGCGATCACCGCGATCTCGGTGTGACCCAGGCCGATCAGGTAGTTCACCGCCTGGGAGGCCGCGGGCTCCTCGTCGATCACCACCACGTCGAAGTCATGTTGTGGGTCGCGCGGCTCGAACTCGATCAGGATCGCCGGCCGGCGGGACCCCTTGAGTGCGTTCATGGTGTCGTCTTCATCGGTGAGGGCGGCACAGATGAACCCGTCGACGCGGGAGCTGAGGTCGAGGATGGCGCTCTCCGGCTGACCGGACACGGCACCGTCGACCATCCCCTCGACCAGGTAGATGCTGTACTCGTGCTCGACCGCGACCGAGGTGACACCACGGACGACGCCGGCCAGGTGAGGGTTCGTGATGTCGTGTTGGACCACGGCGATCGCGTGGGTGCGCTGGGAGCGCAGGTGTTGCGCCGCCGCGTTCGGCCGATAGCCGAGCTGCGCGATCACCTCGGCGATGCGCTCGGGCTCGCGCACCTTCTCCCCGCGCAGGAAGCGCGACACGGTGGAGATCGACACCTCGGCCAACTCGGCCACGTCGGACATCCGGACCGCCTCACGGCTGTCGGAGGTCCCCTGCTCCTTCTCGACGCTGTTCACCGCCTCATCCTAGGCGGTCGGTTCGGTCAGCCCGCCCCGCCCGCGGGCGGTTCAACCCTCTTCGACTTCTTCGGGCTCTTCGTACCACTTGCTGCGCTCACCGACGCGGGCACGCAGCTTCCAGGAGAACGAGCGCGGCCCCTCGGTGGTCGCCTCCAGGTCGTCGAGGCGTGCGTCGAGCTGCGGCGCCTGCTCGCGCAGCTTCGCGATCGAGAGCGTCACCGTCTTCCACAGTCCCCAGTCGCGACCAAGCAGCGAACGCAGGTAATCCGCGTTGATCTGGTCCCCCTCGCCACCGCGCACCTCATGCGTCTCGATCAACAACACCAGGTCTTCGAAGTCCTTGGCGTTCATCTCCACCACCTGCAGCTTTGTCAGCAGCAGGTCGGTGACCGTCAGGGTCGGCTGATCGAGTTCGAGTCGGTCGGAGAGTGGGATCTCGTGGCACATCTCGAAACGGTCGATGAAGACATCGAGCTTGCCGAGCGAACCGCCCTTGAAGATCAGGCGGTCGGCGCCGTTGAGGGAGTTGAAGCGATCGTCACCCTCGTACCCATGCTCGGCGAGCGACCGCTTCAGGGCCTTCACGTCACGCCGACCGACCACCGTGTCGGCGTCGCTGAACTGACGGTGCGGGTTCTCTTCGCGCCCACAGTGGATCGCGATCGCGACGCCGCCGAGCAGGCGCAGCGAACCGACCGAGTCGGAGACCGACTCGACCAACTGTCGGGCTTCGCGGACCAGCTCGACTGCATCCGGCTCGGTGGGAGTCACGATCGCACTCACCCCTCGGTCATCTGCCAGCCGCGCACCTCACCGGAGCGGCCGACCTCGATCAGCGCACCCTTGAGCGCGCCCATCATGTAGTTGGAACCGGGATTGACGCAGAGCGTGCGGCCGAGCTTGTCGCCCGCCGAGCACTCGTGCACGTGACCGTGGAGCCCGAGCATCGGCTGGTAGCGCTCGATCGCACCGCGGACCGCCGTGGAGCCGACCGGCGCCAGCTCGACGCCGCCGGCCATCCCGGCGCGCGGCTTCAGGCTCGAGTCGAGCGCCGGGGCGAGGTCCAGGTTGGTGTCGAAGGGCGGGCAGTGGAGGTTGAAGATCGCCCGTTCCGGCGAGCGCAGCTTCTCCGCCGCCGCCCCGATCCGCGCTTCCAGGTCCTCCTCGGAGAGCTCCCGCGGCGAGTCCCAGGGGGTCGGATTGGAGAACCCGACCGAGACGATCTCGATTTCACCCGGCAGCTCGCCGATCGCCTCCTCGCCGTACTGGATCGCCCGGCCCGCGCTGAGGACCTCCGCCAGTTCGGGGTAGTCGTCGTTGCCGAGCATCGCGAACGCCGGGAACCCCTCGGGGAGGCGTTCGTCGGCGAGCTGCATCCAGTGCTCGAGGCTTTCGCGCATCACCCGCCGGAAGGTCTTCTCCAGCAGCACCGGGTCGGCGTCGAGCTCGGCTTTCTCGTCGGGGGAGATGACGAGCGCGTAGTAGCCCATCCGCCCGACCGCCTCGCGCAGCGCCGCCAGCTGTTCTTGGCCGGCGGCGACCCGCTCTTCGCCGCGGATCACCGCCGTCCAGCGGTCGGGACCGGCCTCGACGATCGGGATCAGGGCCTTCCCGGTCATGTCGCCGCCCAACACCAGCACGTCGGCCCCGTAGGCTTTGCGCGCCGCCAACCACTTGCGGAAGCACACCTCCGAGCCGTGGATGTCGGTCGCGAAGAACACTGTCTGGCTCGGCTCCTTCTTGCGTCGGCCGATCATTCGGGCGGGAGCTCCCGGCCGACGAGGCTGACGTCGACACCGCGCGAGCGGTTGGCGAAGTAGGCAAGCGGATACAGGATCGCCGAGAGCACCACGACGATGATCATCGCACCGATCGAGCTGCTCGTATTGGACCCGAGAGCGTCCTGGCTGAGCAACGAGTAGAACATGATCCCGTAGACCACGAGGGCCGCGACGGCGATCACCGAGATCGCCGGGATGCCGCCGATCGTGCGCCGCATCCCTGCCGCCTCGTACATGTCCTTACGGCGCCAGGGGAAGACGATTCCGGCCAGCGCGGTGACGATGAACGAGAGCGTCGTGCCGAGGATGATCGCGCCCAACGCTTCCGAGAAGGTGGGGCTCCCCCAGGCGAGGAACGCGAGGTAGATGGCGGAGACGATCGTGACGATCACCGGGGCCACCACCGGGGTGCCGGTGCGTGGGTTCACCTGTGAGACCGGCGCGGGCAGCATCCGGTCGAACGACCAGGCGAAGAGGTTGCGGGTGGCGAACAGTACGGTCGCCAGGATGGTCGAGATCGGTGCGGCGAGGAAGGCGATTGCGATCGCGATCAGCACCGGGCTCGACGAGGTGAGGGTGGTGACGAAGAAGAAGAACCCGGACTGGCTGAACGGGTAGGCGGCGTTTTCTTCGCCGAGCAGAAGCGTCGCGGCGCGGACGAAGTCGAAGCCGATCACGCTGCCGATCAGGGCGAAGGCGATGATGATCATCACGCCCACCAGCAGCATCGCGACGAGCGGGGCGACGATGCCGGTCACCTGCGGGCGCCGGAGCTCACCGCCGGTGTAGGCGGCACCCACGGTGTAGGCAAGTGCCAGGTAGAGGGGCGGGATCGCCAGGACGCACTCCCAGATGTTGATCGAGCCGCCGACCTGGTTGCCGGCCGCGCGGGCGGCGTTGATGACGCCCTGGTAGGAGCCGCCGGCCGAGCTGACCGCGTGTTCGAATGACGAGTGGGAGCTGAACAGCAGGACGAAGATGCAGATCAGCAGGCCGAGGCTGGTGACGAGGAAGAACCCGAACACCACCTTCATCGACTGGCGCATGCTGACGAACTGGGTGAGGAGCGCACAGGCGATCAACACCGCCAGGCCGATGCCGAAGGACCAGCCGGGGCTCGCCACGTCGGTCGCCCAGGTGGCGAACATGGTGCTGTTGAAGACCGTGGAGAGGATGCCGAAGAACGTCGGCAGTGCTTCCTGGGCGAGGAGGAAGGCGAGCAGCCCGTTGCCCAGCGTGTACCAGATCGTCGCGTTGACGTTGGCGGCAAGGCCTAACCAGGGGTGGAACGTTCGCCCGATCCATACGTAATCACCTCCCGACCGTGGGACGGTCGCCGTCCAGAGCCCGTAGAGCAGCACGGGGAAGATGCTGAGGACCACCGCGAGGATCGCGGTGATCAGCGGGTTGGCGCCGGCGAAGCCGCCGGCGATCTGGGTCAGGGCGAATACGGACCACATCACCCCGACGGTGATGACGTTGAAATAGATGCCGGATTTGAGCGAGATCGACCGGACCAGGCCGGTCGCCTTGCGCTCGTAGAACCCCTCGCCGACCGAAACCTCCGCCTGTGGGCTACCGGTGACCTCGCTCATCGCCTGCTCCTTCCTTCCCCTAGTAGGGCCAGCCCAGCGGGCTCGCGCCGGTGTCGAAGACCTCGACCAGGATCGGGTAGACCGGGTCGCTTGGTCCGGTGTCACTCCACGACTCACGCAAGGCATCCGAGCCGCCGGAGTTGGGACAGATCGAGACCGAGACGAACAGTCCGGTCTCCGCGTAGAACTCGATGTGATCGCCGACCCTGGCATCGCTCTCGTCGATCAGGTGGGCGCCGCTGAACGGGTCGTAGCCGCCCCTCTGGAAGAGGTTCACGTTGTCGTGGATGTAACGCTGGTGCAGTCCCAGCATCGCGAACCCATAGCGGAGGTTGTCGTAACACGGGCGGTGGTGGACGCCGGTGTAGAGGTGCCACAGGTGGGCGTTGCAGTGGGCGCCATAACTGAAGTGATCGCGGGTGCGCCGCTCGTTCGGCGTGTAGGCGAGGCTGTCGGCGATGCAGGTCGCCAGTGGCCGACTGCGGGGTGGCGTTCCCCACAGCCTGGTGAAGCGGCTGATGCGGCCGCCTTCGATCGCCATCTGGCCCCCGGTGAAGAAGTGCTCCTCGGGGTCTTCGGAGGACAGGAACCCGACGTCGAGGATCTGCGGGCCGCCCAACAGGGTGAGGCGGAACGCCTGCCCGGCGGCGATCTCGAACCCGTACCCGATCTCGGTCAGCTCGTGACTGTTGCTGAGCTCGAAGTCCGCGCGCCGGGCGACGAGGCCCTCGTAGAACTCGCGGTCGAACGGGTAGGTGGCACGAGGCAGAGTCTGCACGGTGTCAGTGGCCTTTCTCGGCGTGTCGCTGTAGGTGCTCATCAGAGGCTGTAGTCGATGCCGGGGGTCGGGACGGGCTCGGTGGTGCGCGTGCCGGAGTCGTCGAGGTACCGGCTCATGTCCGGGTAGGAGATCCCGGGATAGGGCCAGGGGAGCGGCTCGACGAGGCGCTCGGTGGTCTCGATCCGCACCGGCCGGGGCTGCGGGACGCCGAGCTCGGCGATCGGCGTCGAGCCGTCGAGGTAGGGACTGAGCGCGATCAGGACGCAGAGGTCCTGCTCGGCGAACAGGGCGATCCGATCGCCCGCGACCGCGTTGGACGGCAGGATCTCCACCCGCTGGCGATCGCGGTCGACGATGCTGCGCTGGAAGAGGCAGAGGTGCTCGTTCAGGCCCGCCGGGGAGACGCCGCGCGCCACCAGCAGGTCACGGAACTGCTCCCACGTCGTCTTCACCCCGTCGGCACCGCCGGCGAACTGCCAGTCGGAGGGAGTGCCCCCGCCGCCGTAGTACGGATGGTGCTGACCGGCGGGCAGCTGCGGATCGGCGACCACGGTGTCCTCGAGGACGGTAAGCAGCGGCCGATAGCGGGCCATCGTCCCCCACACCCGCGTGTGGCGGCGCAGGAAGATCCCTTCCCGGATCACCGACTCGTGCCAGATCCGCTCGTCGGGATCGGCCTGGTTGTAGGCCCAAACGTTCACGATCTGCGGCCCCTCGAGCAGCGTGATCACCACGGCCGAGCCCGCATCCAGCTCCACCGCGGCGCCCTCGAGGTCACCGAGGACCTCGCTGCTCACCCGGTCCGCACCGGCAAGAGCCTCGCCGGCTCCCTCGTAGAACGCATCGTCGATAGGCGTCGGACAGAGCTGCGGAGACGTCTCCAGCAACTCCGTCGGAGTCTTGTATTCGATCATACCCTTCCCTCTAAGAACGTTTTCTGAGAACGTTTTTACGACATTCCCACACCCCCTTGGCCGTGTCAAGGGTTTCTTTCTCGCGGACCGTTCAGGAGGGCCTGAAACGGCGTAGATGTGACGCCTGCCGGCGCCCGAAGCGCGGAGGGACGAGAGCGACGCGAAGCCGCGGATGCGGTGCACGAATGCGCCGAAAGGGTCACCGAAGGGAAGAGAGGCGACGCTTCCGTGCGCCTTCGGCCGGCATCCCGGCCTCCGCCCCAGAACCCCCTGTCCTTTGTCACCCAGAGGGTGACAAAGGACAGGGGGTAGACCTTGGTCACCCTGTGGGTGACCAAGGTCAACGGGTTGTGGTCTACGAGGTGTCCCCGTCGGTCGGGCCGTCACCCACGCGTTCGCACTTTGCCGTACCGGCTACGGCAAAGTGCGAACTCACCGGTGTTGGGGTAGGCGGATGTGCACGGGAGCGTCACGGTTCTCCCACGTCTTCGTGCCCGAGGCGGCGGTCGCTCCCGCCTTAAGTCGCCTCCGCCTTATGTGGAAGAATCCTCGTCCAATGCGGGGCGCGGCGACCAGACGTTTCGCGGTCCTTGGCTGCGCGGTCGGCCTCTCTCTGTTCGGCGCGGCATCGGCGGGTGCCGCCACCACCTTCACGCCGAACACCTTCAAAGACCCGGGCGGGGCCACTCAGTGCACGCCGCCGCTCGCCGCCGAAGGCTGCTCGCTGCGTGGCGCGATCGCGGACGCGCAGAACGGCGACACCGTGCAGCTCGGCGCCGGCACCTACAAGCTCGGCGCGGCCGGGGAACTGGTCCTGATCAAGAAGATCACGATCGTCGGGGCCGGCCCCGGCCAGACGACGATCGAACAGACCGCCGCCCAGCGGGTGATGAGGGTCGAAGGCGGTCTGACGATGAGCGGCGTCACCATCACCGGCGGCGAAGTGGTGGGCAAACGGGGGCCGGCCGGTTCGGTCCCGGGGGGTGTGGGCGGCCCCGGCGAAGGCGCCTACGGGGCCGGCATCGAGGCCACCGACCCGGTCGCCCTCACCGACGTGGTCGTCAGCGGCAATCGCGCCGTCGGGGGAGATGGCGGCAACGGGGGCCAGGTCACCGGGAACGGCACCGGCGGTACCGGTGGTCGTGGCGGCTTCGCCGACGGGGCCGGGCTCGACGGCGGCCCCTACGTCCTGACCCGGGTCGCCCTCATCGACAACGTGGCCCAGCCCGGCGCGGGCGGGGCGGGAGGCTTTGTCACCGGGATCGGCAACGGTGGCGTCGGGGGCATCGGCGGCGCGGGCCTGGGGGCGGGGATCGCGACCGGCCAGGCGTCGTTGATCGCGACCGACAGCTTGATCGCCGGCAACACCGCCGGCACCGGGCCCGGGGGCAGCGGCGGCCTTGCCGGCGTCTCCGGCGGGAACGGGGGTGTCGGCGGCGTCGGTGAATCCGCCGACGGTGGCGCGCTCTTCTCCAACGGCCCGGTTTCACTCACCAACGTGACGATGACCGGGAACGTCGCGGCCGGAGGCACCGGCGGCCCGGGTGGCGCCGCCTTCGACGTCCCCGGTGCGAATGGTGGAACCGGCGGCAACGGCTACGGGGCCGACGGCGGCGCCGTCGCGCTGTTCAACGGAGCGAGCGCCACCTTCGCGTCGGTGACGATCGCCGGCAATACCGCCGGGGGCGGCACCGCGGGGCCGGGTGGGCTCGTCTTCTCGGGCGGGACGGGCGCCTCCGGCTCCCAGACACAGGGCGAAGGCGGGGACATCCGCATCTACAACGCGACGCTCACCCTCCGCGGCACGATCGTCGGCGCCGGGACCGCCAAGGCGGGAGCCGAGGACTGCCTGGTCGGCGGCGGCGGAAAACTGACCAGGCCGGCCACAACCTCGAGGAACACCATCAGTGCATCGCCGCGCCCGCGGCCGGTGACCTGCAGAACACCGCGCCGGGCCTCGGGCCGTTGGCGGCGAACGGCGGGCCGACCGCGACGATGGCGCTGCTGCCGGGGAGCGCGGCGATCGACGCCGGCGAACCGGCCTGCGTCGCCGCGGATGGGACCCCGCTGACCGAAGACCAGCGCGGCGACCCGCGCGGGACGCCCTGCGACATCGGCGCCTTCGAGGTGCAGCCGACGCCGCCGGCCGAACCGGGACCGCCCGGGGTCCCGGTGCCACCGGAGAGCACCCCCGGCCCGTCGAGTCCTTCGCCGCAACCGACGATCTCCGGACTGAAGCTGAGCCCCGCCAAGCTCCGCACCGGCAAGAAGGCGACGGTCAGCTTCCAGCTCAGTGCCGGCGCCGCGGTGACGTTCCTCCTGCAACGAGACCTTCCCGGGATCAAGGCCGGCAACAAGTGCGTGGCCCCGGGCAGGTCCAAGGGGCACAAGCATTGCCTGCGACCGGTCGCCGCCAAGGGCGGCCCGCCATCCACGGAGGGTGCCGCGGGGAGCGACACCCTCGCGTGGACTCCACGCGGACTCAAGCCCGGCCGCTACACCCTCACCGCGAACCTCGCCGACGGCAGCGCCGCGAGCGTCAAGTTCGTCGTCCAGGCCCCGAAGCGATCGGGGCACTGAGGCCGGGGCGGGGAGTGGAGGTACCCTCGTGGGAGTCCCGCGAGAGGGCGAGGGGACCGTCACCGATCCGGGACCCGTCACGGAGACGTAGAGAACTCCACCCTTCCTCCCGTGTTGTCCAACCGTCACGAACGCCCTGCGTGGGTTTTCCACCGTATAGGGGGCCAAATACACGCAGCGCGTTCCCGGGCCCTCCTTCCAGGCCCGGGAACGGACCGAAGGTTGCGGAAAGGGTGACGTTCCCGGCATCCTCATCACCGATCGGGGCGAGGTGTGGCCCCTCCCGCACGGACCCGTCACGGAAGTCCGACCTCGTGCCGTCCCTGTGTCGTCTTTTTCACGACCCCCTCCCATCCCTGTCCCGCCTTTTTCACGACCCCCTTCCCGTCCCTGTACCCGCCTTCCCCACGACCCCCTTCCCGTCCCTGTACGCGCCTTCCCCACGACCCCCTCCCGTCCCGGGCGCCTCATGGCGGTCACAGCCTGCCAGGACCGCCATGAGGCGCCCGGGACGCATCTCGGACGGGTGCGGGGGCCGGGGCCGGGGGTATCTCGGACGGGTGCGGGGCCCGGGGTCGGGGGGCATCTCGGCGGGTGGGGGCCGGGGTCGGGCGGCTACGCACCCCGGGCCGCACCTCGGACGGCCGCGACGGCCAAGACCCGCGCGGCACCCTCGGCCAGCAGCCCCGGCCCCGAGCCCTCTACCCCCGCGCGTCCGCCGCGGCGGCGCGGCCGGCCCGCTCCGCCGACGAGCGGCTGCGCAGGGCGAACGCTGAGAGGAGGGCGCTGGTTGCGAGGAGGGCGATACTGGCGAGGAGGACCAGGTGGAGGCCGGTGACGAAGGCGTCCTTGGCCTCGACCATCAGGGCGGAGCCGACCGCGGCGGGGAGGGTGGCGGCGACGTCGACGGCACGGCCGAGCGACTCGCCGGCGGCGGTCATCCCCGCCGCGCCGACGCCGGGCACCGGGTGCAGGGCATTGCTGTAGACGGCGGCGAGCATCGAGCCGAGGACGGCAACGCCGAGGCCGCCGCCGAGCTCGTAGGCCGTCTCCTCGATCGAGGCGGCGTTGCCGGCCCGGTCGGCCGGGACGGCAGAGATGATCACGTCGTTGGCGGCGACGAGCGCGACCTCCAGGCCGAGGCCGAGGGCGACGAACGGCAGCGCCAGCAGCAGGTACCGGTCTTCGACGCCGAGCGCCAGCATCGGCACCAGCGCGACGGTCGAGAGCAGCAGCCCGCCGGCGATCGTCGTGCGGGTCCCGGCGCGCCGCAGGATCGGCGCCGCCACGAGGCCGCCGGCGAGGCTCGCGATCATCAGCGGCAGCAGGCGGACGCTGGCGGCGAGCGGTTCGAGGCCGAGCACGAGCTGCAGGTACTGGGCAAAGAACAGCTCCAGGCCGACCAGCCCGAACATCGACAGCAGGACGCAGCCGACGGCGACGGCGACGGCGCGGTCGTAGAACAGGCGCACGTCGAGCAGCGGCTCGGGCCGCGCGAGCTGCTGGCGTACGAACGTCGTCAGCGAGGCGAGGGCGGCGACGATCACGCCGATCACGAGCGGGTCGACGAAGCCGTTGCGGGCGCCCTCCTGGAAGCCGAACGCGAGCCCGAGGACGCCGGCACCCGCCAGCACCACCCCGCCCATGTCCCACGGCGGCGGATCGGCGGCGCGGCTTTCCGGCAGCAGCTTGACCGCGATCGGCAGCACGATCAACACGATCGGGACGTTGATCAGGAAGACGGCGCCCCACCACCAGTGCTCGACGAGGAAGCCGCCGATCAGCGGGCCGACCGCGGCGCCGCCGGCCATCGTCGCGCTCCAGATGCCGACCGCGGTGCGGCGCTCGTCGCGGTCCTCGAAGACGTCACGGATGATCGACATCGTCGCCGGCAGGATCAGCGCGCCGCCGACGCCCATGATCGCGCGGGCCCCGATCAGGACCAGCGGGGACCAGGCGAACGCGGCGAGCGCCGAGGCGGCCCCGAAGACGACGAGGCCGGCGAACAGCACGCGTTCGCGGCCGATCCGATCGCCGAGGGCGCCCGAGGCGACGAGCAGCGGCGCGACGACGAGCGGGTACACGTCGATGATCCACAGCAGCTGGACCGCCGAGGGCTGCAGTTCCTCGGTCATCGCCGGGGCGGCGACGTGGAGCACGGTGACGTCGACGACGACCACGAGGACCGCGGCGCAGATGACGGCGAGCACCGTCCAGCGTCCGGTGGGGCGGGCGAGCGGCCTCACGGCTTCCCCTCGCTTCCGGGGTCGGGAGCGGCGGCGGCATCTGTCGCGATCCCGGTGAGCACGGTCGCGCGAAGCAGCCGCGTCGCATCGCGAGTGCCGACGAAGCCGTCGTCGACCGCCCACCAGAGGGCGGTCAGCTGGGCGCCGAACGAGTAGACGAGCCAGCGCGGCGGCAGCTCCGGGCGGAAGATCCCGTCGGCCTGTCCGCGCGCGAAGAAGCGCTCGAAGCGATCGTCCTGGGTCCTGATCTCCTCGACCAGCCTCGCGATCCGGTACGCGCCCGGCTCCGCGAGCAACAGCGCATATGCCTTGGCAAGCGGCAGCGGCATCTCGATCAACCGATCGAAGGCCGCCATCACCGGCGCCTCGTCGATCCCGGCCTCGTCGAACAGCCGTGAGCACTCAGCCAACACGTGCTCGCTCACTCGCTCCACCAAGGTCGCCCGATCGCCAAACGCCCGGTGCAACGTCGTCCGGCTCACGCCCGCAGCAGCCGCGATCTCCTGCATCGAAGACCCGGGCTCGCGCGCCAGCGCACCCGCCACCGCATCAAAAAGATCGACCTCATTAGCCATGCACAATGGTGTAGCAGATAGACACTCTCTGTACCATCTGAAACAAATCTGTCCCACCCCCACTCCCCCGCCATCCCCCATCACGCCCATCCCCGCACATCCAAGCTAAACTCCGCCCCTACACCGACCCGACCCGCAGCACCTTTTCCCTGCAAATCGGGCATTTCGGGGCTATAGCTCAGCTGGCAGAGCGCCTGGATCGCACCCAGGAGGTCGGCGGTTCGAATCCGCCTAGCTCCATCGACTCGAACCTCCTGCAAACGGGCACAATCGCTTTCGGCGCGCCCGTTTGAACCACGCCCCTGATTCACGCCAGTTTTGGGCAGTAGTGCCCAAAATCCCAACGATGGATGCCGATTACAGCGAACCCGTCGTCGCGACAAGCAGGATCAGCGACGATCGACGCCTAAGCTGGCACGGACTCTGGCGAAACACGAACTATCGTCCGAGCAGTCGGCGGAATAGCCCTTTCCCGGGCTGGCTCGGCGACGGCGAATCTAGTGATTTCGGATCCTCGGCTTCCGTCGCGGAATTCGGCGCTGGCGTCCCAGCTGAATCGGCCCTCCGGATCTGTACCGGCTCAGCGGCGTGAATGGCGTCGTCGATCGCTTTTGCGAACTGACGCCAGGCAGCGTCCAGGTTGTTCTCGTTGAGCCATTTCATCGCGCCTTTCCCCCCGGGGACCTCTTTCATCTCCGGCTTCCGCCCCAGCGCCTCCCACCTCTGCACATACTCGTACGCATTCGCGGCCGCGTAATGCCGGTAATTGTTGTGCTGTCTCGCCGCGTTGTGTGCGCTGACGGCTGCGGTGTCCTGCCAATCGCTGACCTCAGGAACCTCGACGAGTCCGAGATTTCGATGCACGGCCTCGCCGAATGCGTAGACGTCCTCGGGCATAATTCGTTCGTAGGTAGGGCTACCGGCTGGCCCCTTTTGGCCTATCGAACCCAGGAACCCTCCTACATCGCCCCCGAACCATCGGTCGATAGTTGGCTTCGACTCGCTGATCACCTGTTTGACGGTCGGAGGTTTGCCTTTCGCCTGGAGGCGACGGTTGAACGCCTCCGCCCCTCCGCGTAGATCTGCTTCCCACCGGGCCTTCAGATAGCCATCGAGATGCTCGGCAGCCCATGCGCGACGATGCCCGGTGACGACGTCTCGGAGTTGCTCGAACCCGGAGCGTCGCCCTCGCGGCTGCCCTCCGCTAACGGTGAGCTCGATCGAGATCCCCGGCGCGACCTCATGACTGGTGGTCTCGCCCCCGGCTCCCTCCGGCTCTCCAAGGCGATGCGCGGCGGCCGTCAGATCCTTGAAGAAGACGCGGTCCACCGGATGCCCCAGAGCCTCCATCGCGTCGAGTTCGTCGGTGTACTTGCCAGCGATGTCGACGAGGCCATAGTCGAAATAGGTAAGACCCTCGGTGTTGCCGAACGCAGCGAGGCTGATCGTGTGCCAGAACGCAAGCGCGGGTCCCAATGCATCAAGAGCACCGGCGTGGGGGAGAATCCTGGTCACCAGACGATCGGGCGCCCGCCCGATGACGCTCGTGCCCCACTGACCGTTGATCTCTTCGTTCAACTCGGGCGAGAGAAGCTGGCGATGCAGACCGAAGACGTAGCCATCCCATCGGTCGTCGAACGGGTCGTCTCGCTCGTCGAGAAGGCCCCACATGTTCTGCCCACCTGGGACCTGCGCCGCATGCAGGCCATCCACCTCGGCCCAGGTCTTCTTCAGGACCTCGACTCTGCGCTCGACCGGCGAACTGGGATCGCCCCCGCCGAAGAAGGAAGAAAGCATCAGTTCGAGCTCAGCCGAATCGACTCCCGCCGCCTCGGCCGCAGCTTTCGCACGCTCCTCCCCGGCGACGTAGAGCCGCGGCTCAGGCAGCGAAGTGGCAATTTCCTCAGAGGCCGACGGCTCCTCGCCGAGATAGCGAAGGAAGGACAACCAGTCACCACCGAAGTAGGCGACGAGTGGGCGCCAATGGACTTTCGTCATCACCTGACGGCTGTTCGGCGTCGACTTTCTTGCCTTCGAATAGAACCGGTCGACCAGGCCGCCAATTGACCACATCCGAAGCCTCGCGGCCGCCTCGGCGCTTGCGTTCTGCTTCCAGGCCGCTACTAGACCAAGCCGGGCAGCCGTGCGCTCCGAGGCCGACATGTGGGGCCAACCTCCGCGAGGGCGGAACGGCGCCAGCGCGTCGGTCATTTCCATCTCGCAGGCATCCAGTAGAAGGTCGAGCTCCGCCCAGCGCTTCTCCTGGGCGTCAACATCGGCCTTCCCGACTTTCGCCGAGCGGAGTTCGTGCGGGATTGCGAGGACCTCGAAAACGGGGGCGAGTGCCGACCAGACAAAAACAGCACCGGGGTTCTCCCGGAGGGTTGATTTGCGCCGTTCGTCTCCGGCGAGACTGGAGACGAATCGGGCCTCCTGGCCCATCCACCACGCGAGGTTCACCGTCCCGCCGACGATGGTCTCCCGCTCGGGGAGTGCCCATGCCCCTCGACTCTCCATCGTCTCGACGTCGAAGTGGCTGTTCAAGGTGGCGATCTCGCCCTCCTCGAACCCGACGAGCTCGACGCCCTCGTCGTCCTGTCGCTCGCCGAGCTTGACAACGCGCTCGCCGACCAAGGCACGGACAAGCGCTTTCTCGAGGATCGTGTCGACGGCGCCAAGCTCTCCTCGCCGCTGGTCCTCGCGCTCGAGCCCGAGTCGGGCATCGACCCCATCCGCCTCGCGGAACTTCCGGCCGAATGACAGCTCGCCGGTGCTCATGACCCCAGAGCTCCGATGATCGAGGCGTACTGCTCGAAGCTCACCGGGCTCTCCGTGCTTCGGACATAGTCGGCGTAGCGCTGGGCGAGAGCCTGGCGTTCGCGGTCAATACGGGCCTGCTCGATCCGTTCAGGCCCGTGCACGATCCGCTCCTCCACCGTGCCATGTTCGAAGAGGACGAACGCCTCTGCCTGTGGTTGCCCATATGCGCCCCCGTCGCCGGCCACCTCCCCTTCTCCATGGGATTCGTCGTCGGCCTCAATCTGCTCGATCAGCGGATCCATGTCGTTCTCCGCATAGATCGTGTCGATGTGGTCGTCGATGCCGAACTCGGCGTGGTAGACAACGTCGAGGATCTGTTCCGCGGGGGCCACCTGACCAGCGAGTCGCACGTCCTGGATCACCCGGATTCCCCTGCCGATGAACTGGTAGCACTCGCTGAAGCTTCCGTACGGACGCATTGGCACCACGACGCAGATCGCCGGGAAGTCGTATCCCTGGCCGAGCATTTTCAGCTGGACGAGTGCCTGCAGATTCCCGGCATCGGATTCGAAGCGAGCCTTCGTCTCGCGTATCTGGGCCTCCCCCATGCTGTGGTGCAGATGTGCCGCTGGGATGCCGAACTCGTTGGCGACCTCTGCGATCTGGGCGGCATGGAGCTCGCCGAGAGCCGAGAAGAGGACGCGCGGCTTGACGGGCGCGAGCAGAGCCGCCTGACCCTCGAGCGCGTCCCGGACGACCCTCATCACCTGGCGCATCGGCTCGGTCGATTTGGCCGTCACCCGCGCAAGCTTCCGCTCGTCCCCGAGGAGCTCGAGGAGCGCGTCGCGGCCTACGATCTCCTCACGGCTGCCGTCGGGCCAGACCATCTCGTAGGTCGTCTGGGCGACGTCCGGAGCGAAGCGATGCACCCGAAGGTTCTTGGCGTTGCCGTCGACGATCGAGTCGATCAACCGGTACCGGTATACGACGTCTGCGTCGATCGGTTTGCCGTCGAGTCGCTGAAAACAGGCCGACATCAGGAGCGTGCGCGCGTCGGCGAAGTGGGCGAAAGTCCGCTGGTAGGAATCGGCGGCGGCAATGTGGGCCTCGTCGACGACGATGAAATCGACGTCTCCGGAATCGATCTTCGCCAGTAGGTCGCCCGGAGATTCGCCGTCTCCCAGGGAGTGGAAGTTCGTGACAATCACGTCGCTCGCAAGCAGTTCCTCTCGGGTGACCTCCCCGATCGGACCGAAATTACGATCGAGGGTCAGAACGCGTGGCGGGGCTTGGCCCGGGATCAGTGGACCGCCCGGCAAACCATTCAAGACGTTGCCGAGAGCTTCGGGGTCGAAGGCCCGGTCGAAGGTCCCACGGATCACGCTGCCGGGCGTCACGACCATCGCCCGGCGGCGGGTAAAGGCCAGGGTCGCGGCAACGCCGAGCGCGGTCTTCCCCGCCCCGACCGCCATCACGCACGCCGCTCGATTCCCGCCACCGCCGTAGTAGTTGGCGAGCGCCGCGAACGCCTCAGACTGGCAGTCCCGGAGGGTCGCCTGATTCAGCTGCTCGGCGACCGAGGCGAAATAGTCATCTTGATCTCCACCGGCGGCTGCGCCCGGTGGAGGCGCGAGAGCGTGGATCGGATCCGGATCCATTTCGGGCGTCTCGAGGACGGGTGAGCTGACAAGGAGAGCGGCCAGCGAAGGGTCGAGGGCGAGCACCGCCTGCAGTTGGGCGACGCAGCGACCGACGTCCGTCCGTATCGCGTCGTAGGAAAAGCGCACTATCGACCTGCCGCTGGCCTGGAGATCATTCTGTCGCAGCCGGTCGTAGGTGAACGCTCCACGTGATGAGTGGAACTGGAACCCGTCGAGCTCTACCGCGACACGTTGCTCGTCGCCGACGATCTCGTAGTCGAGACGGTAGTGGCGCTCACCGATCGTGGCCGCGGCCTGCGGTTCCACTCGCGCCACGATCTGAGGGAGGGTCGCCGGCGTGAGCACCCACCTCAGGAAGGCGTACTCGAGGAAGGAGTCCGCGCCGAGCCCAGTGTGAGGAGTCTCAAGCATCCTCGGCCTCCAACACGACCAGGCGTTCCTGCACCTCGTCCAGGCGCGGCCCCTTCCGTTGGCCGAACTCCTCGACCGCCATCCGCTGCACTTCCTGGAGCTCAGTCAGATACCCCTCCTTGGAGTACAACCGGTTGAGAGACTCGAATACGGCCATATGGAGGGTCGGCTCTCCCTCCCGGTAAGGAGCGATGATCCCTGGTCGCGCCCGCACGAGTTCGATGTCGAGAAAACAGAGTCGCTCGATCTCGGCAAGGGCCTTCGGTTCCCGGAATCGGAATTTCCAGAGGCGCTCCTGGGCCGCCGCGATCAGGAAGTGGTAGTCGGACGGGTTCCCTGGAAGCTCAAGTGCCTCACCGAGCTGCTGGAGTACCTCGTCGACGGTCTTGGCCTCGCCGAAGTCACCGTCCCTGTACTGCTGGGCGGGAGTGGCGCTCGTCTCTCCCTCCTCATCGCTGCCGATCATCGGCCACCAGTCAGAGCCGTCGTAACTTGACGGTTCCGGTCTCGCGTCGTGCCCCGGCAGACGTGATCTGTCGATGCCCGAGGAACTCCAGCTTATGCCTGGAATATCGCCAAATCTGGAGAACCAGATGTTCTCGTCTCTTTCGCTGGGGGAAGGCATGGGGATATGCGGCGCCTACTCGCGTTCCTTCTTCGCCCTGTTGACAGCAGTCCCGACAAGGCTCAACGCCAGCTTTGGGGTGCGGTGGCCCGTATACACCTCTGCCAGCAGAGGCCCGAACGGGTCCGCATCCTGGGAAGCAAGCTGGCGGGCCCGATCGACGATCGCGCTCATCGTCCAGATCCCCCAGGCCTCATCGGCTTCACCGGGGCCGACTCCCGGCCGCCACACTTCATCCTCAAGCTGGAGCCACTTCTTGCCCTTAGCGGTCCAGGCGAACCGGACGACCGTCCTTCGCTCACCCAATTTCAGCGGCACCCCAACGTGCTCGCTGAACGCGTCTGGCAGCCGATGGTCAGGGACCTCCCCGAGAGCTTCGACCACGCCGGTCACGAGCTGTGCGACCTGACCCAGTGGCAGGTCATCGAAGCTGAGGCTTGCCTCTCCACGGTCGCCATTCGCCTGCGATGTGACTGAGGCCGGATCCGCGGGACCGTTCTCCTCCTCCGCATCGACACCAGATGGGCTCGGGGCCTGGTCTGCAGGTTTCCGAGTCGGCTCCACGGAACGTTTCGTCCCAGGCTCCCCATCGGCTGATTCCGTTGAGCTGCTGGCCTCGACGGGGTCCGGTGGAACCGATGGCGGCGTCGCATCAGGAAGGTCGGCCGGAGCAACGTCCGCCGGGACAGCCATCGCGTCCGCCACTCCTCCATCTCCCCAGACCAACTCCGCGAGGCCTGCGTTCTCTGGCTGCGTCGCCAGCGCTTCCAGAATCCTGCGGACCTCGGAGTCCGGATCCTTGGCGAAGGACGAGTGGTCAACCCGGCAGAAGACCCAACCGGCTTCCTCCAGTAGGGCCTGGCGCTCGACGTCCTCGGGGATGAAGGTGCCGGTCGGCGTCTTGTGATGCTGCGCGCCGTCCGCTTCGACGGCGAGTCTCCCTCCTCGCCTGTCGGTCAGGACGAGGTCGATCTGTTTGTTGCGGGTCGGCCACTGCGGGACGACCTTCAGGTCAGCGCCTCCCGCCTGGGTTAGTTCGGAGAAGAGGTCCTTCTCAAAGTCGGACATGAATACCGGCTCCCCCGATGCCAATCGCGTCTCGACCGGCGGAACCTCCCAGTTGTAATCCGCCCGGTCCTCCGGCGTAATCTCAACGTCGAGATCGAGCAGGTCCTCGGGCACGGGTAGACCTGCAGCGTCGACGGTTACGAGCGTCCTGCTCTCCTCGGTCAAATCCGCCGAGGGGACCACCTGCCCCCGGGCCACGGCCTCCTGCACCCTCCTCACTGAGACTTCCGGGCTCGAGAGCACCTCGGTGGCCGGGATCCGGACCACGGCCCAGCCAGCGCGTTCGAGCAATGCCTGCTGGTCGATCCTCTCCGGCGTGTCCGGCGGGCGGTGCGGATCGCGCTCGGCGTCGACGAGAACCGCGGCCCTCTTCGACGAGGAGACATCGCTTGCGACAAGGTCTGCGTTAACGCCGCAGGCAACGTAGTTCTCCGCGTTCTTAAGACCGGCATCGGCCAGCGCCTCGGCCAAGTTCCTACGGGCTCGACCCTCCGGTTCCCGATGCACCCGGGCTTCGGCCTGCTCGAGCAGGACCTCAGGGTCGACCGCGTGCCTGAGGTAGCCGGTGATGTTGGCCGCGCTCATCGGAAACTCCTCGATCGGCACGCTCACGAAATGGACGGCCTGATGGCGGGCACGGGTGAGGGCAACATTGATCCGTTGTTCGCCGCCGCCGCCGTTCGTGAACGCGAAGACCGCCGGGTGGTCAGCCGCCGTATAGCGCCATGAGTAGAGGATCACGTCCCGCTCGTCGCCCTGAAAGCCGTCAACGGTCGAGCAGATCAGCCTTCTTTCCTCGCGCTCGCCTCCCCCTATCCGCCGCTCGATCAGCGTCTCGATGTACTCCACCTGCTCGCGGAAGAGCGACAACACCCCGAAGGTCATCCCATCGTAGCGCGGATCGTCGAGGCGTCGCTGTAGATCCTCGACCAGCGCCTCCGCCTCGGAGTAGTTCACTTTCACCCCTCGGCCGGTAGGAGTCGGTTCGTCGATGCTCACCTGCCTCACCAGTAGCGGCGAGCCCAGGCCCCGGTCGTCCATGCGGTCGCGCATGACAGTCAGGTTGTTCCCGTAGAAGCGGGCGTTCGAGAACGCGATCAGCTCCGGCCGGCAGCGGAAATGCTCGTTCAGCAGGACCGATGCCTGCTGGCGTCTGGACGCAAGCTCGAGCAGACTGTTGCGGGTCTGATCGAAATAGCCGGCCGGATCACGAGTGTCCAATTTGGCCTGCTGGAGAAGCGTCTGATTCGCCGTGGCGGAGAGGGTCCGGCGGAGGTCCTCGTTCGAGAGCTGCTTGTCGTCGCCGACGATGACGACCCTTGAGGCCCGGGCAAACAGAGGAAGGGCCTGGTCCGGGTTGCACTGCGAGGCCTCATCGACAATCAAC
The DNA here is from genome assembly GCA_018268415.1 of Actinomycetota bacterium. Classification (GTDB taxonomy): domain Bacteria; phylum Actinomycetota; class Thermoleophilia; order Solirubrobacterales; family 70-9; genus VAYN01. The sequence goes on along the minus strand of JAFDWO010000036.1, from coordinate 13,869 downwards.
ACGTCGAAGACGTCTGGTCTCAACGGGAAGACCCGGCAGGCGTCCTCCGGGCGCATGATCCAGCAGGGGAAGACGTCGGTGAGGACGTCGATGTCGAAGTCGGGTGAGTTTTTGAGCTCCTCGAAGCGCTCGAAGCGCTTGGCCGAGGCCCCGATCGCCTTGCGGAAGCCTTCGAGGCTGGACAGGAACGAGGGCTTTCGGAAGCCGTCAAGGATCCGCTCCTGGATGCGCAGCCCGAGATACCTACCCGCGTCGTCGACGATGTCGTCGACCAACGCAGAGAGCTCGGACGCCAGATCACCGGTGCTGGGCTGGTCCGAGACCTCGGCGAACCTGACCACGGACGGATGCACAGCGAGCGAGAGCTCGATGTCGCCGAACCAGGATGGCGGGGCGTCCGACTCCTCTCCGCATGACTCGACTTCGTCGGCGGCGCCAGGCACGTTCTCGAGAGCGCCATCAAGGAGGCTTCGCCGCTCCTGGAACCCTGGGAGCGCCGAGCGGATTTCCCGTAACCGGTCCAGGATCTCGTCGGCCTCGGCGTAGGCAGCCTGGTCCAGCAGATTATCGACCTTCACGGCGTCGCCTCCGAGGAACGAGAGAGAGTCGAGTTCCTTCAGCGCGTTCCCGGCTTGGTCGGCCTCGCATGCCGAGAGAGCCCTCTCCCAACGGAGGACGACATCGTCGAGATCTCCTTGCGCCGTGGCCTCGAGAGCATCCTCGATCGGGAGCGGAACCCTCGTCGTCCGCGCAGCCTCCCGGACCTCACGGATCGCCTTAGCCCGGTCAATTGCGCGGCGACTCGCGCTGAGGACGCTTTGCACCGCATCCGGGTCGAACCGCTCGGGAATCTCGGCACGGAGGCCGCCGGCGAGACCGTCGGTGATCGTCCGCACGCGGCTCCATGAGTCCCAGAACGCCGCCCATTTCCCGACCTGCTCCTCCGAGACACCGGCGGCCCCGGGCGCGTACTCGTCCAGCCATCGACGGGCCGCCCGCCGCTTCAGCATCGAACCCAACTGGGCATGCTGGGCGACGACCTGACCGCGCCTTACAGGCTCGGCACTCACGTCATCGCGATATGGGGCCAGGTCCCTCGCATCGGCGAAAGCGGCCTCGAGCGAGTCGGCGCCGCCTTCGACATCACTCAGCAGGTCCGGAGACTCCGCGAGCCTGTCTGCCGCCTCTCGCTGTTCGGAGGCCCCGAGGACGACAACGAGGCTCGACCGGATCTCTCCAGACGCCCTGCGGGCCTCCGCCAACTCGGAAGGCTGGGCATCGACGACCGGGTGGAAGGCGGCCACCAAGGCTCCCACCGCCGGATCGGTACCCGCGACCACACGCGCCGTCTGCTGGTCGACGAACTGGCCGAGGGTCTGGCGTTGCTCCTCGATGGATTTGAGATCCGCGACCGCGGAGCCGCGAAGTCGAGCCCAGACCGCCGTGTGTTCGCGGACGATCTCGTCGAGACGTCGAAGCGCCGCCGCCGCGACTGGCTGCTTGGCGGTGTCGACCGGCTTGTCGGTGACGGGCAGCGTCGGCAGCCCGCCGAAGTCCTCCCATTTGAGCGCGGCGTCCTCCTGGTCTGGCTCGGCGGCTCCGATGAACTGCTCCCGAAGCTCCCGGTAGCGGTCGCCTTTGGCCGCGCGGCGTTCCTCGATCTCCCAGAGCTGGCGGGAAAGGGATGAACGATCGGCCTGGGCGGCGAAGGCTTTGACGTCGGCAATCTGCCCCTGCAAGACCCGCTTTGCCGCAGCACCATCGCCGATCAGCGAGGCGAAGAGGAACCGCTGGCCGCTTTCGTCGAGCTTGTCACGTACGACAGTCAAAGCCTGCGGCTTGTGGCTCGAGACGAGGACGCTCTTGCCCTGGGCGACCAGATGCGAGGCAAGATTGGCGATCGTCAGGCTCTTGCCGTTGCCCGGGGGGCCTTGCACGACGACGAGGTCGTTCTTCTCGAGGGCGTCAGCGACCTGCCGCTGTGCGCCGTTCGACGGGAACGGATAGACGACCTCCTCGACGTGAGGTGCCCTGGCTTCGGGCCGGTCCTCCGTCGACGGAGGCTCGAGGAGGACCGAGAGCGGGCTGTCCGGGACGACAACACTCCCGGGATCGGCTGCGATCGACTCCAGGTCGGCGAGCAGATAGGGCGAGGAGCGGTTCGCCAGGAAGAGGACGCCGCCGTCGTGGAGAGCGAGGCTGGGACGATCAGGACGTTCGCCCGCGGGCACCATCTGGGGCCACGGGTGCAGGGACTGGTCGGGTTCCCCGATTTCCAGGCTCGGCCAGATACTGGCGACGGCCTTCAGGAGTTCGGCTGCTCGGGCCGGGTCCCAGCCCGGTGCCAGATCGGCCTGGGCCTCGATCCCGAGATTGACGATCTGGGTGACGTCTTCCGCTCCTATTCCGTCTTTCCAGAGGACGGTGTTGAATCGAGGCGGCTCGTCGCTCGAGGTGACGACCACCGAGCCGTCAGAGTCGGTCCGCAGGGAGACGGCCTGCATGAAGAGGGGAGCCAGGACGGGATCCATCGAGCGGCCCCGCGCTTTGTTCAGGTAGCCGATCAACAGCGGGCCGCCGTAGACGACCTCTTTCGCGTGCCTCTCGACCGCCGCCTTGGCGCTGAGTTCGCGCAGGCGCTCCCATGCGAGCTGGCAGCTCTGGTATTCAGCGATCTCCTCCTCGCTGGCGTCCTTCGCGGGGACCTCGGGGGCAACGATGACCTGCTGTCCGTTCGAAAGGACGCTCTCTATTTCGGCGAGTTGGCCGACGTCGACGCAGAGCGCCGCTTTTTTGGTCGTCCTGACATCACGGAGGGCCACGTTCTGGGCTCCGATCACCCGCAGGCAGCCCGCGTGGTACCTGGCTACGGATTCAGCGAGCTGAAGGGATTTGTCTCGGACTGAGGACGAGGACATTTCGATCGGCAAGTATCTGGCATTTGAATGTGCCTGACCGAACAGTAATCGTCAGGAGAGGCCTACACGCCATGTCTGAATTTCCCTTTGCGGAGGCGTCCTGCGCGATGGCTTCTGGCTTCATCGGCGACCAAGCGTGTGGATCGGCGGCTGGACCGGCGGACGGAGCGCTGCCGTTTCGCGGATGGGCCAGTCTCCGGAGTAAGGAGATCGGTCGAACTTGATGGCCGCCCGTCTAGCCTGCGATCTCGCCCACAAGCCCGAGCTGCTCCGACTCCCGGTCGACTCGTCGATCGCTGCTGGCCGTCCACTCCTTGATTGCCTCGCTGCAATCTTGTGCGTTTCGGCGAAACCGGATGCGAGCCACGGATTGCGGCCAGCCGTCGACGTCTGCAAGTTCCTCGGCCAGCATGGCCGCGACCTGATCGTCGTGAGTGGCGATCACGACCTGTTTCGGTTTCAGCAGCCGGGTGAAAGCCCTCAGCGTGCTGGCAAATCCGGCCGTATTGCTGGTGTCGAAAACGGCAGTCGGATCGTCGAGGACGAGGACCTGACGCTCCTCACTCGGCTGAAGCATATGGAGCGCCAAAAACCAGGACAAGCCCAACACAGTCCGCTCGGCCGAATTGAGCAGCAACCGAGCGTCGAGATCCTCTCGATCCGTCGCCAGACCCCCGAGCACGATTTTGCGCGATCCGCTCGACATCTTCAGTGGCTGGAAGTACCAATCGAAGCGAACGATGGCGGCGACAAGCTCCCGGACCACGGGCGCCAGGCGCTCGTCCAATAGTTCGCTGACCAGGGTTTCACTGGCCTGAAGAATCGGTCCCTCACGCCGGATGGTGCGCGCCAGTTCGAATTGACACAGCACCTGCATCAACGCATCCGCGTGTTGGCTGAACTCCCGAGCAGGATGACGCTCGAGCCGCTGAGTGATGCTCCGTAGCTCCATAAGGTGGGTGTCCAATGCGTCCGCCAGCTCGCGCAATACCGGGCCTACCGTTGCTGCCTCGATCGGATCGGTGCTGAAGCCTGCGGCTCCTTGGACTCCAGGATCGACCGTCACCCGCTTCAGCGGGATCTGAGGTGGGGCGGGTCGGCTTAACTCACGTAGACCGTCGACCGGGGCCAGCTGAGCGGCGTGCTCGATCGCGGCCGCGTAGGAACGCAGGAGCTCGGCCCATTTTTCGTCCTGGACGCCTGCTGCGTCCGCCCGGAACTGTTTAGCAGCGTTAGTCAGTGATTCGGAATGACCCAACCAGCGAGCCGCTACCTCGACCCCGATCGGTGCCTTGCGGGCGTCGATCTCGGATCCCGCGACGTCGGCCTCAGGGTCGCTCGCCTCGCGCTGGGCCTGAAATTGCTCTCGGAGTTGCTCCAACAACGCCCGCGAGGCTGCGGCCGCAGCCTCGCGTTCGGCCAACAACTCATCCACTGCACTGATGGCGTCGTCGAAGACGGGCGCGATTTCTGAGGTTCCCGCGCGAAGATCCGCGGTTCGCGAAACGACCTCGTCTGCAGCTATCAATGCTTTGAACGCTCGAGGTTCGGCCTTCCACTTCCTGATTTGGAAGGCCCCTCGGGAAATCGATCCGAGCGCCTCTTCGATGGCCGCTACGTCCGGCAGTGCTGTCATCCGCTCCGCGAAGTCGGACCGCAGTTCATCTCGGAGGTGTTTAAGGGCAACGGCGTTGGTCGCCCGCAAATTGGCGAACCCTGCTCTCGAAAGCATCTCATCAGCGTTCCGCTTGCTTTCACGGATTAGCGATTCCGTGCGCGCTTTGACGTCCGGGATCTCCAATCCGGTGATCTCAAGCAGAGCACCGAAGCGATCTTTTGGAGACTCGCTCGCAAGGCTCGACATGGCCTCGTGCGTCAATACGCATCGGCTTAGCGCGGCGCGGGGGTCGTCCACCGGAGCCTCCACCTGCTTCCCGTCAACGGCGATCGAGAAGCTGCCGCTACCCCCTCGAGGCAGGTGGGCCGAATATTCCTCCAACGCCACGTCGGGCGGGCGACGCTCGGAGGTTCCCGCCCACGCCAATTCCATGGCCTCGACCAATGACGTCTTGCCACTGCCGTTCGGTCCGTGTACGACGTTTACGTCCGCAAGATCGATTCCCAACAACTCGATTGACCGGAAGTGCTTGATGGAGATGTTTCGCAGCGGAGTCGGTGAGGGCAGCTCCGAAGCCCCTGGGCTGACCTCGGCCAATTTGCGCGCGCCGTCGCGCCCCGCCGTGGCCCGGTGTGCACCGAACGCGGGGTCGAGTTCGTCGGCCGCTCTTTTGACCTCGGTTTCCAACAGTCCCCAGAAGCGTTGGACCTCCTTCCGGGAGATTTCGCCTCCGCTCTTGAGGATTCGCCGGCAGCGAGGCAACAGTGGAGCGAGTGCGTCATCGAGCCGCTCCGGAACTCCAATGTCGGTCTCCAGAACCATGGTCAGGTCAACCCGGCTGAACACGGCGTAGTCCTCCGCCAGCGTCTCGGCCAACTCGCGAAGTCTCCCTGCGGCCTGCTCATCGACGATCGCAACGATTACCGGGGTTCCGTACGCCGACACATCCTCTGCCGTCAGCTGGTGGCGGATGCCGGAACCAGCGAAGAGCAACTGTTGCCACGGCGCCAGATCTAGATCACCGCGGCCCTCCGCCAACAGGGCGAGCTGCGCCGTCCCGCTCTCCCAAGCGGTTCCGGTAACCAGCGGTAGTTCCTCCCCGAAGGGCCTCGCACCGCCCCCACGCACGCTGAAACCAGATTTCTTCAGATGATGCAAGACGCGCTCAGTCAAATTGCCCATCGCTCACCTCCTTCCCGGTCTGCAGGTTCACGCCTCGCAGTTCGCTTCCATCTCCGGAGACGAGGATGCAACCGAGCCTTGGCGGGCACATGTCGCTCAAAGTGGACCTGACCATTTCGAGTTCAGAGCCCGGACGACAGGTGGCAGTGAGAGTGTCATGGTCAATGCCGATAGGCATGTACGCCACGCCGTAGCGTCGGTCTACGAGAAAGCCATGGTCCCTCGCGGCTTCCTCGGCGCTCTCGATCTCAGGCTGTCCAAGGCGTTGCCGCACCGCGCGACGGGCGACGATCGAGCGCGCGCTCACCTCCGGGACGTGGGTCAACGGCACGTAGCCGCGCCGCGCGATCTGATTTGCTCGCTGGATGAGACTCCCACTTCCCGAATCCACCAAGTAGGACCATCTGCGCATGGCCGGCGCGCTCACCGTGAGCAGCGCCAAGCGAGCATCGACCTCGCTCGGCAGTGTCGCCCCTTCGCGCTCCAGCGGATCGCTCAAGGCGAGCGCCAGCATCTCCGTCAACAGCAGCGACAGAGCGGCGGTCGACGTCGACCCCTCCGTGCGGATCCTGGTGACGACACCGTCAGCCGGCGGCGAGCCATTCAACCCGTCCCTGATCAGCCCGTCGATTTCAAGCGCTTGTTTGGCCCTGTCGATCGCCACCACGCGAGGCCCCTCGGCCTTTGGAGCCGCTTTGTAAACGCCTTTCAGCACCTGGCGCAACTCGACTGAGAATTTTGGATCCTCGGCGGCAAATCCGATCAAGAGAAGGATGTGGTTCTCGGCGCGACTCCGAAACTGATTGAGGCTCCAGCCGGATTCCTTCCAGCTGTTGATCTGCTCCGTTCGGACGACGATCGTTTCGGCCGCCCTCGGCTCATCCCGAATTGCCAGTTCGCGATATTTCGCGGCGCAGCCGTTGGCCTTAAAGAGGGTGAACGAACCTTTGTTCATGACGAAATCAGTGTTGGTTGCAGGGTCGGCGACGATCCGGGCCCGGTCTATCCACTGCTGCCCGGGCTTGACATCACCGGTCGCGATTCCTTCGCTGCAGAGAGCAGCCTCGGCGCCACAGTCATAGTTGAATCCGAAGGCATCCACCAAGATCCTCTCCCGCACCATCCGCGCCAGCACGGAATAGACGCAAAAGTGCGGACCCATCTCCTCTGCCGGCAGCCATACGGTCGGGTCGGGTATCCCCAGCTCCTTCACCACCCGACTCTGAGTTCCATCCTTCAGGTAGATCGCATCCGCGATCCGGGCCAAGTCCTCGCGAGGAATGTTGGGATCGACAGTTTCTGGGGCCAGCATTTCTTTGTAGGCCTCGAACAGGTCGCCAGCGATCTCCTTCGCGAGCCGTACGCCGCAGTCATGGGAGGCGCCCGCTCCGACCACCGGCAAGACGGCCTTGTCATGTAGCTGCTTCGCCAGTTGGCCGATCCGCTCGACCTCCTCGGCACTGAGCTTCACCGCCTCGCCGATATGCGCCAGCAAGGTCTTCTGGCGGCCTACTTCCATGACGCGGATGCTCATCGGATCGCCAGCTTTCCCGCACCATCGATTCGACTGCGATTGCCCTGCCGAGCCATCTGCCAGATGCTAAGTGAAAATTGCAGTGGACAGCAAGAACGGCTCGGTGAAGCGATTTGGTGTAAGAGTGCATTCATGTCGGAGCCCCAGCTCTTTGACCTGAACATCGAAGAAGTCCTTGAGCACTGGGAGATAGAGCACGGCATCCGCGAGCTCATCGCCAACGCGCTCGACGAGCAACTGCTGACCTCAACGGCCGACGTCGAGATCAACGAGGGCGCCGAGGCTGTCTGCCGCGTCCGCGATTTCGGTCGCGGACTGTCGATCGAGCACTTCACCCTCAGCGAAAACGTCGAGAAGCTCCAGGCGCCTGAGGGAGTGATCGGGAAGTTCGGCGTAGGTCTGAAGGACGCCTTGGCCACCTTCTACCGCAGGGGTGTCGGTGTGACCATCATTTCCGCGCACGGGACCTTCAGGCTGCGCGAGGCCCACAAGCACAACTTCGAGGGGATCACGACCCTTCACGTCGAGCGATCCCCTGGCATCGACGGCATGGCCGGGACGGAAGTTCTTCTCGACGGAGTCGATCAGGAAGACGTGGCGAAGGCGAAGGCGCTCTTCCTCCGGTTCTCCGGTGAGCAGATAATCGAGCGGACCGCGTATGGCGAGGTTCTCCGGAAAGGGCCCTGGGATGCCCGGGTCTACATCAGCGGCGTCTTGGCCAGCGAAGAGAAGAACTTTCTCTTTTCGTACAACATCACGAGTCTCACCGAGGGATGAAGAAGCGGCTCAATCGGGAGCGCCTCAACGTAGGACGCACGACCTATGCCGAACGCGTCAAGGCGATTCTGAGATCCGCTCAGTCAGAGACGGTCACCGAGGCGCTGGCTGATCAGGTCGCCGCAAGAGCGCGCGGCAACCAGTGCGATGAGATGCAGTGGATCGAGATCTCCCAGCGGGCGCTAAACCTGCTCCATGCGCGCTCCGAGGTGACCTATCTCACCGAGGAAGAGATGCGCCTTCACCCCGACGTGGTCGACAACATGCGGCAGGACGGCTATGAAGTGGTGGCCGTCGATGACGCTCAGAAGGCGAAGCTCGAACGGCAAGTCGAAGAGGGCGACACCGAGCTGCGGACGCTTGAGGGCTACCTCGAGCAGTACAACGAAAGCTTCCGATATGAGTTTGTCGGGGTCGATGATCTAGCGGCGCACGAGCGCAGAGTGTTTGACGCGACGCCCGTACTGATGAAGCTGATCGGAATCGAGACCGACTCCTCTCCGGAGGTTCTGATCTCGGAGACGATGCGGGTCGGCCTCGATAGCACCCAGGGGGTCTGGGACTCCAACTTGGGCGCGATCGTCATCAAGCGCGATCAGCTGACTTCGATCGAGAGCTATGGCGGAACGCTCCTCCATGAGGCCGCGCACGCGACCACCGGCGCTGTCGACGCCACCAGATTCTTCGAGTCGGTGCTGACCAAATACCTCGGCATGGCCGCCGCCGCCGCACTCGGTGAGGATCACGGACGAGAGGACTGACGCCGATGGTGTACTCGAATTCCATGGCGAGGCCCAGAGCGAGGATTGGATAGCCGAGCTAATGACGGTTCGGTTGGTCGATGGGGGATGGTGGCAGGAGTTAGAGGCGGCGCTCGGCGACGACGTCGCTGAGGTGAGGATCGCCAGCCCCTTCATCAAGGACGGCGCAGTAGAGAAGCTCTTCTCCGGGTCGGGCTCGTCGGTCCGCGTTCTTACGCGATTCAACCTCGACAACTTTCGCGACGGGGTTTCCGACACCTCGGCCCTGCGGCGTCTGATCAAGCGTGGTGCGGAAGTGCGAGGAGTAAAGCGTCTTCACGCAAAGCTCTATCTGTTCGACTCTAAACAGGCCGTCATCACCTCGGCGAACATGACCGAAGCGGGCCTGCGAAAAAACCATGAGTTGGGCGTGGTCGCGGAAGGCGGAGCAATACCGAAGCGGTGTGCCTCCTATTTCGACCAGCTATGGGAGGGGGCGGGACCCAATCTGACGATCCCGAAGTTGGACGAGTGGGATGGACGAATCGAGGCCCAGTCGATCCCCGGCGCCTCCCAGGCAGGTGCCGGGCTCGGCGACGAGGGCGCTGTGGTGGGGGCGCTCGATTTTCCGCAGCTCCCTCCCCTGTTCGACGAGCCGCCGCAGGCGTTCGTGAAGTTCTTCGGCAAGAGCGACAACCGCGCGCTTCGGGACTACCTCGTGCTGGACGAACTGAGCAGCGGCGGCTGTCATTGGGCGTGCACCTACCCGAGGAACAAGCGCCCGCGGTCCGTCGAAGACGGCGCCGTGATGTTCATGTCCAGACTCGTTCACAGTCCGAACGACACGATGATCTTCGGCCGGGCGGTCGGGCAGCGCTACGAGAAGGGTCGCGACGATGCTTCCCCGGCGGATCTCGCCAGACGACCATGGAAGAAGGACTGGCCGCACTACATAAGGGTGCACGACGGAGAATTCCTCGACGGCTCGATGGGAGACGGGGTCTCCTTGGTCGAGCTGATGGATGAACTCGGTCCCCACGCGTTCGCCTCGACGGCTGAAAATCTCAAGTCCGGTTCAGGCAATACCGATCCGCGGAGGTCGATCCGACAGTCGGCTGCGGTGCGCCTGGCACCTGCCGGAATCGAATGGTTGAACGAGCGCCTGGAGCTCGCGTTCCAAGACAACGGTCAGCTGCAACCAACCCAGCTTGCGAGCCTCGACTGGCCATTTGAGATTGACGGCCCGGCGGGCTAGGCGCCCAAAGGGGCGGCTGGCGAATGAGGATAGGGCGTCGGTAGGAGCCCCCTCCCGTTCTAGTCGCTCGGTTCATTTCCGGCGATCCCAAGCGTTGCCCTGATGTCCTTGATCAGGAGTTGCAGATTCATTGGATCGGATGGCGACGCTTCGAAGCCGTAGTGGAGATAGAAGCTCCTGGCGTCCTCGTTGACGGTGTGGACGAGGAGGAGACGGATCCCGGTCTCCCCGGCGACCAGGAGCGTTCGTTGCATCGCGTCGGCGAGGAGCGTCGCCCCGATGCCATCGCCCTGGACCGAATCGTCGACCGCCAGCCGAGCCAACAGCATCGCCGGAATCGGATGACGGGGCATGCCTTTGGATGCTCGACTCGTCGCTTCCTCACGTTCAAGCGAGGCGACGGTCAACGCGTAGTAGCCGACGATGCGGTCCTGCTCGTCGTCGACGACCACGTAGGTGCGGGCCGAGCCGGCGGCCTCGGCGCTCGGCGCGTGCTCAGTCAGCCAGGTGTCCAGCGAGGCGACGCCGCAGTTGAAGCCGTCGCGGATGTCTTTGCGCTCTAACGGTCTAGGACCGCTCAGCGTTGCCACTTGGATCTATGCGTCTGAACGACGGGAGAAGAGCTTCGCGAGCTTCGGGTTCGGCTTGGCCTCCCGATCCATGATCGCGACCAGTTCGTCCCAGGCGTCCGGCGCAAGCTGGAAGCGGGTGCGATCGGCGAGCAGGCGCTCGGCGCGCTCGCGGCCGCCGGCGACCAGGAACTGCGTCAGCGTCTCGCGGTTCGCGTCGGCAGCACGATCGAAGAGCTCACGGTCCCTGTCCTCGACCCGAAGGCTGAGGCGCTGACCTTTGACTCTCGGGGTTTCTTTGGTGGTACGAGCCATAGATTCAATGTACACACGTTGTATGTCATTGGCAAGCTTGTGGTTTAAACCGCCGCCGACAAATTGGGCACTAATGCGTTTGAGTGCCCGAATCCCCGCATATCGGCGCATATCCACACCTATCCGCGATTCCAAGAGCCCTTCTGGGTAGGGCCGCACACCGCATCACAAAGCCAAATTCCCAGAGACAGGGAGATCAAGACAGCCTGTATCGCACCCAGGAGGTCGGCGGTTCGAATCCGCCTAGCTCCACTCTCGCGAAGTACCTGCAAATCGGTCCCTTCCGGCGGCCCTTAGCCGCCACACGCAGCCACCGATCAGGGCCTCTTTCAGGCACTTGAGCCGCTCGGGTGCCTGAAATGACGCCGATATGCGCCGATGCGAGCCGGTGGCACCAGCTTCGGAACATGTCGTGCATCCATGCGCGGCCGAAATGACCGAGGGGTAGGCGCACGAAACGGACCGACTCAGGCGCGGCGGTGGGCGGCGCGATGCAGCCGACCGCAGGCCCACGGGCCCGCGCCGGCCAGGAGCGGTACGACGGCGCCGATCGCAGAGGACCCGGCGCCCGTCAGGAACAGGAGAAATCCGCCGACCCTCATCACGACACCCCCGAGCAGCCAGGGGCCGACCAGGGCGAGGATCGCGACCCGATCACCGAGGCGGCGTCCATCAGGCGGCCTCCTCCTGGCCGTCCAGGTCATCCTCGGCCTCCGAGGCGGTCCCTCGCCCGCCACGAGGGACTTCGGTCGCGCCCGCTCCTCCGGCCCGCAGGCGATCAGGACGGAAGCGAAGGTGTGGCGGAGCTTGTGCGGCGTGACGCCCACTGGGAGCGGAGACCGGTCGCGTCCTTCGAGGATCTCGTCGGCCCGTCGGAGCGCGAGGCCCATGGTCCCGTTGCTCAGGTTGGCGACGTCGTTGCGGGACCGTTCAGGGATGCCTGCAGAGCGGCCAGTCGACCGACACGTCGCCGGTGATGCCGAGCTCGGCGCCGTTCCTCACCTCGTCGTAGAGCTCCGCCAAGCGGAGGATCGTCTTCGCCGGGATGCAGGCGTAGTTGAGGCAACGGCCGCCGGCCTTGTCGCGCTCGACGACTGCCGTCTTCTGGCCCAGCTGGGCGGCTCGGATGGCCGCGACGTAACCGCCCGGGCCACCCCCGACCACGATGACATCGAAGCTCTCTGGCATCGCTCAGCCGATCACCGAGAAAGCCTTGATGCGCTCTGCCTCCGGCAATCGCTGATTCAACCGCTCCACGCATCGATCGAGCTCCGCGAGCCGACGCGCCTCGACCTTCTGTGCCGCCCCCGCCGTCCGCGGATAGCCCTGCTGCTCAAGCGAGCCTTTGAGGACGATCGGGTCGAGGCACAGAGCGGCCTCGAAACCATCAGCGTCCTTGCAGGGCCGCAATGAGACCGAGCCGATCATCCGCCACTCTCCGCGCAGCGCCGCGGCGATCTCCCTAGACCGCGCGTCGGGTCGCGCCATCGCGGCTCCCGTGGCGCCGGTCATAGCGCCACCCGCAGGGGCGTCTCGAGCAGGTCGCGGATCGCGCCGAGGAATTCGGCGGCCTCGGCGCCGTAGAGGATGCGGTGGTCGCAGCTCAAGGTCAGCGTCATCAGCGAGGCGTCCTCGATCTCACCGTCGACACCCCGTTGCAGCACCGCGCGGGTCTTCCCCACACCGAGGATCGCCGCCTGCGGCGGGTTGATCACGGGACAGATCGCGGTCATCCCGAACATCCCGAGGTTGGAGACGGTGAAGGTGCCACCGGCCAATTCCGGTGGGGTCACGGCGCCCTCCCGGACCCGGGCCGCGACCCGGCGCGAGTCGCGTGCGATCTCGCCCAGCGATTTGCGATCGGCATCGAAGATCGTCGGCACCACAAGGGCGTCCTCGGCGGCGACGGCTATCCCCACATTCACCTTGTCGTGCAGCTCGAAGGCGCCGTCGATGTAGGAGCCGTTGGCTTTCGGGTGCTCGCGCAAAGCCAGTGCGACGGCACGAACGATCATGTCGTTGAACGACGGCACCGGGCCGTCACCGGCGACCGCCTTCAGCTCGCCGCGCAGCGCGATCGCCGCGTCCATCCGCACCTCGGTCTCGACCTGGAAATGCGGGACGGTCGCCTTCGCCTCGGCCATCCGCCGCGCGATCACCACCTGGAGGCGGGACAGGAAAATCGTCTCCGATCCCCCCTTCGGCGTCTCGACTCTCGCGGCCGCACCGGAACCGGCGTCTTCTGAGACCGGTTCCGGTGCCGCCGCGGGGGTGGGCTCCGGGGCAGTCTTCGACTCGATCCCGGCGGCGGCGAGCACGTCGGCCTTGACCACCCGGCCGCCGATGCCGCTGCCGGTCGCGATCAAGTCGATCGCGACCCCGTGCACCTGCGCCAGGCGCCGCGCCAGCGGGGTGCTGCGGCGGGTGTCGCCGAGGGGCCCGGCCCCGTTGGTCGGGGTCGGGGTCGGGGTCGCGACGGGAGTGGCGACCGGCGCGTCAGGGGCGGCCGGGGCCTTACTCGCCGTCGCGAGCTCGCCCGGCGACGGAGCGGCCACGGGCGCGCCCGCGTCGCCGCCGATGCGGGCGATCGGCGTGCCAACGGCGACCGTCTCCCCCTCCTCGACCAGGATCTCCAAGGCGCCCGCGGCTTCCGCCTCCACCGTCATGTTTGCCTTGTCGGCCTCGACCTCGAGCAGGTCCTGACCGGCCATGACCTCGGTTCCGGCCGCGACCAGCCAGGAGAGGATCGTCCCTTCCTCCATCGAGTCCGACAGCTTCGGCATCAGGACCACGGTTGCGGTAGCGGTGCTCATCGTCTCCTTCGGTGCAGGTCAGGGGATCAGGTCGGCGGCCGCGCCGACGATCGTCTCGGCGTCGATGCCGAAATGCCGGTAGAGGTCCTCGACGTCCCCGGACTGGCCGAAGTCGTCGACGCCGAGCGACGCCAGGGGGGTGTCGTTC
>JAFDWO010000035.1 GCA_018268415.1 Actinomycetota bacterium | reverse complement strand
GTGCGGGGAGCGGGCGGGGGGAGCACGGAAGGCCCCCGCGGGAGGGCGCGACGGATCCCTCACGCGAGGGACACGGGGCTCCCACGGAGCCAGGACGCGCGTCCCACGGACCCCCGATCCCGGCGCCTCGGGCCCGGGGGTGTGACGAGAGAGGGACCTCGTCACGAGGACGTCAGGAAGGTCACGAGTGTGACCGGACCGTCACCGAAGGGGGACCCCGTCACGAAGACGCAGGGAACTCCACGCCTCCTCCCGTGTTGTCCAACGCTCACGGACGCGCTGCGTGGGTTTTCCACCGTATAGGGGGGTCAATGCACGCAGCGCGTTCCCGGGCCCTCTTTTCGGGCCCGGAAAGGGACCGAAGGTTGCGGAGAGGGTGACGTTCCCGGCATCTTCGTGACCGATCGGGGCGGGGTGTGGCCCCTCCCGCACGGACCCGTCACGGAAGTCCGACCTCCTCTCGTCCCTGTGTCCCCCCTCATCCCTGTGTCGTCTTTTTCACGACCCCCTCCCGTCCCTGTGCCCGTTCCCCACGACCCCCTCCCGTCCCGGGCGCCTCATGGCGCTCACAGCCTGTCAGGAGCGCCATGAGGCGGCCGGGACCATCTCGGACGGGTGCGGGGGTCGGGGTCGGGCCGTATCTCGGACGGCCGCAGGGGTCGGGGTCGCGCCGCATCTCGGACGGCCACGGGGGCCTGGGCCACGCCGCACCTCGGACGGCCGGGGCGGCCGGGGTCGCTCCGCCATGCACGCCGCGCCGCATCTCGGACGGGCACAGGCGCCCATGCCTCCGCCAAAGCGAGCCTCGAACTCCGGCGCTCCGGCTTGCTGCGGGCGCGTCGTCTTGACAGTCCTAGGTCCAATGTATTACAAATCAACTCTGGGATCGCAGGACTCATTTGCAGGGTTGGAAACCCCGAGGAGGGCTTAGATGAAGCATCGTTTGATCGCGTTGTGCCTCTTGGTCGCGGCCATGGCATTGGTCGTCGCCGGATGTGGGAGCTCGTCCAGCTCAACGTCGGGCGACGAAGCCACCGGAGGCGCAAGCGCCGAAGAATCCGGGAGCGAAGCGTCCGGGGGCGAATCCGCCGACACCAGCGAATCGTCGGGTAAGGGGGGTGGGATGAAGGTCGGCTTCGTCTACATCTCCCCGTTGCCGGGTTCGGCCTGGTCGGAAGCCTGGGACGCGACGAGGAAGATGCTCGAAACCAAAGACGGGGCCGAAACCACCGTCGTGCAGCCGATCGAAGAAAACTCCGAAGTCGTCGGCGTGCTGCAGGGCCTGGTCCGCAAGGGCAACAAACTCATCTTCGCCACCGCGCTCGGCTATCAGCCGTACGTCGAACAGGTCGCCGAAGAAAACCCGGACGTGTACTTCGTCGTCACCGGGCCCTGGCTGCAGGAAAACGAACTGCCGCCGAACGTCTCCGCCGTCTACGGCAACCTCTGGGAAGTCCGTTACCTGACCGGCATGGTCGCCGGCGCGATGACGAAATCGAACACGCTCGGCTTCGTCAGCGCCTTCTCGGTCTCCAGCGTGGTGGCCGGCATCAACGGCTTCGAGCTCGGCGCCAAAGCCGTCAACCCGAAGGCCAAGACCAAGGTCGTGTTCACCAGCGCCTGGTACAACCCACCGCAGAACACCCAGGCGGCCGAGACCCTCGCCAAGAACGGTGCCGATGTGATCGCCAAACACCAGGACGACACCGGGGCCATCATCGGCGCCGAACAGTCGGGTGCCTACGCGATCGGCTCCGAGTACGACACCAGCAGCCAGAACCCGGAAGCGTATTTGACCGGATCGGTCTACAACTGGGAAAAGTATTCCCAGGAAAAGTACGAACAGGCTGAAAAAGGCACGTTCAAAAACGACGAAGTGAACGGTGACCTGAAATCCGGCATGGTCCAGCTCGCGCCGCTGAGTCCGAAGGTCCCGGCGAAGGTGAAAAAGGACGTCGAAAAAGCCGAAGCGGAACTGAAGGCCGGCAAGCGGTACGTGTTCGAAGGGCCGCTCAAGTCCAACACCGGTGAAGAAGTGCTGAAGGCCGGCGAAGCCTGGAAAGAACCGGGCGAAGTGTATGAAAACAGTGAATTCCTGGTCGAAGGCATCGAAGGGAAGATCCAGGAATAGTGGTTCGACCGGCCGACACAGTGGCCGTCGACGGGACCCCCGGCGGAGAGGGCAGGAGCACCCTGACCCTCTTCGCCCGGGGGATCACCAAGTCGTTCGACGGCAAGTTCGCCAACGAGGACGTCGACCTCGAGCTGCGCGGCGGTGAGATCCACGCCCTGCTCGGTGAGAACGGGGCGGGCAAGACGACCCTGATCTCGGTGCTCTGCGGTCAGTACAAGGCCGACTCGGGAGTGGTCGAGATCGACGGCGAGGTGCACCACTTCTCCTCGCCGCGCGACGCGCTACGGGCCGGCATCGGCGTGGTCCACCAGGACCTGCGCCAGATCACCCGCTTCAGCGTGATCGAGAACGTCGTCCTCGGCTCCGACCACGGGGTCAGCCGCACCGCCGAAAGGAAGGTCGAGGAGATCGGCAAGGGCCTCGGGTTCGAGCTCGACCCGAAGGCGAACGTCGGCTCGTTGAGCGTGGGGGAGCGCCAGCAGCTGGAGATCATCAAGCTTCTGTACCGCGGCTCGCGGATCCTCATCCTCGACGAGCCCACCGCCGTCCTCGCTCCCGAGCAGAGCGCGCAGCTCTTCGACGCGCTGCGCCGCCTCGCCGGTGAGGGCAAGGCGATCGTCTTCGTCAGCCACCGACTGCGCGAGGTGACCGACGCCGCCGACCGGGTCACGGTGTTGCGCCACGGCAAGGTCGTCGCCAAGCGCCCGGTGGAAGGTGCCGACCCGGCCGAGCTGGCGACGCTGATGGTCGGCGACGACGCCGAGCCGCCGCTGACGGTGAGCCCGGGCAAGGCCGGGGACCCGGTGCTGGTGCTGCGGGAGGCGCGCTGCGGCTCCGGCCGGCGCGCCCTCACCGGCGTCGACCTGACCGTCCACCGCGGTGAGATCGTCGGCGTAGCCGGGGTCAGCGGCAACGGCCAGGTGGAGCTCGCCGAGGTCGCCGCCGGGATGCGCAAGCTCGACCGCGGCCACCGCGAGGACCACGCCGAGCAGATCGCCTTCATCCCCGAGGACCGCCTCGCCACCGGGCTGGTCGGCTCGATGTCGATCGAGGACAACCTCGCCTTCCGCCGTTATGACCGCGGCCCGATGTCGACGCCGCTCTTCCTGCGCCGCTCGAAGATCCGCGGCTGGGCCAACGAGCTGATCGAGCGCTTCGCGGTGCCGACCAACCGGCCGCAGCTGAACGTCGCGGCGCTCTCCGGCGGCGGCCTCCAGCGGGTGATCATCGCCCGCGAGATCTCCGAGTCGCCGGACCTGCTGATCGCCTCGCAGCCGACCCGCGGCCTCGACGTCGTCTCCGCCGGCGGCGTCCGCAAGCAGATCGTGGCGGCCCGTGACGCGGGCGCCGGCTGCCTCGTCGTCAGCGAGGACCTCGACGAGCTGCTTCACCTCTCCGATCGCATCGTCGTCATGCTCGGCGGCCAGATCGTCGCCTCGCTGGAGCGCGGCGAGGCCGACCGCGCCACCCTCGGCCGGCGGATGACCGGCGTCGGCGAGACCGGGGTGGCCGCGTGAGGGGCTGGCGGCTCGAAAAACGCACCGCGCCCAGCCTCGGCAGCCGGATCGCGCAGCCGATCCTGGCGGTGATCGCCGGGTTCGTCTTCGGCGCGATCGTCCTGGCGATCGGCGGCCACAACATCGGTGACGCCTACAAGGCGATGTGGGAAGCGTCGTTCGGCACCGGCCCCGGCTTCGAACAGACCCTGGTCCGCGCCACGCCGCTGCTGCTCTGCGGCCTCGCGGTCACCGCCGCCCTGCGGATGAACATCTGGAACATCGGCGCCGAGGGCCAGATGGCGATGGGCTCGATCGGCGCGACCTTCGTCGCCTACCACACGTCCTCGCTCGGGAGCTTTCCCTTGCTGGTCGCGATCTTCCTCGGCGGCGCCGTCGCCGCCGGCCTTTGGGCGCTGATCGCGGCGATCCCGCGCGCCCTGGTCGGGCTGAACGAGATCATCGTCACCCTCTTCCTCAACTACATCGCGCTGCTCTTCCTCAGCGCCCTGATCAACGGGCCGTGGAAGGACCCGGCGGCGATCGGCCAGGCCTACGCGCGGCGCCTGCCCCCGCAGGCCTCGCTGCCCTTGATCGGCAGCACCCAGGTGACGATCGGGATCTTCATCGCGCTGGCCGCCGCGCTCGCGATCTACTGGCTGCTCGACCGCTCGCGCGCCGGTTTCTCGCTGCAGATCGCCGGCGGCAACGTGCGGGCGGCGAAATACCTCGGCCTCGGCATCGGCCGCCGGATCCTCTTCGTGCTCTTCCTCTCCGGCGCGGTCGCCGGGATCGCCGGGGTGATCCAGTTGACCGCCTCCGGCGGCGGCCGCCTGCAGGAAGGGCTCACCGGCGGCTATGGCTACATCGGCATCCTCGTCGCCTTCCTGGCGCGGACGAAGGTGCAGGCGGTGGTCGTCGTGGCGCTGCTCTACGCGGCGCTGCTGACCGGCGGCACGGCGCTGCAGTCGACCGGGATTCCGAGCTCGATCGCCGAAATCATCCAGGCCTCGATCATCATCTTCGTGCTGATCGGCCAGGCGCTGGGTTCCTACAAGCTGGTGCGCACCGCGCCGGCCAAATCGCCACCGGCCCGACCGGCCGCCGTGGGGGAGGCCTGATGAACTTCTGGGTTGACGCGTTGAGCACCGGCGTGGTGTTGGGGACGCCGCTGGCGTTCGCCGGCCTCGGCGAGCTGATCGCCGAGCGCGCCGGGGTGATCAACCTCGGCGTCGAGGGCATGATGTTGATCGGCGCCGTGGTCGGCTTCGCGGTCGGTATCCACACCGGCAGCATCTTCTGGGCGATGGTCGCGGGCGGTTTCGCCGGCGGCCTGCTCGGCCTCCTCCACGCGGCGATGACGATCGGCCTGAAGGTGAACCAGATCGTCATGGGGCTGACCCTGACCATCCTCGGCACCGGCCTGTCCTCGTACATAGGCGCGAGCTACGGGAACGAACCGTTCAAAGAGCACCTGTCGAAGATCGACATCCCACTGCTCTCGAAGATCCCCTGGATCGGGGAAATCTTCTTCCAGCAGGACATCATGGTGTACATCGCGATCGTCACCGTGATCGCGGCGGCGCTGATCATCAACCGCACCCGCCAGGGCCTGGCGCTGCGCGGGGTGGGCGAGGCGCCGGCGGCGGCCGACGCGGCGGGCGTCCCGGTCTTCGCCGTGCGTTACGTCGCGGTGTGGCTCGGTGGTGTGCTGGCCGGCATCGGCGGCGCCTACCTCTCGGTCGTCTACACGCAGTCGTGGTCGAACGAACTCACCGCGGGCCGCGGCTGGATCGCCATCGCCCTGGTCATCTTCGCCTCCTGGCGGCCGCTCCTGCTGCTGCCGGGGGCGCTCCTCTTCGGCTTCATCGAAGCCCTGAACTTCCAGCTCCAGGCGAAGGGCGTGTCGATCCCCAGCCAGTACCTGTCGATGATGCCCTACGTCTTCACCCTGGTGGTGCTGGCGCTCGTCTGGACCCGCCAGCGGGGGCGGAGCGGCTGGGGTATGCCGGAAGCCTTGGGAAACCCATATGAGAGAGAGGGACGTTCATGACCGGTTCAACTGTGCGACTCGGCGTGTTGCAGCCGCAGACCTTCTACGGGGACGACGAGAAGCGGAACCTCGAGGTCGCGGTCAGGCACGTCGCCGAGGCGGGCGCGCTGGGGATCGACCTGCTCCTCCTTCCGGAGAACTACCCCGGTCCGCACCGCCACCACAGCCGCTTCGAGATCGAGGAGGCCCTGCGCCGTGCCGCTGCCGAGCACGGGGTCGCGATCGCCGCCGGGACCTCGACCGAGTCCGAGGAGGGCTCCGGCAAGTACCGCCTCTCGACCCTCATCATCGACGCCGAGGGCGGGGTCGTCGGCACCAACCACCGCACCCACCCGGTCGGCCCCTACATCTACGAAGGCGGCGACCTCTGGGACTTCACCTACGAGGCGGCCGACGAGATCCAGGTCTTCGACCTGGGGTGGGGCAAGGTCGGCGTGGTCACCTGCAGCGAGGTGTTCGTGCCCGAGGTGGCGCGGGTGCTGGCGCTGAAGGGCGCCGAGATCTGCCTTTTCCCGACCGGGATCCTGATCGACGAGCTGGGCTACACGGAGAACTGGCGGACGTTGGTCCGTGCCCGCGGGATCGAGAACCTGATGTACACGGCGCTGACCGTCAACCTCTTCGACCCGGCCTTCGCCGACCCCTACCGGACGGCGCCCGCGTCGCCCCCGACCGCCTCGGGGCTGACGGCCGGGATCGCGATGATCGCCTCGCCCGAGCGCGTCCTGGCGACCAGCGAGTCGCCCGGGATCCTTTATGCCGACCTCGACCTGGAGCGGATCCGGTGGCTGCGCGACACCGAGGAGGAGCTGCTCGTCCCCGCTCCCTACCGGACCATCCCCGGCATCCTCGACTGGCGCCGGCCGGAGGTCCTCGGGACGCTGACCGAGGGGGCGGTGACCCGGTGAAGCTGGTCAACGAGTTCACCGTCGCCGCCCCGATCGAGCAGACCTGGACCACGCTGCTCGACGTCGAGCGGGTCGCTTCCTGCCTGCCCGGCGCCTCGATCGAACCGGTCGGCGAGGACGGGTCCTACCGCGGCCGCATGCGGGTCAAGGTCGGCCCGGTGAGCATGTCCTACGGCGGCACCGTCCGCCTCGCCGAGGTCGACGCCGACTCCCACGTCGCCGCCTTCGAGGCGCGGGCGAAAGAGACGCGCGGCACCGGCACCGCGGCGGCGACGATCCGCAACACCCTCACCGAGACCGCCGAGGGGACCCGGGTGCAGGTGGAGACCGACCTCGACGTCACCGGCCGTCCCGCCCAGTTCGGGCGCGGGCTGATGGAGGAGGTGGCCGCGAAGATGCTCGGCCAGTTCTCCGGCCGGCTGGAAAAGCTCGTCCTCGACGGACCGCCGGCGGACTCCTCCCCGGCCGGCGCGGCCGTGGGGAGCGGGGCGAAGGCGGCGGATGCCGATGGCGGCGCGGCTCCCCGGGCCGCGTCCTCGGCGCCTTCGACCGACGACGAGGGCGAGGTGCTCGACCTTGGTGCGGCGATGCTGGGCGGCGGCCCGACCAAGCTCCTCGCGGGCGGCCTCGGCGTCGGGCTCCTCCTCGCCCTCGTCGGTCTCGTCTTCCGCCGGCGGACGAAGCGCGGGTTCAGCTTCTCGATCTCCTACCGGGCCTGAGGAGCAGGTGCCGACCAAGGTCGCAACCAAGGAGCGCGCGGGCACCTCGATCGGACGCTCCGAGCGCCGCAAGGAGGACCTGCCGTTGTTGCGCGGCCAGGCCGGCTTCGTCGACGATCTGCACGACCCCGACGCCCTCCACGCGGCGATCCTGCGCTCCCCGATCGGGCACGCGCGGCTGGGCCGCATCGACCCCGGGCCGGTGCGGGAGCTGGAGGGTGTGGTCGACGTGATCACCGCCGCCGACCTCCCCGACGGCGGCCCGAAGATCCCGATGCGGATGTTCAAACGCGAGGGGATGGAGCGCTTCCTGCAACGGCCGCTGGCGACCGACAAGGTGCGTTACTCGGGTGAGCCGGTGGCGGTCGTGGTCGCCGAATCGCGTTACCTCGCCGAGGACGCGGCGGAGTTGGTCGAGGTCGAGTACGAGCCGCTGCCGACGGCGCTGGACGTCGCCGGCACGCTGGCCGCCGGGGCGCCGCTGCTGCACGAGGAGGCGGGGACCAACCTGGTGGCCGAGTACGACCTCGGCCGCGGCGACGTCGAGGAAGCCCTTGCCGCCGCCGAGGAGGTCGTCGAAATCACCTTCCACTGCGGGCGGCACGCGGCGGTGCCGATGGAGCCGCGGGGCCTTCTCGCCTTCCCCGAGGAAGGCACGGACCGCCTCGTCCTCCACGGCGCCGCCAAGATCGTCCACGTCAACCGCCGCATCCTCGCCGGCATGCTCGGCTGGCCGGAGGAGCGGATCCGCTTCGTCGAGCCCAGCGTCGGCGGCGGCTTCGGTGCCCGCGGCGAGTTCTACCCGGAGGACTATCTGATCCCCTTCTGCGCCCTGCGCCTCGGCCGCGCCGTCGCTTGGACCGAGGACCGCGAGGAACACCTGCGGACGACCAACCACTCCCGCGACCAGCTCGACCTGATCCGCATCGGGCTCGACTCCGACGGCCGCTTCCTGGCGCTGGACGCGGTGCTGACGATCGACACCGGCGCCTACGTCCGCACCCACGGCGGGGTCGTCCCGGGGATGTCGGGCGGGCTCCTGCCGGGGCCCTACCTGTGGCCGTCGTTCCGCTGCAAGGTGCGCCAGGTCGTCACCAACAAGACCCCTTCCGGCACCTACCGGGCGCCGGGGCGTTATGAGACGACCCTGGCCCGTGAGCGCGCCGTCGACATCGCCGCGCGGCGGATCGGGCTCGACCCGGTGGAGCTGCGGCGGCGCAACCTGATCCCGGTCGAGCGCATGCCCTACGACAACGGCTCGCTCACCGACGGCCACCCGGTGGTCTACGACAGCGGCGACTATCCGCTCCTGCTCGAGCAGGGGCTGGAGCTCTTCGACGACGAGGAGATGCGCCGTTGGCGGCTGGAGCCGGTCGCGGCCGAGCGCCGGCGCGGGACGGGCGTCGCCTTCTTCGTCGAGAAGAGCGGCATCGCCGAATGGGAGTACGCCCGGGTGGAGCTCGGCGACGACGGCAGCGCGGTCGTCTTCAGCGGCTCGGCCTCGGTCGGCCAGGGGGTGGAGACGGTGCTCGCCCAGGTCGCGGCGGAGACGCTCGGCCTGCCCTACGAGGCGGTCACCGTGCGCCACGGCGACACCGACGAGGTGCCCGACGGGATGGGCGCCTTCGGCAGCCGCGCCACCTCGCTCGGCGGCGCGGCCGTCGCCGAAGCGTCGGCCGCGCTCCGCGAGCGCCTGCTCGCGCTGGCGGGCGAGGAGCTGGGGCTGGACCCCGAGGACCTCGACCTGGCGCCGACCGGCGTCGTCGCCTTCGACGGCGGCGTGGAGGGCGTCCCCTTCGCCCGCCTGCGCGAGCTCGCCGGCGGGACGCTGACCGAGGAGACGACCTTCCGCACCGACGCGATGAGCTTCCCCTATGGCCTGCACTGCTGCGCGGTGGAGATCGACGCCGATACCGGTGAGGTGCGGATCGAGCGTTACGCGGTGGCCTACGACGTCGGCCGCGCGGTCAATCCGAAGCTGATCGAGGGGCAGATCCGCGGCGGCCTCGCGCAGGGCGTCGGCGGGGCGCTGTTCGAGGAGCTCGCCTACGACGAGAACGGCACGCTGGTCACCGGCTCGTTCATGGATTACCTGATCCCGACCGCGAACGAGGTTCCCGCGGTCCGGGTGCGGGTGACCGAGGAGGCGCCGACGCAGCGCACGCCGCTCGGCGCCAAGGGCGCCGGCGAGGGCGGCACCACGGCGGCCGGCGCGGCGATCGCCGCCGCCGTGTCCGACGCCCTCGGCGTCGAGGTGACGGCGACGCCGATCCGGCCCGAGTGGGTAGTCCGCGCCGCCCGAGGGGAGGCCGCGTGAAGCCGCCGCCCTTCGACTACGAGGCGCCGACGAGCCTCGACGAGGCGCTGGCGCTGCTGGCCGAGCGCGGTGCCGACGGCAAGGTCCTGGCCGGCGGCCAGAGCCTGGTGCCGCTGTTGAACTTCCGCCTCGCCCGCCCCGAGGTGCTGATCGACGTCAACGGCCTGCAGGAGCTCTCCTACCTGCGCCGCGAGGAAGGCGCGCTGCGGATCGGCGCGCTGACCCGCCACGCGGCGCTCGAGCACTCGCGCCTCGCCGCTTCCTACTGGCCGCTCCTGACCGAGGCGATGGGCTGGGTCGCCCACCCGCAGATCCGCAACCGCGGCACCGTGGGCGGCTCCTGCGCGCACGCCGACCCGGCGGCCGAGCTGCCGGTGGTGATGACGGCGCTCGACGCCCGCTTCAAGGTGCGCTCGACGCGCGGCGAGCGGGTGCTGAGCGCCGGCGAGATGTTCGTCGGCCAGCTCGAACCGGGGATCGAGGCGGACGAGCTCCTGGTCGAGATCGAGGTGCCGCCGGTGCCCGCCGGGACCGGCACCGCCTTCCTCGAGTTCGCCCGCCGCCACGGCGACTTCGCCCTCGGCGGGGCGGCCGCGATGGTGGAGCTCGACCCCGAGGGGATCTGTCGCCGCGCCGCGATCTCGCTGCTCGGCGCCGGCCCGACCCCGCTGCGCCCGGGCGACGCCGAGGCGGCGCTGGTCGGGGCGCCCGTGGACCAGGCGAGCGTGGCGGAGGCGGCGCGGCTCGCCGTCCGCGATGCCGGGCCGACCGGTGACCTGCACGGCAGCGCGGAGTACCGGCGCGACCTGATCGAGACCCTGACCCGACGCGCCCTGCTCGCCGCCGGCGAGCGGGCGGGAGGAGGCGACGCACGATGAGCGGCACCCGCAAGGTGAGCGTGGAGATCAACGGGGTCCCGGTCGAGGCGGAGGTGGAACCGCGCCTCCTGCTCTCCGACTTCATCCGCCACGAGGCGGGGCTGACCGGCACCCACGTCGGTTGTGAGCACGGCGTCTGCGGGGCCTGCACGGTGCAGCTCGAGGGTCGCCCCGTCCGCTCCTGCCTGATGTTCGCGGTGCAGGCCGACGGGCGCAGCGTCCGCACGGTCGAGGACCTCGCCCCGAGCGAGACCGAGATGCACCCGCTCCAGCAGGCCTTCCACGAGTGCCACGCTCTGCAGTGCGGTTTCTGCACGCCCGGATTTCTGATGAGCATCGAGCCGGAACTCGCCGGCGCCGACGAACTGACCGACGCCGAGATTCGCGAGATGGTCGGCGGCAACCTCTGCCGCTGTACCGGTTACCAGGGGATCGTCGAGGCGGTCCGACTCGCTGCTCGCCGCATCAATGAGAAAGGACACGCATGAAACTGGTCGATCTGACCCACACGTTCACTATCCACACCCCAGGTTGGGTCGGCTATCCATCCCCGACGCTTTCCTACTTCCAGCGGCACGCGACCAACGGGATCGTCTCGCAGAAAATCGACCTGCCGCTCCACTCCGGCACCCACTTCGACGCCGAGATGCACATCGTCTCCGGTGGCAAGGACCTCGCCTCGGTGCCGCTCGACAAGCTCTGCCGCGAGGGTGTGATCGTCGATATCTCCGAGGACATGGACGACTGGACGGTGATCAAGCCCGAGCACATCACCTCGCGGGTGGAGGTGAAAAAGGGTGACATCCTCCTGTACCACACGGGTTGGCAGAGGTTCTACAACGGCAACCCGGAGGAGGACGAGGAGCGGTACTTCCTCCGTCACCCCGGCGGTGACCGCGAGTTCGCCGAATGGATCATCGACATGGAGCTGGCGTGGACGGGGTTCGACACCGGGTCCGGCGACCACCCGATGAACACCTCGATCCGCTTCAAGCGCCCCGACGCCTTGAAGGCCTACGAGAAGGAGATCGGCAAGGACGTCAACGAGGTGTTCCCCGAGGAGGACATCTTCGTGATGCACCGGCTGCCGTTCGGGCAGGGCATCACCCACCTGGAGAACCTCGGCGGCGACGTCGCCGAGGTGGGCACCCGCCGTTGCCTGATCGGCGCCTTCCCGATCCCGATCGAGGGCGGCGAGGCCTCGCCGTGCCGCGTGGTGGCGTTCATCGATGACTGAGGTCGGGAGCTTCGCCGCGATCGCGGAGGAAGAGCCGTTCCCCGGGGTGCGCCGCCGCGGCTTCGACGCCGACGGGGCGACGGTCACCGAGTACCGGTTCGAGCCGGGGGCGACGTTCCCCCAGCATCGGCACGCCCAGGAGCAGATCACGATGGTCTCCGCGGGGCGCCTGACGATGACGATCGAGGGCGAGGCGTCGGAGCTCGGCCCCGGCGAGTGGTCGGTGGTCGGGCCCGAGGTGGAGCACGGGATCACGGCGGGCGACGAAGGGGCCCGCTTCGTGGCCGTGGTGGTGCCGCGCCGGGGCGCCCGTGACGAATACGAGGTGGGGTGAGATGAGCAGCGGAATCGAGGTGATCTCGGCGGCGGCGGGGGAGCCGGTCGCGCTGACCGAGGGCCAGGGCGAGGCTTATGTCGTCGTCGGTCCCCACAGCGGGGCCGAGTTCCGGACGATGGCTGTGGTGCGGCTTGCCGACGGCGTCGCGACCACGACCATGACCCATCCCGACGAGGCGGTCTGGTACGTCGTCCGCGGGCGCGGGGTCGCGCGCCCGGAGGAGGGCGAGGAGCTGGAGCTCGACGAGGGCGCGATGGTCCACGTCGAGCCTGGTGCCGCTTACTCGCTCGTCGCGGGGCCCGAGGGGCTGGAGGTGATCGGCGGCCCGTCGCCGCACGACCCCGACCTCGGCACCGACTCGGCGCCGCGCCGTGCCGGCGCGCGGGTGCGGAAGTTCCACCGCGACACACCGGCGCTGAAGGTGCCGATGATCTCCTCCGACGCCCGGCTCGTCGTCTTCCCCGGCGTCGGCGCCGAGAGCGCCAACATGAACTACGTGCGGCTGGAGCCGGGCGAGGAGAACGTGCCCCACGTCCACCCGGAGTCCGAGGACACGATCTTCATCCTCGCCGGCCGCGGGACCGTGTGCGATCACGACTCGGGGCTCGTGCAGGAGTTCGAGGCCGGGGACGTGATCCACGTGCCGGTGGGCCGCAAGCACGCGGTGCGGGCCGATCGCGGGGTGGAGATCGTCAGCGTCGGCGGGCCGTGTCCGCCGGATCGCGGCATGCTCGAGCGGGCCGCGGCGGCAGCGGAAGCAGGATGACCGTCGTCGCGCTCGCCCAGGTCAGCGGTCCGGCGGGGGCGGGCGACGCGAACCGCGAGAAGGGCATCGAGGCGGCGGCGCGGGCGTTCGGGCAGGGCGCCGACCTCGTCGTCCTCCCCGAGCTGTCGGTCCCCGGGTACGACTGGGACCGCGAGCGGCTGGAGGCGGGCGCCGAGCCGCTCGACGGGCCGACGGTGAGCGCCTGGACCGAGCTGGCGGCGCGCCACGGCAGCTGGATCGCGGGGGGCTTCGCCGAGCGCGACGGCGGGCGCCTCTTCAACACCGGCGTGCTGGTCGGACCGCGGGGCGTCGCCCTCCACTACCGCAAGCTCCACCTCTTCTCCGGCGAGAAGGGGGCCTTCACCCCGGGCGACCTGGGGTTGCCGATCGTCGCCACGCCGCTCGGTCGGATCGGGCTCTGCATCTGTTACGACCTGCGCTTCGTCGAGACCCTGCGGGCGCTGTCGCTGGCGGGAGCGCAGCTGGTCTGCGTGCCGACCGCCTGGGTGCCGGGCTTCGACGCCGCTCGCTGGGACGCCGAGGGCTTCTGCCCGCAGGCGCGTTACGCGGCGATGCAGGCGAACCTCGATGGCGTCTTCGTCGCCTGCGCCTCGCAGGCGGGAGAGTGGGGGGAGTTCACCTTCCTCGGCTCCTCGGTGCTCGTCGACCCCCGCGGGCGCTGCCTGGTCGGGCCGCTGGCGGGCGACGCCGACGCGGTGGCGCTGGTGGAGGTCGACCTCGCCGGCGACGGCGGCGCGAGCGACCGCGGCGGCGGCATCCGCCCGCGCGAGGACCGTCGCGACGACGTCTACTCGCTGGTCCTGGACGGGCGCCCGCTCTGATCGGGCACCTGGGCAGGCGGGTGCGCCCTCAGCTCCTCGAGCTGGGCCCGGGTGTCGATGTCGACCGACGTCCCGAGGTCGTCGCAGGGGACCAGCAGGGCGCCCGCGGCCTTGAGGATCTGACCGGGCTTGCGGTCGCCAGGGGATTCGAGGCGGGCGAACAGCTCGCGCTCGACCAGGACGGGGTGCCCGGGCCGGCCCGCGTAGGAGGCGCGCAGGGCGGCGAGGCCGGGGCGGCGGCCGGCGAGCAGGCGCGCGGCGGTGGCGGGGGAGACGTAGGGCTCGTCGCCGAGGCCGATCAGCGCCGCCTCGACGTCGTCGGGGAGCGCCGCGAGGCCGGCGCGCAGGGAGGCGGCGCGGCCGAGCTCCCAGTCGGGGGCGCGGACGACGCGGGCGTCGCCGAGGTCGACCGCGGCTTCGATCTCCTCGGCGTAGGCGCCGAGCACGAGGACGGTGAGGTCGGTGCCGCTCGCCGCGGCCACGGCGAGCGCGTGCTCCAGCAGCGGGCGTCCCTCCAGCAGGGCAAGCTGCTTGCGGCCGCCGAACCGGATCGCGGCACCCGCGGCAAGCACCACCGAGGCGACCTTTCCCGGCATGCTCAGGGCATCGCGTGCAGGTCGGACATCGCCTGGATGGTAATGCGGGGGCACCTCCGCATCGGCTGGTTGCCGTGAGCCCGCAGCTGCGCCGCGCCGCCGTGGCGCTGATCGTCGTCGTCCTCAACCTGCGCCTCGCGGTCGCCGCGATCCCGCCGGTTCTGGGGGAGATCGAACGGGAAACCGGCCTCTCCCCGGCCGCCGCCGGCCTCTTGACCGCGGTCCCGGTCCTCTGCTTCGGCGCCTTCGCGCTGCTGACCCCGCCGCTGCTCCGCCGGATCCCGATGTCGCGGCTGCTGCTCCTGACCCTGGTGGCGGTGGTCGTCGGCTGCGCGATCCGCCTCGATTCGGCGCTGGCGGCGCTGTTCGCCGGGACGATCGTGCTGGGGGCGGGGATCGCCGTGGCGAACGTCCTGGTGCCGGGGCTGATCAAACGCGACTTCCCCTCCCAGGCCGCGGTGATGGTCGGCCTCTACTCGGTCGGCCTGTCGCTGAGCGGCGCGATCGCGGCCGGCCTGACGGTGCCGATCGAGCATCTCTTCGACGTCGGCTGGCGCCCGGCCGTCGCCGGTTGGGGGATCTTCGCCGTGCTCGCGGTCTTCCTCTGGGTCCCGCAGGCGCGTGGCGGCGCCGCGCCCGCCTCCGGTCCCACCGAGCCCGCCGTCGGCCGGGCGCTCTGGCGCGATCGTCTCGCCTGGAACGTCACCCTCTTCATGGGCCTGCAGTCGCTCGGCTTCTACGCCATCCTCAGCTGGCTGCCGACGATCCTCGAGGACGGCGGCGTCTCGCAGGGCGCGGCGGGCCTGATCCTCTCCTTCTCCTTCTTCCCGGCGATGCTGTCGGCCTTCGCGACGCCGGTGATCCAGCGCCGCTTCCATTGGCAACCGGCGCTGGTGGTCGCGATGGCGATCGTCCTGGCGATCGCCTACGTCGGCCTCATCGTCGCGCCGGTCGGCGCTCCCTACGTGTGGGCGGCCCTTCTCGGCCTCGGCCAGGGCGCCGCCCTCGCCCTCGCCCTCGGCTTCATCGTCGCCCGCGCCCCCGACACCCACCACGCCGCTCACCTCTCGACCATGGCCCAGGGCGTCGGGTACCTGATCGCCGCCGCCGGCCCGTTCGTCGTCGGCGCCCTCCACGCGGCCAGCCACGGCTGGACGCTCCCGCTCCTGCTCCTGGTTGCCGGCCTGATCCCGCTCACCGTCACCGGCTTCGTCGCCTGCCGCGAGGGCCACGTGCTGGCGGTCCCCGCCGACGCAGTGCCAGTTGGCCCTACCGATAGGTGACCAGCGCGCGGTCGACCGCCTCCAGGTGCGAGTGGTCGTTGAAGGAGATGACGTTGGTGCCGGTGGAGCCGACCGCCAGCTTGGTCACCGACGCGTTGACGATGACCCGGTTGAGGGCGGGGAAGAGCTCCGCGGGCGCGTCCCAGAGGCTGCGCAGGAGGGCGGCGATCACGCCGCCGGAGGTGACGACCACCGCGGTCTCGCCGGAGCCGAGATCGGGGATGAGATCGGCCAGCGCGGCGGCGCCGGCGGCGCTGAACCGCGGCCAGGACAGGGCGGTCGGGCTGCCCTCGCCGTGCGCCAGCCACTCCGCCTGGGCCGCCTCGAGCGCCACCTGGAAATCGCGGCTCGTCGGCGCCGCACCCTCCCCGTGCTCCTCGAGGCGAACCGCCCCCTCGGAGTGGTGGCGAAGGATGTCTTCGGAGTCGTACTCGTCCCAGCGCGACTCGACCTCCACCTCGGGTGCCCCTTGCCCGACGAAGGCCGCCGCGGTCTCGCGCTGCCTTCGCAGGGTCCCACTGAGGAGCCGCGCCGGCCGATAGCCCCGCTCCGCAAGCGAAGCCACCACCACCTCCGCCTGCCGGTGCCCGACCGCGGAGAGGACGTCGTAGTCATCAGCCCCGAACGACGCCTGGCCGTGGCGGACGAGGAGCACGGTCGGCATGCCCGAATTATCGGCCACAACCGCCCCTCTCCGCGGATGGGCGGGACGGGAGCTGAGGAGCCGGCGCCCGGGAAGGCACGGAGCGCAGCCGTCCCGGCGGAGGGGTCGGCGGCCCGGGGAAGGGACGAGGCCGTCTCGAGCTGTCGCTCCGGGGAAGGGACGAGACTCCACGAAGCTGTCGCCCGCGGAGGGACAGGCCCTCGCCAGCTGCCGCCCGGGAGGGATGGAGCCTCGAGAAGCCGGCGCCCGGGGGACGGGATGAGGCCCCCTGAAGCTGTCGCCCAAGGGAGAGGACCCCGACCCCCTGAAGCTGTCGCCCGCAGGGAAAGGCACGCGGCCCCCCTGAAGCTGTCGCCCGAGGGGAGGGCCCCCGCCCCCCTCGAGCTGTCGCCCAGGGCCACAAGGGCTGCAGCCCCCTCGAGCTGTCGCCCAGGGCGGAAAGGGATGCGGCCGTCCCGTCCACGGCCCTGGCAGGCCGTGGCCGTGGCCGTGGCCGAGACGGCCGGGGGTGCGGGGAGCGGGCGGGGGAAGCGCGGAAGACCGCGGGCGGATCCGTCGCGGGAGCGGCACGGACCCGTGACGGGACCTTCACCGAAGTGGGACTTCGTCTGGGTGATGCCGGGAGCGTCACCCTTCCTCCCGCCCCGGCCATTACTCAAGGATCTCCGTGTCTGGTTTTGGTTGCACAGCAACCAGAACTCGACGCGCGTCCCACGGACCCCCGATCCCGACCCCGGGGCCGGGAGGTGTGACGGGACCGTCACGGAACGGAGACCCCGTCACGGAGACGTCGGGAACTCCACGCTCCCTCCCATGTTGTCCAACGCTCACGGACGCGTTCCGTACTTT
>JAFDWO010000034.1 GCA_018268415.1 Actinomycetota bacterium | reverse complement strand
TTTTCGGTGACACGTCCCGCACCGAGATCCTGACTCTGCAGCGTCACAGCGCTCTTCCGGTCTCCATGAGGCGCACGGGACGGGAGGGGGCGTGGAGTTCCCTACGTCTTCGTGACGGGGTCCCGGTCCGGTGAGGGTCCCGTCACACTCGCGACCTTCCCGGCGTCTCCGTGACCAGATCCCTCCTCCGTGACGGTCCCATCACACCCTCCGGCCCCCGGGGCCGGGATCAGGGGGTCCGGCCCCGGACGCCGGGATCGGGGGGATCCGTGGGAGACCCGTGAGGGATCCGCCTCACTCGCCCGCACCCTCCCGCGGGGGCCTTCCGTGCTTCCCTCCGCCCGCTCCCCGCACCCTCGGCCGTCTCGGCCACGGCCACAGCCTGCCCGGGCCGTGGACGAGACGGCCGCACCCCTTTCCGCCATGGGCGCCAGCTCGAGGCGGCCGGGGGCCTTCCCCGGGTGCCGGCTCCAAAGGCCGGGCCTTTCCGGGCGCCGGCCCGAGGTGGCTCGGGCCCTTCCCCCGGGTGCCGGCCGGCATCGGCACCATCTCGCTCCGCGCGCAACGCAATCGACCATCTCGCGGCGGCTCCCGAAGCCGACTCAGGGCAGGCATCCGACCTCTTGCCC
This sequence comes from Actinomycetota bacterium, assembly GCA_018268415.1. GTDB lineage: Bacteria > Actinomycetota > Thermoleophilia > Solirubrobacterales > 70-9 > VAYN01. The sequence continues at coordinate 2,539 of JAFDWO010000034.1, read as the reverse complement.
AGAATCAATCCCTTATGCAGGTAGTGATGGGAATCGACCCTGGCGCGGCGAATCTCGGCTTCGGCATCGTCCGGGTCGAGGGAAACCGCATGGTCGCGCTCGACGGTGGCGTCGTTGAGACCGGGCCGGAGTTGCCGATGGAGCGGCGGCTGGAGAAGATCCACACCGCCGTCGGCGAGCTGATGGCCTGGCACGAGCCGCGGGCGCTGGCGATCGAGCAGGTGTACTTCGGGCGCAACGTCGGCTCGGCGATGGCGGTGGGACAGGCGAGCGGCGTGGCGATGCTCGCAGCCGCCCAGCGCGGCATCGCCTGCTTCGCCTACACGCCGCAGGCGATCAAGATGGCGGTCTGCGGGTCCGGTTCCGCCGACAAGTCCCAGGTCCAGCGGATGGTCGGCACGCTGCTCGCCCTGCCCCAGCCGCCGACCCCCGACCACGCCGCCGACGCCCTTGCCGTCGCGATCTGTCACGGCGGCGGCGAAGGGCGACGCCATGCCGTAGCCCTCTCGGGCGCGTCCGGCGCGGCGGTCGAACCCCGCTTCGCCCCACGGGTGGCCGGATGATCGCCGCCGTCCGCGGCGAGGTCCTGGTCCGCCGCCCCGACCACGTGGTGATCGACGCCCACGGCGTCGGTTATCGCCTTGCCGTGTCGACCGAGACCCTGAAGGCGGTGCCGGCCGCCGGCTCGGAGGTCTTCCTGCACGCCGAGCTGATCGCCAGGGAGGACTCGCTCGCCCTCTACGGGTTCGCCACCGAAGACGAGCGGGAGCTGTTCCGCATGTTGATCTCGGTCAGCGGAGTCGGTCCCAAAGTCGCGATGGCGGCGCTCTCCGGCGGCAGCTCGCGCGAGCTCCTGCGGGCGATCGCCGCCGGTGACACGAAACGCTTCCAGGCAGTGCCGGGGATCGGCAAGCGGACCGCCGAGCGGATCGTGGTCGAGCTGCGCGACAAGGTCGCGGGCGCGCTGGAGGTCGAATCGGCGATCGTCGCCGCCGAGGAAGGCGACGCCCGGGCGCTGGCCCGCGACGGCCTCGTCAACCTCGGCTACCAGCCCTTGGAGGCCGAGCAACTGCTCGAGGGCCTCGAGGGCGACGACGCCGAGGCACTGCTGGCCGGCGCCCTACGCAAGGCGGGTGCCAACCGATGAGCGACTTCGACCCGACCGGCGACGGCCCGATCGGCGCCAATCGCATCCGCACCCCCGGGATCGACTCCGACCCGGTGCCGGTCGACGCCGAGGTCAAGGTCCACGACGCCCGCGCCGACGTCGAGGACCTCGACCGGTCCTTGCGCCCACCGACCCTCGCCGACTTCGTCAACCAGGCCCAGGTCACCGAGCAGCTGGGGATCTTCATCGAGGCGGCGCGGCGCCGCGGCGAGCCGCTCGACCACGTCCTTCTCGCCGGTCCGCCCGGCCTGGGCAAGACCTCCCTCGCCAATATCGTCGCCGCCGAGCTCGGCGTGCCGCTCGTGCAGACCGCGGGCCCGGCGCTCGAGCGCAAGGCCGACGTCGCCTCCTTCCTCACCGCGCTTGAGCCGGGGAGCGTCTTCTTCATCGACGAGATCCATCGCCTCGGCCGCGCCGTCGAGGAGACGCTCTACCCGGCGATGGAGGATGGTGAGCTGCCGGTGGTCCTCGGCCAGGGCGCGGGGGCGCGCACCGTCACCCTGCCGCTGCCGCCGTTCACCCTGATCGGCGCGACCACCCGCGCGGGCCTGCTGACGACCCCGCTGCGCGATCGCTTCGGCGTCAGCCACCGGCTCGAGCACTACGCGCCCGAGCACCTGGCGCTGATCGTCGAGCGCTCTGCCGGGATCCTCGAGGTCGAGATCGACACCGCGGGCGCCCACACGATCGCCTCCCGCTCGCGCGGCACGCCGCGAGTCGCCAATCGGCTCCTGAAGCGGGTCCGTGACTTTGCCGAGGTGAGGGGGAGGGGCACGATCGACGCCGAGGTCGCCGCGGGGGCGCTGGCGATGCTCGAGGTCGACGAGGCCGGCCTCGACCGCGCCGACCGCGCCCTGCTCGACACCGTCGCGTCCAAATTCTCCGGCGGCCCGGTCGGCCTCTCGACCCTGGCGATCGCGATCGGCGAGGAGCAGGACACGATCGAGGACGTGCTCGAGCCCTACCTCCTGCAGCAGGGCTTGTTGAAACGGACCCCCCGCGGACGCGTCCTCACCCAGCGCGCCTACGACCATCTCGGCCTGGCCGCGCCGGAGGGCGCCGCAAGCCTCTTCTAGCGGGCGCGCGCGGTTACTGTTCGGTTAACTCGCCGCATAAGACTTTCATCTAGCCTGTCGCGACCATGCCGTTTTTCATCTGCCCCAACTGCGGACACCGCGAGGTCAGCGGCTCCAGGACCGAAGGGTTCAGCCGTCGGCCGAAGGGCTGTTCAAAATGTGGCTTCGGGTTCGTATTCGAACTACTCGACGATTATTATCCGGCTCCGAACGCGGCGTTCTTCGTCTGCGATCAGCAGGAACGGGTTATCGATGCGGGCAAGGGGAGCTACGAGTTGACGGGTTTGACCGATGA
>JAFDWO010000033.1 GCA_018268415.1 Actinomycetota bacterium | reverse complement strand
TGGAGTTCCCTACGTCTTCGTGACGGGGTCTCTCTTCGGTGACGGTCCCGTGAGGGATCCGTGGTGCTCCCGTGGGTTTCCCGTGGGCCTTCCTCCACCGCTTTCATACCCGGCCGTCTCGGCCACGGCCACAGCCTGCCGGGGCCGTGGACGAGACGGGCGCATCCCTTTCCGCTGTGGGCGACAGCTCGAGGGGGCCCCATCCTTTTCCCGCCGGGCGACAGCTCGAGGGGGTCGGGCCCTTTCCGGGCGCCAGCTTCAGGGGCCCCGAAGTCTCAGGCCGTTTGCTTCCAGCGCTTGGCCCAGGCCTTCAGCTCGCGAATGGCCGGCCCGAGGTCTTCTCCGGTCGCGGTCAGGGAGTAGGTGACCCGGACCGGGGTCCCGGCTTCGACCTCGCGCTCGACCAGGCCTTCGTCCTCGAGCTCGCGCAGGCGCTGCGAGAGCAGGCGGTCTGACAATCCGGGGACGGCCTTGCCGAGCTCCCCGTAGCGCATCGGCCGCTCGGTGAGGGCGCAGAGGATGGCGCCGGTCCAGCGCTTGCCGATCAGCTCGATCGCCGCGTGGAAGTTCGGACAGACTTCCGCGCAGGGAGTCTGCTGGGGACGAACTTGCTGCGCAGGTGCGATCTGGGTCTGCGACACGGAATTCACGCCCATCGACCTTACTGAACGTAAGTCATCGGCCGGCGGATTTTCCGACTACCTGTATTACTTCGACCGTGGCGACTCCGCGCCAGATCAGGCGCCCACGGCGGGTGGCCGTCCTGGTGATCGGCTTGGCGGTGCTCGGCATCGTCTACGCGATCCTCCGGCTCACCGTCCTCGCCCCCGCCGACCGGCACGGGGCCGAGGTCGTCCACCTGACGATCCACAGCCGTGACGTCCGCGCCGACCAAGGCGTCCAGGTGGTCGTGCCCGCCGCCGACGTCGGCCACACCCGCGGCAAGCCGCTGCTGGTCTTCCTCCATGGCCACGGCGGCTCCGACACCTCCTACACCGAAGACGAAGCCTTCTTCGGAGCGCTGGCGGCGCTCGGTCGGCGAGCGCCGGTCGTGGCCTTCCCCGATGGCGACGAAGACAGCTACTGGCACAACCGCGAATCGGGGCGCTGGGGCAGCTACGTGACCGGCGAAGTCATTCCCGCGGTCGTCGACCGCCTCCACCTCGACGCCGGCCGGGTCGCGATCGGGGGCATCTCGATGGGTGGCTTCGGCGCCTACGACCTCGCGCTCCATCACCCCGGCCGCTTCTGCGCGGTCGGCGGCCACTCCCCGGCGCTGTGGCTGGAAGGGGGCGCAACCGCGCCGGGCGCCTTCGACGATGCCGAAGACTTCGAACGCAACGACGTGATCGGCGCCGTGCGCGCCAACCCCGGCGCCTTCGGCCTGATCCCGATCTGGAACGACTACGGCCGCGAAGACCCCTTCCTGATCGGTGACGTCGCGTTCGACGAAGCGCTGGAAGCAGGCGGCGCCGACCTCACCGCCCACGAGTGGCGCGGCGGCCACGAACAGTCGTACTGGGACCGCCACTGGACGCAGTACCTGGACTTCTACGCCAAGGCGCTGGCCGGATGCTGATTCGCCAAACACTTAAGTAATCGCTTAAGTATTTGCTATACCTTGTGGCGTGCCCACCGACGACGTCCTCGACCGCACCTTCCACGCCCTCGCCGACTCCAGCCGCCGCTCCATCGTCGTTCGGTTGAGCGAAGGCCCGGCCTCGGTCAGCGAGCTGGCCGAGCCGCTGGAAATGTCGCTATCGGCCGTCGCCCAGCACATCGAAGTGCTGCAGAAGAGCGGCATCGTCCGCTCCGAGAAGGCCGGCCGGGTACGGACCTGCCAGTTGGAACCGGCGCCGATGCGCGCGGTCGAGCAGTGGATCGCCCGGCACCGCCAGGTCTGGGAGGGCCACCTCGACCGCCTCAGCGACGTCTTGAAAACGACCTACGGGAGGAACGCATGAGTGTCATCCACGCCGACTTCACGATCGAGCGCCAGTACGACTGCACCCCGTCGCAGACCTTCAGCGCCTTTGCCGACCCCGATCTGAAGGGCCGGTGGTTTGCCGTCCCGACCGACTGGGAGAGCCGCACCTGGGAGCTCGACTTCCGGGTCGGCGGCGGCGAGCTCAACAAGGGTGCCCCGGCCGGCGGCTCCGTGCACACTTTCAAAAGCCGCTATCACGACATCGTCGCCGACGAGCGAATCGTCTTCGCCTACGACCTGCTGATCGACGACCGCCTGATGTCGACCTCCCTGACCACCGTGCAGTTCTTTCCCGCCGAAGGTGGCACCCGCCTCCTCTTCACCGAGCAGGGCGCGTTCTTCGATGGCCTCGACGATCCGGCCGGCCGCGAGCACGGCACCGGCAAGCTCCTCGACGCGCTCGGCGAACAGCTCGCCGCGGGGACCGCCCGATGAGCCTGACCCTGTACGAGCATCCCTTCGCCTCCTACTGCTGGAAGGTGCTGATCGCCCTCTACGAGCGCGACGTACCGTGCGAGCGCGCGCAGATCGACGACGATGCCGATCGCGCCCGCCTGGCGGAGCTGTGGCCGATGGCAAGCATCCCGGTCCTCGTCGATGATGTGGCGGAAATCGCACTGCCCGAATCGACCGTCATCGTCGAGTACCTCGACCGCCGCGGCGACGCCCCACCGCTGATCCCGGCCGATCCGGACGCGGCGCTGCGGGCGCGGCTGTGGGATCGCGTCATCGACGGCCGCGTTCAGACGCCGATGCAGAAGATCGTCCTCGACAACCTGCGACCCGAGGGAACCGGCGACCGGCACGGGGTCGAGGAGGCGCGGGCCGCGCTCGACCTGATCTACCCGGTGCTCGACCGACAGCTGCGCGGAAGCGACTGGCTCGCCGGCCCGGAGTTCACGCTCGCCGATGCCGCCGCCGCACCAGGGCTCTTCTACGCCCGCGCCGTCCGTCGCTGGGACGAGGAGGACCTCACCGACCTGACGCGCTACTACGAGGCCCTCACGGCGCGGCCGACGGTCACCCGGGTGATCGACGAGGCGCGGCCGTTCCGCGAGTTCTTCCCCCTCCCCTGGCCCGACCACATGGACTGAGGCAGAGGCGCCTCAGCGGGTGCAGGGACCGGTGTCGACCGGCCCGCTCGAGACGTGGCGCAGCGCCGCCCGCACCTGTTCGACCGGCACCGCGAACCCACCCCGCGGCCCGGCCGTCGTCGCCGCGAAGACGACCCCGACGACCCTGCCGTCCCGGCCGACCAGCGGCCCGCCCGAGTTGCCGCTGCGCACGCCGCCGCCCAGCGCCGTGATCGTCCGGTCGATCGGGCCGCGCCCGTAGGAGTCCTCGCTGATCGTTTCGCGGGTCTCCCCGACCCGCGCCGGGGTCACCGTGTAGGGACCGTTCTCGGGATACCCGAGGACGGCCGCGGCCGCGCCGTCGTGACCCCCCGAGGCCATCGGCAGGGTTGGCAGTTCGGCTTCCACCCGGAGCAGCGCCAGGTCCTGTTCGGGCTGGTAGTAGACCGCGGTCGCGTCGAGCTCCACCCCGCTCTGCGTGGTCACCGTGGTGTCATCGGCGCCGGCGACGACGTGGGCGTTGGTGACGATCAGGTTGGGGCGCACCGCCCAGCCCGAGCCCTCGATGCCGAGTCCGCAGGCAGTGCTGAGCACCCGCACCACCGAGCCGCCGGCCCGGAGGACCTGCGGGTCCGCGACGATCTGGCGGTCGGGTCGCCGCAACGGGGTCGCAGGCCCGGTGATCGAGGGCGCCGGGTCCACCCGGTCGAGCACGTTCAGCACCCCGCCGCTCGGCGGCATCACCTGGTCGAGCTCCTGCAGGATCACCGAGTTCTGGACGTCGGCGCGCAGTTGCGTCGTCCCCGGCGCGTGCAGCGCCACCGCGCCGAAGACCCAGGCCAGCCCCAGCGCCACGGCGCCGATCAGCGCCGCGCCGCCTGCCCCGTCGGCGTGATGCAGGAAGCCATGGCGGATGATCCGTCGCCGCAGCGCCAGCGCCAACCCCTCCAGCGCCACCGCGGCGAGCGCCCCGACCAGCAGCGCCCCGACCGCCCCGCAGAGCGGCGCGTAGGGCGAATCGGAGCCTTGCGAGAGGAGCAGCGGCCCCAACCGGCTGCCGAGGAAGGCGCCGACCGCGAAGCCGCCAAGGGTCAGCGCACCGACGATCAGGCCCTGCCGATACCCCCAGAGCCCCAAGGCGAGGGTGAAGGCGACGATCGCCCAATCGAGAACAGTCACTCCACAAATACAAGCATGCGACGGACCGCTCGATTACCTTTCCAGCGGTGAGCAGGCAGTCACCCGTTGCCGACCGTCGTAGACGATTGCTTACGCGTGCGCTCCCGCTCGGTGCGGTGGCGATCGTCGCGTTCGTCGTCGGCGCCGCCATGGGCACTCCCGGCTCACCCGAAAAGGCGGCCGCGAACCGCTTCGCCGAAGCTTGGCAGGCGAAGAACTTCGCCGCCATGTACGCGGAGCTGAACGACGCCTCGCGGGCCAAGGTCACGCCGAAGCAGTTCGCCGCCGCCTACCGCGAAGCGCGCGACATCGCGACGATGCGCGGCGTGGTCGCCGAACCGGCCGAAGGCGCCCGCTCCGAAGGCGGTGAGACCATCGTGCCCGTGCCCCTGCGGATCAGGACCGTCGCCTTCGGCACGGTCGAAGAAGGGCTGGATCTGCCCTGGAGCGAAGGCGGCATCGATTGGGCGAGCAACCTCGTCTTCCCCGGCCTCGGCCGCGGCGAAAAGCTGGAGGCGGAAACAGAACTGGCGCCCCGCGCCGCGATCCTCGCCGCCGACGGCACGGCGCTCGCCGAAGGACCGGCACTCGAACGCGAACACCCGATGGGCAGCGCCGCGATCGACGTCACCGGGGAAGTCGGCGAAGCCTCCGCAGAAGAAGCGCCGCGGCTGGCGGCGCACGGCTTCCCGCCGGAAACCCCGGTCGGGATCAGCGGCCTGGAGAAGGCCTTCAACCAGCGCCTCGCGGGCAAGCCGGGCGGCAAGCTCCTTGCCGTCGCCGGCGGCGCCGGCAAGGGCGCGAAGGGCCGCGTCCTCGCCGAATCGGCGCCGCGGGCGGGTGCCCCGGTGAAGACGACGATCGACCCCCACCTGCAGGAAACCGCGGTCGCCGCACTGGCCGGACGGGCGGGCGGCGTCGCCGTGCTCGACGCCAAGAACGGTGACGTACGCGCCCTGGCCGGTCAGGCCTTCTCCGCCCCACAGCCCCCCGGCTCGACCTTCAAGATCATCACCACGGTTGCCGCCCTGCAGAAAAACCTGGTGAAGCTCAACGACGAATTCGAAATCACCAACGGGATCAACGTCGGCGGCCGCTTCATCGAAAACGCCAACGGCGAGTACTGCGGCGGCACCTTCCTCGAAGCCTTCGCCGAGTCCTGCAATGCGGACTTCCTGCCGCTCGGCCCACAGATCGGCAACGCGAAGCTGGTAGAGACGGCCGAAGCCTTCGGCTTCAACGCGCCGCCGACCCTCTACTCACCCGCGATCGTCAAGGAAGTCGAACCGGCCGAATCGACGATCCCGACCGAAATCGGCGAAGAAGTCGACCTCGCCGTGTCCGCGATCGGCCAGGGCGAGGTGCTGGCCACGCCGCTGCAGATGGCGAGCGTCGCCCAGACGATCGCCAACGACGGCGTCCGGATGCCGACCTCGATCGTCTACGCCAAGAACCTGAAACCGACGATGAAGCCGGTGCGGGTGATGTCGAAGAAGGTCGCCGACCAGCTGACCGAACTGATGACCGGCGTGGTCACCGAAGGTACCGGCACCGCCGGTGCGATCGCCGCCGGCCAGGTCGCGGCCAAGACCGGTACCGCCGAACTCGGCCAGGTGGTGGAAAGCGAAGAAGGCGTCGAAGAAACCGGCGAAGAAGAAGGGGAACCCCAGCACAAGAAAGACGCGTGGTTCTCGGCCTACGCCACCGTGGAGAAGCCGAAGCTGGCGGTCGGCGTGCTGCTCATCGAAGCCGAAGCGGCGGGCGGCGAAGTCGCCGCCCCGATCGCCTCCCAGGTCCTCTCAGCCGCCTACGAATAGGCGAGCGGGGCACGGGGCGCGCGGCACGAGGGACGAGGGACGAGGGACGGACAAGGGACGGGCCGCCTCCCCCACGGCCCTTGCAGGCCGTGGCTGTGGCCGAGACGGCCGGGTGCAGGAAGCGGGCGGCGGGCGGCGGGAGCACGAAAGGCCCGCGAGACAGTGCGACGGATCCCACGCGCGAGGACACGGGGACCCCACGGATCCGTCACGGGACCGTCACCGAAGGGAGACCTCGTCACGAAGATGCCGGGAACGTCCCCCTTCCTCCCACCCTTCGCCATCACTCAAGGATCTCCGTGTTTGGTTTCGGTTGCTCAGCAACCAAAACTCGACGCGCGTCCCACGACCCCCGATCCCGGCCCCGAGGGGCCGGAGGGTGCGACCGATCCGTCACGGGACCGTCACGGAAAGAGGGATCCCGTCACGGAGACGTAGGGAACTCCACCCTTCCTCCCGTGTTGTCCAACCGTCACGGACGCGTTCCGTACTTTGACCCTGCCATGGCAGGGTCAAAGTACGGAACGCGTTCCCGGGCCTTCTTTCCGGGCCCGGGAACGGACCGAAGGGTCCCGGGAGGGTGACGTTC
>JAFDWO010000032.1 GCA_018268415.1 Actinomycetota bacterium | reverse complement strand
GGCCGGGACGGCCGCATCCCTTTCCGCCATGGGCCAATGGGCCACAGCTCGAGGGGCCGGAGCTCCTCCCCCACGGGCGTCAGCTTTCTGAGGCCGCGTCCTTCCCGGGCGTCAGCCCGGCCCGGCCCTTCGCGGCCCCCAGGCCCCGGCACCGACCTCTAAGACGCCGGTCGAGCTACGAGTAGGTACTGGTAGGCGGTGAGGCGGCGGCGAGTGGCCGATTCGTCGGCGCCAAGGGCGGTGAGGAAGCGGGTCAGGTGGTCGACCGTGGGGGGTGGGGATTGGGGGAGGATCGTGGTGGCGGCGGAGTCGATCTTGAAGCCGCACTCGCGGAGCATCAGCTCGGCCTCGGTGAGGGTGAAGAAGTGGACGTGGGTGCGGTCGAGGAGCCCGGCGTCGGCGTAGGGCCAGCGATCCTGGGCGAGGAGGGGGAGGACGACGCTCCAGTGGCCGACGTTGGGGATCGAGCAGACGAGGGCGCCGTCGTCGGCGAGCCAGCGGCGGAGGACGTGGAGGAGACGGTGGGGATCGCGGAGGTGCTCGAGGACATCACCGAAGACCATCGCGTCGAAGCCGCCGGGCTCGAAGGGGAGGTGATCGAGGTCGTCGAGGTTGGCCTCGACCACGCCGTCGAGGCGTTCGCGGGCGCGGGCCGCGGCGTCGGGGGAGAGCTCGAGGCCCATGACCTCGATCCCGCGCTCCTCCCGCAGGGCCGCGCCGAGCGCGCCCGCGCCGCAGCCGACGTCGAGGACGCGGCGCGCCTCGGCCGGCACCAGCTCCCGCAGCTCGGGGCGGTCGAACTCGAAGTAGGCATCGTCCTGAGGGGTCACGTGATGGTGGCGGTCGGGTGCTTGCGCTGGAAGGCGGCCATGTCGGCGGCGATCGTCCGATCGATCCAGGTGCGGAGAGTCGGGTCCTCGGTGTCAACGGTCGTCGAGAGGACGTGGCGGATGCGGGACTCGGCGACGAGCCGCGGTGGGCGGCCGATCGCCCGCAGGCGGAGCAGCAGGTCGCTGTCCTGGAACCAGACGCGCAGCGCCGGGTCGAAGAACTCGCCGGGGGCGTGGGACATCTCCGCGAGCGTCCGGGCGCTGAGAGCGAAGCACCAGGCGGCGAAGTCCTCGCGCATCCTCCCTTCGACGGTCTGCGGGAAGACGACGGAGGCGCCTTCGTCGAGCGCCGCACGAAGCGGCTCCCACCAGCCATCGAGCGGCTCGACGTCGTCGTTCATCACGACCGCGTAGGAGGTGTCGACGGCCCGCAGCCCCGCGTTGACCGGGGCGGTGAAGCCCTGCGGCGGGGAGCCGTTGTCGACCACGATCACCAGGTGCGGGGCGGTGGTGCCGGCGGCGATCGCGGTGAGGCAGGCGCCGACCCGGGGGGCGGTCGCGTCGAGGGTGGGGACGACGATCGTCAGCTCGGGCCGCGCGCCGGGGGCTCGGCGAGCGGCGACGGTCCCGCTCGGCGGGGTGGCCCGCGCTGCGGGCACGGTGACGACGGGGCCCCGACGGGCGAGCTCCGTGCAGATTGCGGCGATCTCGAAGCCGGGCGTGGCGCCGACGGCGTCGCGCAGGCACTCCGCGTCGGCGTGACGAAACGCGAGCGCGTGCGTCGCCGTCGGATGCAATTCGGTCACAGCCCCCGGTTGATGGGCCGAAAACTCAAGCTCTGCTTGAGTTTTCGGCCCATCAACACCGGCGGCGGCTGCGGTGTGATGGTCGAGGGCCTGCAGGAGGGGGGCGAGGGCGTCGGGGGCAAGGAGGGCCGGGCCGCGGAGGAGGACCAGGGCCTCGGCGGCCGCCGCGGCGGCTCCCTGGATCGCCGCGGCGACGAAGCCCTCGCGGCGCTCGTTGCGCAGCACCTTCACATCGCCACCCAGCCCAGCCAGGAGCTCGCCGAGGTCGGGGGAGGCGTCGTCGACGAGGATCGCCTCGAAGGTCGGCTCGTCCTCCAGCGCCGCCAACGCCTCGAGGCAGCGGCGTGCCTTCTCGCGCCCGCCCTCGAGGTGGACGATCACGGCGACCGCGGGCACGGTCACCTCACCCGAGGGCGGCGACCGGCTCGCCGAGGCCGGTCACCGCGTCGACGTGGACGGCCCATTCGTCGTCGGCGATCTCGAGCTCACCGTGGCCGAGGCGCAGGCCGTTGACGTAGAGGTCGATCGGGTCTTCGAGCCGGCGGTCGAGCTCGACCACCGCGCCGACGTCGAGGGCGACGACCTCGGCCAGCGAGAGCCGCGCCCGCCCGAGCTCCGCCCAGAGGCGCATCGGCACCTGGCCGAGCGCCCCGCGGAGCGCCCCGCCGCCGTCCCCGTCGTCGTCCACGATCCCGGGCCGCTGCTTCGTCGTCACCAGCCGCGCCAGCCCCTCGGCGGCACCGGGCTCGATCGCCTCCAGCACCTGCACGGCGCGCCGGCTACCGCTGCGCCCGGGCTTCCCCCGCATCACGCGCACGCCCTCGACGCAGAGCCCGAGGCCCTCGCCGACCCGTCCCCCCAGTCGCAGCGTCGCCCCCGGGGCGAGCCCGAGGACATCGGCCGCGGGCGTCTGTGGCCCGGCGATCTCCGCCCGCAGGGCGACCTCGATCCCGGCCATCGCCTCGCGTAGCCGCAGGCCCGTCACCGGATCCGCCACGTCGTCACCGCTGCCGCGCCGGCCGAGGATGCGCTCCTCGACCGGAGCGATCGCCCGGTGGGGCAGCAGCAACGTGAGGGCGAACTCGCGGTCCAGCATGCGAGCCCGCATCGCCAGCTCCAGGGTCGGCTCGCTGACCGGCGCGCCTCCGGCCGTCTCCAACTGCGAGTCGATCCCGACCAGCGCCAGCTCGGCCCCGGTGAGGTCGCGCCAGACCGCGGTCAGCTGCCCGAGCAGGTCGTCGAAGAGGCGGCGCGCGAGGGACAGGTCGATCTCGGTGAGGCGCCGGTCCGGCGGCGGCTCCTCCGGCGCGCCGCTCAACAACGACTCGATCCCGGTGAGGATGAACCCGGCGTCGGCGGCGAGCAGGACCTGCGTCTCGGTCGGCCGCAGTTCGACCACCGCGCAGAGGGCGGCGGGGGTGAGGCGCTCGTGGGCGTTCGCCCAGGTGAGCTGGGTCGCCTCGATGAACTCGAGTTCGACCGGCAGCCGCAGTTCCGCCGACAGGCGGGTCGAGCTGGTCCGGCAGAACGCCGCCAGCGCCCGCCCGAGTCGCCGCTCGTGTTCGGGCGTGAACTTGGTCGGACGGGTGAAGTCGATCTTCTTCATCGTGCTCACGAGAGCCCCTCCTCCTGCTCGGCGAGCCCGGCGGACCGCCGTTTGATCTCCTCCAACAACGCCGCCCGGCGCTGTTCGGCGAACGAGCGCGCCGCCGCCTCCTCCGCCACCGCGAGATGGCGCCAGACCATCACCGCGAGGAACCAGCACGCCATGTAGCCGACGACCCCGGCGATCAGCGCGCGGAGCCCGGCGGTGGCCGTCGGCACCCCGGCCGACAGCGCCAGCAGGCCGACCAGGACGAAGGCGCCGATCCCGCCCCAGCCGCGGGCAAGCTCGATCTGGCGCGTCGCCCGCGGGTGGCTGCTCAGCCGGATCGCGGTGTCGAGGTCGTCGGGCCGGATGCCTTCGTCGATCTCGGGCAGGTCCGGGCTCATAGGACAACCTCCCCCTTGTTCTTCTGAGATCGAGAGGCCGAGCGCAGCGAGGCCGTCCAAGATCCCGGAGGAACGCATAGAGATGCCGACCCCCGCCGGGAGAGCGCCAGTCGCGCTTG
>JAFDWO010000031.1 GCA_018268415.1 Actinomycetota bacterium | reverse complement strand
GAAGTGTTCGCCGAAAACTGCTCGATCTGCCACGGCGCCACCGGCCACGGCGGCAACGGCGGTCCTGACCTGACGACGATGCCGAAAGCCAAAGAACAGGCCGGCGCCGAAGAACAGGTGACCAACGGCGGCGGCGGCATGCCGCCGTTCAAAGGCACGCTGAACGAAGAAGAAATCAAGAACGTCGCCGCCTACGTCGTCGGAGACATCGTCGGCGGTAAATAGGGGAGCGGTGGGAAGGGGAGCGATGAAGACGAAGTTCGGGTCTTTCGCTTCCCTTCTCTTCCTCGCCGCGGTCGGCGTTCTGGTGGTCGCCGGCTGCGGTGGCGGCTCGAGCACCTCGGGCGGCGGCGGGGACTTCGTCGCCGGCGCCGAAGCGGCCTGCACGACGGCCAACCAGAAGATCGCGGCGCTTGGCACGCCGCAGCAGGAAGAGGTCACCGCCTACCTGGAGGAAACCGAAGCGGTGATCGAAACCCTCCACAAGGAAGTCGCCGCCCTCGACGCCTCCGGCGCGGCCGAGGCCGCCTACGTCGAAGGCCTGGCGGAAGCCGTCCCGATCCTTACCCAGATGGGCAACGCGGCGCGCAGCGAAAACTTCGATGCGGTGCGTGAACTCTCCGCCGGCCTGGTCGAGATCCGCCTCGGCGAACTTGCCGAAGGGGCCAAGCTCAAGACCTGCGCGGAAGTCCCGGTGAGCAAATCGTGAGCCGCCTGAAGTCGATCGTCGTCCTCGGCGGCGTCCTGGCGCTGCTGGTCGGCGTCGGGGTCGCCTGGGCGACCACCGGGGCCACCACCGGCTATCCGCAGCCGAAGGAAGTAGTCCCCGCCCAGAAGCAGGCGCCCTTCGAAAATCGGTACGTGCTGACCGCGGTCGGCAGCGGCGCCAGCATCCGCAGCGGCGAGATGAAGTTCGAATTAGAGGAGGGATCCTCGCCCCAGTTCCTGGTCGGGATCTCGCAGTTCTACTCCTACGGCCCAACCGGGGAAATCGAAACCGGACTTTTCACCTTCTATCCGCCCCGGGAACTGAAGAACGGCAAGGGGATCGGCTTCACCGCGCTCAAGGTCGGCGCCTCCGCCCAGTACGGGCAGGTGACCCCGGACGGCGAACTGCAGCTGTTCACGCCCGAAGGCGACACGGTCAAGGGTCAACTGCGCCTCCACGGCGGTGGGCCGTGGCCGGTGGAGTTCAAGGTCCTCGGCGACGAAGAGCGCTACACCGCGAGCCCCCCGGCGGCAAGGCAGATCCATGAAGCCGAACCGAACAACCCGGGCTGGGGCGGCGAAGCCTCCGAATACGAAGGCGACTACGAACTCGTCAACGGCGGCACCGACCCGACCGCGAAAGCGGGCACGCTCGGTCCCGTGATCGGTGTCGCCCAAGGCCTTGGCGTGAAGGGCTCGGTGGTCACCGCCGGCTCGATGACCGTCGAAGGCAACCCTGCCGTCGCCACGGTAGAACTCGAGACCGGCGGCACCAAGCGCACCCTCACCCTTACCGACCTCGCCTGGCAGGGCGACCAACGGGTCGCCAAGGTCCACGCCGAAGGTCCCGACAGCCCCGTCGTCGGCCACTTCGAAGGCACCGGCGGTCAGGGCCAGGTCAAAGGCAACCTGGTCGCAGGCCACTCGGTGTACAAGGTCGACTTCCAGCTCAAGGGCTGAGCCGCCCGGCCCGGCGGGCGCGGCGCGCAGGTCGACTTCCAGCTCAAGGGCTGAGCCGCGCCGCCCCGGCGGGCGCGGCGCGGCGAGGGGTGGGGGTCAGTCTTCGTCGCGCCAGGCGCGCCAGTAGGCGTGCATCCGCCGGTCGAACGCCTTCGGCTTCTCCGCGTAGACGCGCTCGCCGGAGGCCATCGCCGCGGCCAGCAGACTCGCCTGGCGGGCCTCGATCAGCGTCCGCAGCGTTTCGCGGTGGACCGGGTCGACCTCCGGGCTTCCGGCCAGGTCGACGGCGAGCACGGCGAGGTCGTGGTGATCGCCGAGGCGGTCGGTGAAGTCGTGGACCTCTTCGGCGGCCGGCTCGAGCACCGGCTGCCAGGCGTCGCGCAGCAGGCGCAGTTGGTACCAGAGGTCCTTGCCGCGTTTGCGCAGCTCGTGGACGGCCTCGAAGCTGGGCGCGTCGCCGAGGGCCGCGAACGCCTCGCGGCCCTCGCGGTAGGCCGTGTCGAGGCCGGGAGCGACGAGCTTCCAGCCGTCCGCGTGGAGCTTCCACCCGGAGGCGCGACCCGCGACCGCCGCGATCTCCTCGACCGCCGCGGCGGTCCCGCCGCTCTCCTCGCCGACGATCCGGTCGCGATCGGCCGCCAACGCCGCGCGCCACGCCGCCGTCGCCGCGGGCGGCAGGTCATCGTCGCCCTCGACCAGGGAGTCCAGGGTCCCCAGCTTGACCTCCGCATCGCGGCTCGCCGAGAGCGCGCGGGCGGCATCGCGGAGCGCCCGGTTCTCGCGCTTGAACGTCTTCTCGCCGACCTCCTCGCGAACCAGGCGCAGCGCCGCGCGCGCCTTCTTCAGGTCTTTGCGGGCGCCGTGGATCGCCTCCGCGAGAGCGTCGCCGTCTCCGGCCTCGCGCAGCCGCTCGGCGGCCTTGTCGAGCCGGCCGAAGATCACCCGCCGCACGCCGTCCGCGGTCCCCTCGTCGGAGAGCAGGCGGTAGGCGCGGTCGGGGGCGACCTGGTGCCGGGCGCTCGCATCCGACGTCGCTGCCTCCGCCGCCTGGTCGAGCGCCGTCTCCATGCTCACATCCTCGCGCTTTGCGGCCTCGTCGGGCAAGCCGACGGTCGCCAGCGTCTGGTTGGCATAGCGCTCGTCCCCGGTCAGCTCGGCACCGAGCCACGGCGGCGGGACGAACCGCTCGGCCCGCTCGAGCGACCCGAACTCGATCTCGGCGGTCCGCAGGCCGTCGAGGGAGCCGCCGTAGACGTCGATCTCGGCCCGCAGCCCCTCGCCCAGCGGCACGTAATGGCGCACCTTGCCGACCCGCCGTCCCGCGGTCAGCGGCCAGAGCGCCTCGAAGGCCTCCGGGTCGATCTCCACCTCGACCTCCTCGCGGACCTCGCCGTGCCCGCTCTTCGCCGTCAGCAGCAGCTCGCCGTCGATCCGCCGCAGTCGCACCTCGGCCCGCGCGTCGAGCGCCAGGTAGCCCTGCTCGATCGTCGCCGCGGCGCTCTCGGCCCGCGGCATCTCCTTGACCAGGAACTTGCGCTCGATCTCGGCCACGCAGGGATCGTAGGGCCAGAGTCGAAGTTGGCGCCATGGATCGCGGAAACACCCTCGGCGTCGGCGATGTCCTGAGCCGCGTCTTCGACCTCTACAAACAGCACTTCGGCGTGCTGATCCCGGCTGCGTTCTGGCTCTTCCTCGTGGTCTCGATCCTCAGCGGCATCGTCGGCCAGAACGACGTCGGCCTGTTGCTGGTCGTCGCCGTGGTCAGCTTCGCGGTCGCGATCCTCTACCAGGGGATGGTGGTCAGCCTCGTCCACGACGTCCAGGACGGGCGTCGCGACTCCTCGGTCGGTGAGCTCTTCAACTCGGTCGGCCCGGTTCTCGGCCCGCTGATCGGCGCCAGCCTCCTCTACGGCATCGGCGTCGGCATCGGCTTCTTTCTGCTGATCGTCCCCGGCTGCATCCTGCTGACGATCTGGGCCGTCATCGCCCCCGCGATCGTGATCGAGAAGAAGGGCGTCACCGACGCCTTCGGCCGCTCGCGCGAGCTCGTCCGCGGGTTCGGCTGGCCCGTCTTCGGCACCGTTATCGTCGCCACCCTGATCACCGCGGTGGCGAGCATCATCCTTACCGGGATCGCCGACGCGATCGCCGGTGGCCCGATCCTGCGGATCGTCTTCGGCGCCCTCGCCGCGACCCTGACCGCCCCGGTCGGCGGCCTCGTCGCCGCCGTCCTCTACTACCGACTGCTCGAGCTGAAGGGCGACTCCGCCCCGGCGCACCCGGGTGACGGTGGCGGCGAGTGGAACGAGGGCGTCCCCCCGCCCGACCCGCCCGACCCGGCCTGACGTCGGTCCCCGGCCTCGATGTTGATGGGCCGAAAACTCAAGCAGAGCTTGAGTTTTCGGCCCATCAACGCGGGCGTGTGACGGAAGGCCGGCGGGCGCGGGGAAGAGGACCGGGTTCCGGGACGAAAGCGTCCGGAACCAGGCACCGGTTCCGCGCTCGCTGAGTTGAGGGCGCCAGGACGCCCCAAACGCAGCGAGCGACCGGCGCCCCTGGATCCTCGCGGAAGCGTCAGGAGCGCAGCGCTACGCGGAAAAGCCCGCGATCAGCTCGGCCGTCTCGATCGGATGGTCGAGCTGGGGGCAGTGCCCGGCCCCGTCGATTTCGACCCACTCGGCCCGCGGGAACTCGGCGCGGAAGCGCGCCGCGGCGGCGGGTAGGGCCAGGATCTGGTCGTCGGTGCCCCAGACGAGGCGGACCGGGCAGGTGACGCGCTCCGGGTCGAGTGGCCAGCCCTCACGGGCGGCGAAGGCGAGCAGGGGCGCGGAATCACAGGCGGCGGCACCACGGATCAGGTGGGAGACGAGGTCGGGGGAGAGGTGATCGGCGTTGCCGGCGTAGGCGATGCTGGCCGCGGCACGCCCCTCCGACGTCGACGCGATCAGGTCCGCCTGCGGCGCCGCCTCGCGGACCATCGGCACCATCATGCGGAAATAGCGGAGGACCTCGGCGCTCGCCGGGTCGTCCGGGGCCCAGCCCCCGGCCGGGGCGAGGCCGACCACCGATCGGGCCCGGCCGCGTTCCGCCAGCCGCAGGGCGACGAAGCCGCCGAGCGAGTTGCCGGCGATCGCCGGCGCCTCCCAGCCCGCCGCGTCCAATGCTGCCTCGACCGCATCGACGATCGCCGCGTCGCTCGCTCCGCCCGCGGGCAACTGCGGTCCCCCGGCGTGCCCGGCAAGCGTCGGGGCGAGGACCTCGAAGCGCCGCTCCAGCGCCGGCAGCACCACCTCCCAGGTCCGCCAGGTATCGGTGAAGCCGTGGAGGAGGAGCAGCGGCGGGCCCTCGCCACCGCAGTGCGCGGGACTGAAGCTCACGGCCTCAGTGCTCGAGCAGCCCGGCGACGGCGAGCGCGAGCCGTTCGCCGCGGCTGGTCAGGGCGTACTCGGCATGGGGAGGACGGCCGGCGACCAGGCGCCGCTCGACGATCCCCGCGGCCTCGAGCTGCTCCAGCCGCTCCGAGAGCGTCGTCGGCGACACCCCCGGCAGCGACTGGCGGAACTCGTTGAAACGGGACGCGCCGCTGGAGCAGGCGTAGATCGTCGCCATCGTCCAGCGGCGCTCGAGGAGCCCCGCGGCGGCGCGGAGCTCCTGCGGCACGGGTTGGCAGCTACGACAGCGCGGGGACATCCGCGCCGGCCTCCGCCGGCTCGAGCGCCAGCCCGAGCACCTCGTCGATGCTCATCACCGGGTGGAAGGTCATCTGCTCGCGCACCTCCGCGGGGACCTCGTCGAGGTCGCCGCGGTTGCGCTCGGGCAGGATCACCTCGGTCAGCCCCGCCGCATGGGCGGCCAGCACCTTCTGCTTCAGGCCGCCGATCGGCAGCACACGTCCTTGCAGCGTCACCTCGCCGGTCATTCCTACAGTGTGCTTGACGGGTCGGCCGGTGAGCAGGCTGACCAGCGCCGTGGTCATCGCCGTGCCCGCGCTGGGGCCGTCCTTGGGGATCGCCCCGGCCGGCACGTGCAGGTGGAACTCGCGCTGGAACCGCTCCGCCGGGATGCCCAGCGCCTCGCGGTGCGAGCGGACGTAGGAGAGGGCGATCCGCGCCGACTCCTTCATCACGTCGCCGAGCTGGCCGGTCAGAACCAGGCCCTTGTCGCCGTCCATGGCGGTCGCCTCGATGAAGAGGATGTCGCCGCCCGTGCCGGTGACCGCGAGGCCGGTCGAGACGCCCGGGATCGCCGTGCGCTCCACCGACTCCTGGAACACCTTCTGCCGCCCGAGTGCCTCGCGCACCGCCTCGAGGTCGAGGACGATCGGCGCGGTGCCCTCGCCGGAGGCGATCTTCGTCGCCGCCCCGCGCAGGACCTTGCCGACCTCGCGCTCCAGCTGGCGCACGCCCGCCTCGCGGGTGTACTCGGAGATCACCGTCCGCAGGATGTCGTCGGAGACCGAGATCTCCTCCGGCTTCAGCCCGTTGCGCTTCAGCTGTCGCGGCACCAGGTAGCCCTTGGCGATCGCCAGCTTCTCCTCGGTCGTGTAGCCATCGAAGGCGATGATCTCCATCCGGTCCAGCAGCGGCGCCGGGATCGTGTCGAGCAGATTCGCGGTGGCGATGAAGACGACCTCGGAGAGGTCGACCTCGACGTCGAGGTAGTGATCGCGGAACGAGTGGTTCTGCGCCGGGTCGAGCACCTCGAGCAGCGCCGCCGACGGGTCGCCGCGCCAGTCGGCGCCGACCTTGTCGACCTCGTCCAGCAGGATCACCGGGTTCATCGTCTCGGCATCGCGCAGGGCACGGACGATCCGTCCCGGCAGGGCGCCGATGTAGGTGCGGCGGTGGCCGCGGACCTCCGCCTCGTCGTGCAGGCCGCCGAGGCTGATGCGGACGAACTCGCGCCCGAGGCTGCGGGCGATCGACTCGCCGATCGAGGTCTTGCCGGTGCCCGGGGGCCCGACCAGGGTCAGGATCGTGCCGTTGGCACGGCTGTCCCCCTCGATCTCATCGTGCCTCTCCTCGCGCAGCTTGCGCACGGCGACGAACTCGGTGATCCGCCTCTTCACGTCCTCGAGCCCGGCGTGGTCGGCATCCAGCACCTCACGCGTGTGGTTCGGGTCGAGCTTGTCCTCGGAGCGCTTGCTCCAGGGGACCGCGATCAGCCAGTCGAGGTAGCTGCGGATCATCGAGCTCTCGGGCGACTGCTCGCCCTGGCGCTCCAGGCGCCGCAGCTCCTTGGTCGCCTGCTCCTCGACCGCCTCCGGCATGCCGGCCTCGGCGATCTTGGCCTCGTACTCGGCGATCAGGTCGGTCTCGTCCTCGCCCAGCTCCTTGCGGATCGACTCCATCTGTTTGCGCAGGAAGTACTCGCGTTGCTGCTTCTGGGCGCCCGACTCGACGTCGTCACGGATCTTCGAGCGGACCTGCAGCTCGGCAAGGCGCTCGCGCTGCAGCTCGACCGCGATCTCCAGCCGCTGGGTGACGTCGATCGTCTCCAGCAGGCGCAGCTTGCCGTCGTTGGGGATGTCGGGGGCGAGGCCGGAGGTGTCGGCCAGGGCGCCGGGCTCCTCGATCGAGCGCAGGAAGTTGGCGATGCGACCGTCGTCGCCGCGCAACTCGAGGATCTCTTCGACGACCGCGCGGTACTCACGCGCCACCTCGTGGGTGTGCTCGTCGTCGGGGTGGCCGTCGTGGATCTCCTGGACCTCGACGTGCAGGACCTCGCCGTCGTCGCCCGCCTGGGCGGCACCGGCGATGCCGCGGTGCAGGCCGACCACGGTCGCGACCGGGTGGCCACGGCGTGAGGTGCCGCGCTCGACCACCTCGGCGACGACGCCGACGCGGCCGTACTCACCCTCGCTGCGAGGGAGGAGGAAGACGCGCTCGTCCTCGCCGACGTCGATCGGCAGGGTCGCGGTGACGGTCGGGAAGACGATCGCATCGTCAAGGGGAACGAGTCTGTAGGTCATGACTAGGTTCACTTTCTGTAGTTAGTCCTCAAAAAGGATAGCGCTACATCTTTCGGACTTCAACGATGGGTAGGGTGGGGGCCATGGACGAGAAGCGCGCGAAAGAGCTGCTGACGGCGGAGCGGGAGCGGGTCGAGGCGGAGCTCGCCTCGGTTCGTCGGGAAGGCCGCGAGGAGTCGACCGGGAACGCTCCCGCAGGCGACTACGACAACGAGAACCTCTACGAAGACGAGCTGGCCGAAGGGCGCGAAGGAGACCTGCAGCGGCGTCTCGACCGGATCGAGCGGGCCGAGGAGCGCCTTGCCGCCGGGACCTACGGCCTCTCGGTCAAGTCCGGCGAGCCGATCCCCGACGGTCGCCTCGAAGCCGAACCCCTGGCCGAGCTGACCGTCGACGAGGAGCCCGGCGGCGCCAAAAGGTGGTAGCGGGCGGTACCCGGCGCGGGCTGGACCAGAATTTTAAAGCGGCTGGTCGTGTCCACCGGTAGGTTCGGCAGATGCCTAACGAACCCACCCCCAGCGACCCCGCCATGCTCTACGGCGGCCGCTTCCTCACCGAGGACGCCCCCGACGGCCCCTTCCCGACCACCGGCATGTCGGCGCTCGACGCACAGCGCCTGGTCGAGGAGGAACTGCAGCTGGAGG
>JAFDWO010000030.1 GCA_018268415.1 Actinomycetota bacterium | reverse complement strand
TCCCTGTGCCGTCTTTTTCACGACCCCCTCCCGTCCCTGTGTCGTCTTCCCCACGACCCCCTCCCGTCCCGGGCGCCTCATGGCGCTCACAGCCTGCCAGGAGCGCCATGAGGCGCCCGGGACCATCTCGGACGGGTGCGGGGTCGGGGTCGCGGCGCCACGCGCCCCGCGCGCCACCTCGGACGGCCACCGGGGCCGGGACCGGGACGCATCTCGGACGGCCGAAGGGGTCGGGACCGCAACGCACCTCGGACGGGTGCCCCGGCCGGCGTCGCGCCGCCACGCGCACCCCGCGCCGCAACTCGGACGGCCGCAGCGGCCAAGGCCGGGACACATCTCGGACGGGCGGGGTGGTCGGGGTCTCGCCCGCCCGTCCCGCCTCGACGGCCCCGTCCCTTATGCGCCCATGAGGCGCATAAGGGACAGCGGAAGGGTTCCGACGACGGCGGGTGCCGAGATCGCGCCGCAACTCGGCCGCTGAACCCCTGAATCAACCATCTAGCATCTGGACATGGCCGCGACGCAGACGCGATCGGAGGCGGTGCTGCACCTGTCGTTGATCCTCGGCGGCGCGCTTGTCGACAGCGATGGTGCGCGGCTCGGCAAGGTCGACGACGTCATCGTGCGCCTGGAGGGCAGCGGTTACCCGCCGATCACCGGCTTCCTCGTCACGGTCGCGGGGCGTCAGGCCTATCTGCCCGCCGAGCGCGTGGCGACGGTGGAGCCGCGGATGGTGACCCTGAGCAAGGCGAAGCTCGACCTGCGCCCGTTCTCGCGCCGCCCCGAGGAGATCCTGCTGAAGCACGACGTGCTCGACCACCAGCTGATCAACGTCGAGGGCGCGCGCCTGGTCCGCGCCAACGAGATCGAGCTGGCCCGACTGGAGGGATGGTGGCGCGTGGTCGGCGTCGACACCGGCCCTCGCGGCGGACTGCGGCGGCTGCTGCCGAAGAGGATCGGCGGCCGGATCGCGACCGGCGACTTCCTCGACTGGGCGAGCGTCGAGCCGTTCGCGGGCGAGGCGCCCGCCGTCCGATTGCGGGTCCTCCACCCGCGGTTGGCGAAACTGCACCCCGCCCAGATCGCCGACCTCGTCGAGGCCGCGTCCCACGACGAAGGCCGGCAGATCATCGAGGCCGTCGGCTCCGACGCCGACCTCGAGGCCGACGTCTTCGAGGAGCTGGACGCCCGTCACCAGATCGAGTTCGTCGCCGAGCGCTCCGACGAGGAGGTCGCGGCGCTGCTGTCCCACATGGCGCCCGACGACGCCGCCGACCTCGTCGCCGAGCTGCCGGAGGCGCGCCGCGAGCCGGTCACCGAGCGCCTCGCGCCGAGCCAGCGGCGCAAGGTCCGCGCGCTACTCGGCTACGACCCGGCCGAGGCAGGGGGTCTGATGAGTCCCGACTTCGTCAGCGTCTATCGCCACGCAACCGTCGCCGAGACCCTCGACCGCGTGCGCCGCAGCGGGCTCCCCGACGAGAACCTGGCGACCGTCTACCTGATGGACGCCAAACACCGCTTCGCGGGGTCGCTCCACCTGGCGGCGCTGCTGCGGGCGGACCCCGAGGGGGCGGTGATCGACCTCGACGTCGAGGACGTCCCGCACCTCAACCCCGAGGCCGACTTCGAGGAAGTCGCGCGCCTGATGGCGGACTACAACCTGATCGCCGCGCCGGTGCTCGATTCCGAGGAGCGGATGATCGGCGTCGTGACCGTGGACGACGTGCTCGAGGTGCTCCTCCCGAAGGGGTGGCGGCGTCGTTTCGGCCTGCTCGGCGAGGACTAGGCAAACGCCGAGCCTCCATACGCCCTGCATGCGGGCCGGGCGCCCTGCATGCGGGCCGGGCATACGACCTGATGCGGGCCGGACTAGGATCTCCGCATGAGCGTCGTCGAGTGGAGCGATCAAGTGGATGCCGGGCCGAGTACCAGCCGCCTTGCGGCGGGCACGGTCGCTGGCATCGGCGCGGCCGCACCTGCCCTCACGGCTCCGCTCCCGGCGTAGCCGCGTCCTCGTCTTCCTCGGGCTGCTCGGCCCTGGCCTGATCGCCGCCAACGCCGGCAACGACGCCGGCGGTATCGCCACCTACTCCGAAGTCGGCGCCAAGTACGGCTACACGCTGCTGTGGGCGATGGTCCTGATCACGGTCTCCCTGGCCCTCGTGCAGCGCGCCGCGGCGCGGATGGGAACGGTGACCGGCAAGGGCCTCGCCGAGCTGATCCGCGAGCGCTACGGGATCCGCTGGTCGGCCTTCGCCACGGTGAGCGTGCTGGTCGCGAACTTCGGGATCTGCATCTCGGACTTCGTCGGCGTCGGCGCCGCCCTCGGACTGGCGGGCATCCCGGTTCAGGTGTCCGTCCCGATCGCCGCGCTCGGCATCTGGCTGATCATCGTGCGCGGCTCCTACCGCTCCGCCGAGCGGGTGTTCGTCTGGATGACGATCCCGTTCTTCGCCTACCCCGTCGCCGCGATCCTCGCCAAGCCCGACTGGGGCCAGGTCGGCCACGCCCTCGTCGTCCCCCAGCTCCACGCCGACCCGACGTTCCTGCTCCTCTTCGTCGCCATGGCGGGGACCACGATCACCCCCTACATGCAGCTCTACCTGCAGTCGGCGGTGGTCGAGCGTGGATCGACCGAGGCGGACCTGCCCGCCGAGACGCGCGAGGCGGTCGGCGGCGCCATCTTCGCCGACGTCGTCGCCGCGTTCATCATCATCGCCACCGGCGCGACGCTCTACGTGGCCGGGATCCACTCGATCGGCTCCGCCGCCGACGCCGCCAAGGCGCTGGAGCCGCTGGCGGGCCAGTACGCGGAGCTCCTCTTCGGCGTCGGCCTCCTCGGGGCGAGCCTCCTCGCCGCCGCGATCCTGCCGATCGCGACCTCTTACGTGGTCGCCGAGTCGCTGGGCTTCGAGAAGGGCATCGGCCGGCGGACCGAGGAAGCGCCGGTGTTCGTCGGGCTGATCACGGCGATGATCGTCATCTCGACCATCGTCGCGGTGATCCCCGGCGTGCCGGTGATCTCGCTGCTGGTCGGCGTGCAGGTCATCAACGGCGTGCTGCTACCGATCAACCTGGGCTTCATCTGGCGCCTCGCCCGCTCCGAGGAGCTGATGGGCGAGCACCGCAACCGCGGCCCGGTCGACTGGGTCACGGCGGCCACGGTCGCGATCACCTCGACCCTCTCGCTGATCCTGGTCGCGGTAACCGTGCTGGGACTCTGAGGCCCGGCGGGGCCTACCCTCGCTCGAAGAGGTTCAGATGGGCCACCACCGAGACCGACTCGGCCTCCGCCCCCGCCTCCCGCCGCCGGTCGACGCAGCGCACCTCCGCCTTGTAGAGCCGGTCGGCGGCCTCGGCGAAGATCTCGTGAAACTCCTGCCACCCCTCCTCATCGAGGCTCACGGGCATGCGGAACAGATAATGCTCGGGCCTTTCCGCGAGTTTTCCGGCTTCAAGGGAGTCGGCGGCATCCGCGAACTCAAGCTGGAGAATGTTGGTCGCATCCGCGATCTTGTCCACCGGGCTCATCGCCTCGACCTCCTCGGTGCTGAGATGCGACCGACGAAGGAGCCGGTAGAAGTGCTGGGTCGCGCCCCGAACCGGCCGCGTCCCCGCGAGCTCGATCACGCCGAGGTCGCGCAGCACCCTCACGTGGTACGCCACGTCGTTGACGGGCTCACGAAGCTGATCGGCAAGCTCCCGAGGGCTGATCGGATTCTCGGTGATCGCGTACCAGATGCGTCGCCGGAGCGGATGCGTGACGATCGCGGCGAGCGATCCCGCCGGCGCTGCCGGCCTCTCCTCCAAGACTGCGTTCATGCCCCTCTCCCGTTCTCTCTCGCTGACTGAAGTCGACGCTCATACTAAGTAACTTTCGAACGGTCGGCGCGACTTTATAGTGAAATTGATTCACTCATTGGGCCGCCTTTCGAGCTGAAGCCAGGTCAGAGATCCGACTTGTCCGCTCGCGTCGAAAGGAGGTGCCCCGTGAAGGTTTCGACCACGCTTGCTGCGATGCCGACTTCGGCCGTCCACAAGGGCAACTAATCCCGGAGACGCGTCGATCCCTCCGGATCGACGCGTCTCTTGTCCTCTCTGTCAAAAGGGGATTGATCCTTTGCGACGCCGGGCATATGGTCACTCCACTTCCCGCCAGCCTCGCCACCGACCAAAGGACGAACACGTGTTCTATTGCGAGCGATGCGAAAGCAGGTTCAACGCCACGATCGCGGCCGCCGCGGGTGACTGTCCCCGCTGCAAGGAAAGCGACGGCGTGGCCAGCCCGCTGCGCTTCCGACTCTTCGAGCCCGCGGCCCTACAGGTCGCCGGCCTCCGCCCCGGGCGCACCGCCGCCTCGGTCTCACCCAGCCAACCCGCGAAGTAGAAGAACAAAATACGCGTCTCCAACCGGCCGGTGCCGACGAACGAAGCGGTCGTGAAGCCACCCCCTCCGTTTCTCGGGCGCCGGGACGTTCCACCGCCACCCGGCGAAGGCGCCGAGCGGGACCGGCGACCTGAAGGTCGACCTAACGGGCTTCGGACAGGCGCGACCGGCCGGACGCGGCACCCGGGCGTCGGTGTGCGAAGGCTTCGCCTGCTTCCTCCACGCAGGCGCCTCCGGGCAGAGCCTCCTGTGACGGCTCGCTAGCTAAGCGGCTCCCACTCCCACGACTTCGCCGAGGCGAGGGCCTCGTCGTCGACGTGGCGGCGGAATTCGGCGAGCTCCTCCTCGTCGATCGCGTAGACGTGCTCGGGGCCCGGGAAGGAGCCGCCGCGCACCTCCTCGGCATAGCGGGCGACGGCCGTGGTCATCTCGGCGTGGACGTCGGCGTACTGCTTGACGAATTTGGCCATGTGGCCGGTGGTGATGCCAAGCAGGTCGTGGAAGACGAGGACCTGGCCGGAGGTGCCGGCGCCGGCGCCGATGCCGATCGTGACGACGTCGAGGCGCTCGGCGATGGTCGCCGCGATCTCCGCCGGGACGGCCTCGAAGACGATCGCGAAGCAGCCCGCCTCCTGGAGGGCGAGGGCGTCCTCGTACATCCGGATCGCCGCCGCCGCCGACTTGCCCTGGGCCTTGTATCCGCCGAGCGCGGTAGCCGTCTGCGGGGTGAGGCCGAGGTGGCCCATCACCGGGATCCCTGCCTCGACGATCGCCTTGGCGCGCCGGGCGGAGACGCCGCCGGCCTCGAGCTTCACGGTCTGCGCGCCGGTCTCCTTGATCAGGCGCTGGGCGCTCAGCACGGCCAGCTCGTCGCTCGCCTCGTAGCTGCCCATCGGCATGTCGGCGATCATCAGCGGCGTGCGCAGACCACGGCGCACCGCCTTGCCGAGCATGATCATCTCCTCCATCGAGACCAGGTCGGTGCGCTCGTAACCAAGCACCACGTTGGCAGCCGAGTCGCCGACCAGGACGAGGTCGACGCCGGCCGCCTCGGCGACCGTCGCCGACGGGTAGTCGTAGGCGGTCACCATCACGATCGGTTCACCGTTCTCCTTCATCTCGTGGAGACGCGGCAAGGTCATCGCGACGCGATCGGCCTGCGGGACGGTGTGGGAACGGACTCCAGAGCTCATGCGACGAGCACCTCCGGACGGTCGTCGATTGCGATTGGCTGGTTGGCGTCGTCGACGTGGACGACGACCGGGGCGTAGTGCTCCAGGTCGGCCTCGTCGTAGGCGCCGAAAGAGGCGACGATGATCTTGTGGCCGGGCTCGACCAGCCGGGCGGCGGCGCCGTTCACCTGCATCGCGCCGGAGCCCGGATCGCCGTCGATGGCGTAGGTGACGAAACGCGCGCCGTTGTCGATGTCCCAGACGTGAACCTGCTCGTTGCTCAGCAGGTCGGCGCCCGCCATCAGCTCGGTGTCGATCGTGATCGAGCCGACGTAATCGACGTCACAGTCGGTCACCGTCGCCCGGTGGATCTTCGACTTGAGCATCTGCCTCTGCACGGTTTGGGGATCCCCTCTCGGAGTTGGTTGATGGTCCTGGTTCAGCCGCCGGGCGGCTCGATTACGACGTTGTCGATGAGGCGGGCGCCGCCGACCCTGGCGGCGACGGCGACGAGGATCGGGTGGCCGGTCAACCCGTCGACCGGCTCGAGGGTCTCGGCATCGCGGGCCTCGAGGTACTCGGGCTCGATCGCGGCGGCGGCCAGCTCGGCGCGGGCGGCGGCGAGGCCCGCCGCCAGCGAGTCGGTGGCGAGCGCCTGTCGCTCGGCGGCGGCGAGGGCGCGCGAGATGGCGGCGGCGCGGGCCCGATCGGCGGGCTCGAGGTAGACGTTGCGACTGCTCATCGCCAGGCCGTCCGCCTCGCGCACCGTCGGCATCACCTCGACCCGCAGCGGGAAGTCGAGGTCGCGCACCATCCGCTTGATCACGGCGGCCTGCTGGGCATCCTTCTGGCCGAAGTAGGCGATGTCGGGGCCGACGATGTTGAAGAGCTTGGCGACGACGGTGGTGACACCGCGGAAGTGACCGGGACCACGGCGCCCGGGATCACCGTCGAGGACGGAGGTCAGGCCGCCGGAGACCTCGACCGCGGTGGCGAAGCCGTCCGGGTACAGCTCGGAGGCGGCGGGCGCGAAGACGAGGTCGACGCCCGCGTCGCCCGCCAGACGCAGGTCGCGCTCCTCGTCGCGCGGGTAACGGTCGAGGTCCTCGTTCGGCCCGAACTGGGTCGGGTTGACGAAGAGGCTCATCACGAGCACGTCGCACTCGGCGTGGGCGGCGCGCAGCAGGGAGACGTGGCCCTCGTGGAGGAAGCCCATGGTCGGGACGAGGCCGATCGCGCGGCCCTCGCGCCGGGCCGGGGCCAGGGCAAGGCGCAGCTCATCCACCCCACGCACGACGCGGGCGGCAGCACTGGTGGTGACGGTGTCGCCGGAAAGAAGATCCAGATTCATCAGGTCCATGCCTCCAGGGGTCACGGCCGTTGACGAATTATAGGGAACCGTGCGCGTTTTGTTACGTGGAGCTTGCGTCCGGAGCGCGGTACTCGATCGGCTTGATCGGTTTTGCCGGGGCGCCCGCGCAGATCGTCCGCGCGGGCAGATCGCGGGTGACGACAGAGTTGGACCCGATCACGCAGCGCTCACCAATGGTCACGCCGCTGGTCACCGCGCAGTTGACGCCGAACCAGCAGTTGGCGCCGATCTCGACCGGGCCTTTCGAGGTGAAGCCCTGCCAGGTCACCGGCAGCTCGGGGTCGTCGAAGCGGTGCTCGGCGTCACCGACAAAACAGCCGTTGGCGAACATCGTATGGTCGCCGATCTTCACACTCTTCTGGACGGCGATCATCGTGCCGCGGTTGAGGAAGCAGCCCTCCCCGATCTCGATCTCGGCGTCAGGCGCGAGCGTCAGCCAACAGCCGGGCTCCAGGAGGGTGCCTTCGCCGATGCGGAGCCGGCCCTCGTCGAGCGCCTCGAGGATCTCCCCCTCGACCGGATAGCGGACGAAGAAGCCGCCACGGGCGGCGTGGCGGTCGATGCGCAGGCGCCGCGAGAGCCGGCGATTGCGCTCGTACCAACGCCGCTTCGCCCACCAGATCCGCCATCCCGTCTGCGCCACCCCCGCACCGTACCTCGTGTTGATGGGCCGAAAACTCCAGCCTGGCTTGAGTCTTCGGCCCATCAACAGCGGGTCGCCGTAGACTTGCGGCCCATGGCTGACCTGCGCGGTGGCATCGACCTCGGCGGCACCAAGATCCAGACCGCGGTGATCGACGCCGCGGGCGAGGTCAAGGGAGAAGCGCGACGGCCGACGCCGACCACGGGCGGGCCGAAGGACGTCGCCGCGGCGATGGCCGACGCGATGGCCGAGGCGGCCAAGGCGGCCGGGATCAAGAGCTCCGAGCTACAAGGCGTCGGAGTCGGCTCCCCCGGGGACGTCGACGAGAAGGCGGGCACCGTCTCGAGCGCCCGCAACCTGCCCGACTGGGAAGGCAGCTACAAGCTCGGCGAGGCGCTGGAACAGTCCCTCGGGGCGACGGTGCGGATCGGCAACGACGTCCAGGTGGCAACCGAAGCCGAGTTCCATCTCGGTGCCGGCAAGGAATTCGACAGCCTGATCGGCGTCTTCTGGGGAACCGGAGTCGGTGGCGGGCTGGTGCTCGGCGGCAAGCCGTGGCTCGGCCGCGGGGCGGCCGGTGAGATCGGCCACCTGGTGATCCGGCGCGGTGGCGCCAGGTGCCCCTGCGGACGGCGGGGCTGCATGGAGGCCTACGCCGGGCGCGCGGCGATGGAAGCCGAGGCACGGCGGCGCCAGGAAGACGGCGAGAAGACCGACCTCTTCAAGCTGATGGAGAAACACGACAAACCACGCCTCACCAGCGGCGTCTGGGAGCGGGCGCTCGACCACGACGACAAGCTGGCGGGCGAGCTGATCGACCGCGCGATCGAGGCCCTCGGCACCGGCATCGCCTCGGCGATCAACCTCCTGGATCCGGAAGCGATCCTGATCGGCGGCGGCCTCGGCCTCCGCTTCGGCGACCGCTACATGGAGCCGCTGCTCGACGAGATGCGCAAGCACGTCTTCTTCGAGACCATGCCAGTGGTCAAAGTCGCCACCCTGGGAGACCTGGGTGGCGCCATCGGCGCCTCGCTGCTCGTCTCCCGCTGAGCCCGCCTCGTTCGTTCGGGGCCGAGGGCGCGACCCGCGGGCCGAGCGACCATCCAAGGTGCACCCCGACCCCGGCCCTCGCGGTCGTCCCTTGCTCCGGCTACAGGGCGCCCCGCCCTCCCCGGGATCGCTTCGCTGTTCCTTATGGCGCCCAGGGCGCCATAAGGAACAGCGAAGGGGCGGGGCCGTCAAGAAGGGCCGGGCGCGGCTCGGGCCCCGCGGCCGTCCGAGTTGCGACGCGGCCCCGGGCGGGGCGGCCGTCCGAGATGGCGCGCGGCCCCGGCCCCCGCGGCCGTCCGAGATGCGGCGCTGGCGCGTGTTGCCGCCCGACCCCGGCCCCCGCACCCCGTCCGAGATGCGTCCCGGGCGCCTCATGGCGCTCCTGGCAGGCTGTGAGCGCCATGAGGCGCCCGGGACGGGAGGGGTCGCGGGGAAGACGACACGGGGACGTCACGAGGTCGGACTTCCGTGACGGGTATGCCCGAGGGTGGGGTAGGCGTGGCGGATCTCGGGTCCCCGGGACCCGAGATCCGCCACGGAGATCCCTGATCATGGAGGGACCCGGGAGGAGGCGTCGGGGTCCCCGACGCCTCCGTGGTTCGAAATGGGCGTATGGCGACCATTTCGAACCACGGAGATCCCCGGGCGGTGGGGCGGGTCGGAGAAGGGGGTCGATACACGCTGCGTGTATCGACCCCCCTATACGGTGGAAAACCCACGCAGCGCGTCCGTGGGCGTTGGACGACACGGGAGGAGGCGTGGGGTTCCCTACGTCTCC
>JAFDWO010000002.1 GCA_018268415.1 Actinomycetota bacterium | reverse complement strand
CCTGGGGCGGGCCTGGCTGCGGGTGCTCTGGCGTTGCTGGCGGGACCGGGTGCCCTATGACCCGGCTCTTCACGGCAATCTGAGGAAGCTTCAACCCGTGGGGGGTTGACACAGGACGTCTCATGCGGCGAGCAGGTCCCGGACCCCGAACCAGGCGTCGAGGGCCGGGCCGGCGCGAAACAGGGACGGGCGGGCGTCGCAGAAGAAGGCGTGGCCGGCCTCGGCGTAGACGCGGCTCTCGTGCTCGACTCCCGCCTCGCTCAGCGCCGCCTCGATCGCCTCGCGGTCGGCGGCCGAGATCGTCGGGTCCCCGCCGCCGTACAGGAGGAGCATCCGGGCGGAGATACCGCCGACCCGGTCGAGGACGGCGTGGGGCCCGGATGCGATACCCGGCCCATAGAAGACGACCGCCCGGTCGATCCCCTCGACCACGCAGGCGGCGGTGAAGGCGGCGCGGCCGCCGAAGCAGAAGCCGAGGACCGAGACCGGCGCCCCCGGTGCCCGCGAGCGGGCCGCGGCCACCGCGGCGCCGGCATCGGCGGCGACCTCCTCGACGCCGAGCCGAGCGATCCGCGCCATCGCCTCCTCCCGGTTCCCGTAGTCGACCAGCCCCTCCTCGGAGCGGTGGAAGAGGTCGGGAGCGAGAGCGAGGTAACCGTCCGCCGCCAGCCGGTTGGCGACGCTCTGGATGTGGGCGTTGACGCCGAAGGCCTCCTGCAGGACGACCACGGCACCCCGCGGGGCGCCCGGGCCCGCCGCCAGGTAGGCGTTCATCTCGGCGCCACCGACCTCCAAGGTCAGCCATTCGCTGCAGGACTCGGCGCGCTGCTCGTTCAACGCGATCTCCTCTCAGTTCGTCGCGGGAGCCGCCGCAGCAGCCTCCCGGTAGTAGTCGGCCGCCCCCGGGTGGAGCGGGATCGGCGTATGGGACAGGCCCTCCCGGGTGACCGGGTAGTGGATCGGAGCCCGGTCGGCCGGGATGTGGCGGTAGTTCATTGCGATGAATTGTTCCGCGGTCTCTGCCAGGATCCAGGCCAGCAGGCCGGCGACGTCACTCGCCATCTCCTCGCGGGCGACGACCAGGTAGCCGCGGAACTCGACCGTCTCGACGTCGGCCTCCATGCCGGGCATATAGCCGGCCGGGATCGTGTCCGGCGGACAGCAGAGCTCCGCCTCGGCGCGCGCGAGCAGCTCGGGCGCAAATGAGATGAAGGAAAGCGGGACCTTCGCCGCCACGGTCTGCCACCAGGGCGTCATCACCGCCTCGTGCAGCACGGCGTCGGCATTGCCGGCCTCGAGCTCGGCGATGCAGGCGAAGGGCGCGTCGTGGTCGATCACCTCGCCGCCCCATTCGCGGATCGCGGCGAGTGGAATGCCGGCGGCGTCGAGCAGCCACTCGGCGGCGTAGCCGGCGAAAGAGCCGCCCGCGGCGGTCGAGGTGGCAAGCCGAAGCGGCAGCTGACGCTCGCGCAGGTCCTCGACCGACTCGACCCCAAGGTCTCGGCGGATCGCGAGCAGCAGCCGATCGGGGTGAGGGAGCTCGCCGATCGCGCGCAGGAATGGGTAGGACCGGCCGGCGAACGGGCCGAGCCCGCGCGTGGCGAGAGCCGCGATCGCCGATGGCGTGACGACGGCGACATCGACCTCGGCGCGGCCAAGCGCCTCGAGGTTGGCGATCCCGGCATCGCCGGTACGAATCCAGCTGTGGACGCCGCCGCCGCTGCGCTCGTGCAGCTCGTGCGCGAGCCAGCCACAGACTCGGGTCAGGTTCGCCCCACCCCAGTCGCCAACGAAGCGCAGCGATACCGGACGCTCTATTTGGCCGTCGCTGGGAGCCACGCGGCGATCTAACCACAGGCTCGGAGGGCCGAAAAATACGGATCAGGCGCCTTCGTCATAGGCGCGGAGATATAAGGGAGGGAGGATTCGAGGGCGCCCGGCCGGCGTCGCGCTCGATCCCTGTCACGGAAGCCGATCTTGCCGGAGAGGCTGATGCCGGGGTCGAGTTGGCTCAGGCTCCACACGGCGCCGCGTGACTCCGCCGGCGTGAGGTCACGACGACGCGGGTGGCCCCGCCTTGCCGGGACGGGAGTGCGACCCCCGACCACGCCAGGTCGTCGGCCGAGGCGCCACTTGTTGCGCCATCCGAGATCCCGCACATCCCCACACGAAAATCGGCCCTAAAGGGGCCGATCTGCAGGCGCTTCTACAAGCCCGGAACGAGACTCGAACTCGTGACCCCTTCCTTACCATTCGCCGTCGCGGTTCGACGCCTGGTACGTTAGAATCCGCCGATTAGCAGGGCTTTTTCGCTGTCGGCAGAGCTGCACGGCCAAGAACAGACGCCCGAGCCGTGCCGCCATATGCGGCGATCCACGGCGATTTCTGCCACTCGGTGAATCCGAGTGGCAGAACCTGTTTGCCGGCACCGTAGGCAAGCAGGGACCTCGGGATGCCGTGGTCACAGCATGCCCCTGAGCAACCGTCTCGGCAGGCCGCACAGGATGAGGTATTCGTCCTGACGTATTCGTACGACCTTTGAGCGCCCGCGTTCACGCCGGCTCTACTGAATTTGATCCTTGACGATTGACGAGCCAGATGGAAGCCTGGTCGGGCCGTGTGTCCCGTCCCCAGGCGCCTTCCCGTCCTGCTCGCGATCGCCTCGATCGTGGCGCTGGCGTTGGCCGGCGGCGCGCAGGCGGCGCTCTCGGTCACGCCGACCCGCACCTTCGGGATGAGCTCGCTCTATGGCTTGGCTCCCGACGGCACGATCTGGACCACGCCGGCCGGCTCCAGCAGCACGGCGAGCTTCTCCCACTACGACGACGAAGGCAACAACCTGGGCGACGGGTTCGCGGTCGGCCGGCCGAGCTACTTCCCGCTGGGCATCGGGTTCTACGCCAATCGGGTCTACGCCACGGTCAGCGGCGACCCCTTCTCCCAGCGCCTGATCAGCTATCAGGCCGCCGGCGGAGACCCGGGGCACGACCTCGTCGCCGACGACGAAGCGACGAGCCGGCGGATCGGCGGCAACCAGGCGATGCTGCGGGTGTTCCCCGATGGCAGCGGGGCGCTGGCCCTCGGCCAGGAAGACAAAGTCGGCACCTTCAACGCCGCCGACCTGACCAAAGCACACCCCTTCTACCCGCAGGGCTTCCACGGGGCGGGGATCAACAAGAACTTCGTCGCGGAACCACCATTCGCACTTGAAAGCTGCAACCTCGGGCTCGGCGGGGTCCCGACCTTCGGAGAACCCGAAGCATGTGGAAGGGAACGTGGCCACGCCGGCGTGAACGCCGCCGACGGGGTCGACTACCCGGAGGACGTCGCCCTTGGCCTCGGCGGCCTCTACATCGCCGAGGGCAACGAGATCAGCCACTACAACACGGTCGCCGGCCCAGGCGCCCAGCTCGACCTGCGGTTCGGCGTCGGGCCGGGCAGCGCCGCCGGGCAGCTATCCGGTCCGCAGTCGATCGTGCGACAGCCGGGCACCGGGAACCTCTACGTCAGCGAGGCAGGGAACCGGCGGATCTCGGTCTTCGACGCGGGCGGCCACTACATCGCCTCCTTCGGCTATGGGGTTCTGACCGGCACTGACCAGATGGAGGTCTGCGGGCTCGAAATCGGCACCTGCCAGGCCGGCGTCTCCTATCTCGCCGATTCGCGCTCCTTCTTCAGTCGGCTCGACTTCGCGCCCAACGGCGACCTCTACGCCTACATGCCGCTGCTCGGCCAGATCCAGGTGTTCGCGGTGGGTGGAGGTCCCGCGGGTGGTGGCGGCTCGACCGCATCGGGCGGCGGGTCAGGCGCCGCCCCGAGCGCCCCGGCGACCCCGGCCAAGGAAGAAGACAAAGTCCGGATCAAAGCGAAGCCGCTACAGGTCGTGAAAGGGAAGAAGACGAAGCTGACCGCGATCGTGAACCCTCCCGCCACCTGCCGGCAGCGCCTCGTCCTCTTCCAGCTCAAAGACGAACGCTCCTGGCAAAACCTCGGCAAAGCGCTGAAACCGGACAAAGGCTGCACCGCCTCCAAGCTCGTCAAGGTGAGCGCGAAGAGCGTCTTCCGCGCCGTCCTGATTGCCGGCTCGAACCACGCGACGCTCGGCTACTCGCCCAACCTCACGGTAAAGCTGAAATAGCGCCTCCCCGAACCACGCGTGAAAGAGGGAGACGGCTGCCCCAGGCTTGGCGAGTGCAGACACATACCCTGACCGACGGGACGGGCGTGCCGCTCGTCGTCGACGTGAGTGCCGGGAACCGTCACGACGTGACCCGGCTGCTGCCCCTGGTCGACGCGCTGCGCGCCGCTCCGATCCGCGGACGGATCGGCCGTCCACGCGGTAGGACCGATCGGATCCTGGCCGACCGCGGCTACGACTACGACACCTCGTTGGTTGTGTCCCGTATCCGGTCGCCGTTGATGGGGACCCTTTTCTGTCTGCATCGCGTCGTTGGTGGTCATGCCGTCGACGAGCGGTCCACGGGAGGCAGTCTCACCTCGTATTGGCAGCCATTTGCCCGTGCGGCCGGAGGAGTTCTGCTCGGCCAAAGGCAGGACCGAACAAGGGCGGCGTGCAATCCATATGCCCGCTGGCGCACCCGGCAGATTACGGGTCGGATCCCGCCCTATCTGGACGGAGCAAGGTAACGAGCGACGAGAAATCGGCCGTTCGGATCGTTCGGGGTGGCAGTCGTGCCGGCGACGACGAGGCGACCTCGTGAGTCGAGCGCGGCTTGGGCGGAGGTCAGTTCCATCGGTAACCGGAAGTCCGTTCTGACCCAGCGGTGCCCGCCCGATCCCAAGATGGGCTTGCCGTTCCTCGAAAGGCGGGCGACCAGGAAGGAGGCGGCCCGTCCCTTCGTCGGCTTTCCCCTCGAAAAGCCGACCACAAGGATTTCGCCCGTATTTTCGATCAAAACCGATGAGACTTCCACGGGTCCGAGAGGCAGGGCGATCTTGGCGACTCCACCGCCGCCGAACGTCTCCTCCGGCACACCGGAAGACGAATATCGCTTAAGAAGAAGCGCGCGCGAACGCCGACGGCCGACGATGACGGCCCCCGAGGGCTCCAAGGCGGCGAGGCGCGTATCCGGGAGCGCGAGCACGCCTTCGGTTCCGAATTTGATCGAGCGCTCTCCGTTTGGCCCCAGGCGATAGATGACATCTCCGTTTCGGCAGTCCGCCCGACTAGAACCGACCGGACCGGCTCCGACGACCATTTGGCCGTTGCCGGCTACTTCGAACTGAGGATGGCTGGTGGTTCCGTCGATGGGACTGACTCCGCCCGAACCGAACGTAGGATCAAGTGCTCCACTGGTCGTCAGCCGCACGAGCGCCTTCGGGACCTCTTCAACCCCTGACCTCTGCGCGCAGGCACCCGCCGGGATAGTCACGCCCGCCAGCAAGACCGGACGATTCCGGGCATCGACCGCTCCTCTCAAGGCCCCGACGAACGGGGTCTCGGCGCTGATAGGCGACTGAAGTCCGAAATCGTCACGAATATAGCCCTTGCCGCCACCGAAACTCCGATCACGAACGCCTTCCCGGTCAAACCTTGACACGATCGCGTAGCTCGAAATGACGCCTTCTGCAGTCCCACCAGGGAGCTGGACAGATTGATTCGGATCATTCTGCTGCCCGAACACCAATAGCCTGCCAGCCCGATCAACAGCCATTGAACTCGCGAGGAAGGTGAGGCCTCGTCTATTACCGCTGAAAGTCGATGGCCCGAGCGACAGAAGGCCCTGTTTTCCAAATCCCCTGTCGGGTCTGCCGTCAGGTGCGAGACGGAGAATTCGGCCTTCCGACAGCTCCCCGACCATCGGCCCGCCGTCCGGCGCCACCGACAGTTCGACATTCCGTCCTTCGCCAGCGATGTCAGAAGTGCTCATCACCACGCCCGAACTTCCGAAAGATGGATCGAGGTGCTCTCCAACCCGTCGCTCCGCGGCACCCGCTCCAATCGGGAAGAGGACTATCGCCCAAACAAGCACGTAGATCGTCCCCGCGACAGTGCGGCAAGCAGGGATCCGCCGCTCCGCCGATCTGCGAACCATCACCGAGTTCGACCCCAACGAGATGTGGGCA
Source organism: Actinomycetota bacterium (assembly GCA_018268415.1). Classification (GTDB taxonomy): domain Bacteria; phylum Actinomycetota; class Thermoleophilia; order Solirubrobacterales; family 70-9; genus VAYN01. Next base: position 49,019 of record JAFDWO010000002.1, on the reverse strand, counting down.
GATTTCGCGGCCCGACAGCGCCCGCAGCCGCCAACATCATCTATTCGACCTGTTCCCTGAATTTGGCCAGAGAGCCACGTTTCTGCCCGCTGGACGTGAACAATCCGCAATAGCCGTCCCACTTGCTTCCACCGAAGTCTTCGACGTTATACCAGAACAGGTTCTTAATATTAAATTCGCTTGCGCTGCCCTTGATCATCGGAATGACCGAGGCCAACAGTTTGGCCTGCTCAACTTCGCTCACTCGCGGATGAGTTTCCGGCTGTGGCTCCGGAGTGATCGCTCCATTTTCGACAGGCCAGCCGATCTCGGTGATCCAGATCGGCTTGTTTTTGCCGCCGTACTTATTGAGAGTCCTTCTTGCAAGTCTGATGTTTTTCTTTACCTTCCCGGGGACCCTTCCAGCCTTGGCCACTGTGAGCGATTCATCCTTGGGACACAATTGATGCATACTCCGATTGCGTTCTGTCAACCACCTGAGTACCGTCGCCGGGTCAACGGTACTGCGGGCCATGGTGACGGAGGGACAGGGCGACGGGCGGACGCAGGAGATCTTGACTGCCATCCGTCATCCGGTGCGACGCGAGATCCTGAAACGGGTCATCGAAAGCGACCGCATCACCCCCACGGAACTGGCCGTGGCGATGCAGGAGCCTCTCAGTAACGTGAGCTACCACGTTCGCCACCTACACGACCACAACATGATCGCCCTGGTGGACACGGAACAAAGACGAGGCTCTCTGGCGCACTTCTACAAAGGCGCCGAAAACGAACCCTGGTTGCTACACCTACTCGGGATCAGGCACCCTCCACTTACCTAGAACGACAGCGTCGCCCAGCGAACCTAATCGGGTAGACCGAGCCGTCTTCGCACATTTCTTCGCGTCATGTAAAACTGCTCCGGGGAACAGTGGCGCACTCGAGGTCTCCGGGGTCCCCGGCTCCGACGACAACGTCGCGGCGGAGACCGACGCGGTTGCAAAAGGGGCGAGTTCTCCGACCAGCGGCCCGAGGGTGTCGGCGCCGAGGAAAGCAGGTTGGCCTGTAGGACGGGACGCGGACATCTTTCGCCTCGTGGCGTCATTCGTGGGTCACAAGTTTGGCTCTGAGGTCAAACGGAGGCGCAACGGGGCCGTGGTGCTCCGGCAGAGCGAGAGGTCACAGAGCCTGAAGCACGCCTGACGAGTGTCCTTTCCGCAGTCGACGCGAAAGCACGCCGGTCGAGGCCGAGGGGCGGCTACTCCCGGCAATAGAGTCGGGCAGACCCGGCGACTTCGCGGAAGAACTGCTCCACCTGGGCGAACCTGGCCGGGTGCGCCGAGCCAACGACCGCCATTCCGGGCCCGCATTCGGTGAAGAAGAAGTCGGAGCGCTTGTCGCCTTCGGCGAGGTAGACCCAGCGGGCGCGGAGTGACGACGTCGCGCTTCGAACAGCTCGACGACCGCGTCCTTGACCTGTTGATCGCCACTCATCAGGGTGCGCTCCCGGCGCGGAGGTCCCACTTCTTCAGCTCGCGCTGCGCCGTTCCGTTGTTCCCGAGCTGGAAGATGGCCAGCCCGGCGACGTGAAATGGGAAGGCATCGAAGGGCTTGCCCTCCAGCTCGGCGAGGAAATCGAGCTCGGCGTAGCCGACGGTCACGTGGGCGATGTAGTTCTTGCCGCTGTGGCCGGGCACGTAGCCCTCGACGTAGTTGATCGTGTCCTCGTTGATCTCCGGCTCCTCCGCCGTCGTCACGTAGGCGGCGGCGGTGCCACCGCTCTCGACGAAGGGCTCGACCGCGGCGATCAGCGAGCCCTGCAGGTCGAGCACCCCCTGGCTCGGCTGCACGACGAGACCGGCCAGCCCGCGCCCCGGTTGGGCGGCGATCTCCATGTGGGCCACTTTGACCCCGCGCAGCTCCAGTGCGTCCGGATCGGCCCCGCCCAGCACGCCTCCGACCGCCTCGAAGACGCGGTCGAGGTCGGCGCTGCGGACATAGCGCTGCAGCAGCGTGATGTGGGGCGTGTGGTGGGCGTCGAGCGCAAATCCGTCGGGGACGCTCTTGCGCATCTCCTCGTTCAGCGCCCCGGCACGCCCGAGCATCGTCTCGTCGGGGAGCATGAGGATGTCGACCGCGGTCAGGTCGCTCATCAGAACACCACCTTCCAATCGTCTTTCATGCTGACCAGGGTCCAGCCGTGTCGTTCTGCGGCCGCCACGGACTTCTCCGCGGCCGCGGTGTAGGCGAACTCGCGCTCCTCGTCGTCGTGAACGACCAGGATCGAGAACCTCGCGGATTCGAGCATCTCGATATCCACGTCGGCGTTGCCGCCGGCGAAGGCGGGCAGCCGGCCCGTCGTGGCGAAGATGTGCTCGGGCTTTCCGGGACCGAGTGCGATCCCGCCCAGCACCTTGTCGGTGCGATACAGCTCGCCGTCTTTGTATTCGTACTGCGGCGCCGTTCCGATCACGTCCTCCCTGTTCAGCCCCCAGGCGCTCTCCGCGGTCACCCGCATGAAGTCCCGCCCTCCACCCGAGCAGACGAAGATCCGGAAGTCGTTCTCCCTGAGCAGGTCGAACAGCTCCAGCATCGGCTTGTAGAGCAACTCGGTGTAGGGCTTGTCGAAGCGCTCGGACTTCGTCGTGTCCAGGTACCGGAGCACCTCCGCGTCGAACTCGTGCGGACGGGCTCCGTGCCAGGTTCGTGCAAGCGCTTCCTCGAGGGCCATCATCGCTTCGGGCTTCTGCTGGCCGACCGCCGCGAAGAAGTCGTGGTCCTGTTCCAGGATCGCCTTGTAGGGCTGCGTCTCGGCCAGCGAGGAATCGCTCCGGGCCGCCGCCGCAAGCGCGCGGAAGATGAAGTCGAGCTGCACCGGCAGCGGCTGCTCGATCCAGAGCGTGCCGTCGTTGTCGAAGGTCGCAACCCGTTCGGCGGGCTCCAGGTAGCCATCGCCGGGCGTCGACGACCGATTCACGAAGTCGAGGACCGCTTGTCTCGCCGAACCTTCGTTCCAACTGGGGAGCGCTTCGTCCATGCTCTTCCTTTCGGTTATGCCTGCCCGGCCACAGCAGCTTCGCTTGCCTTGTCGAAACTACGGGCCCAGGGTCCGGGCGGCCTCACACGATCCGGATGAATCATCATCTTCCGTTCCTCCGCCGCCTGCCGGCTCGCGGAACGCCGCAACGACGAACCTCGGCCTCGGCGGACCTGCCGGACTCGGAAGCGCCGAACTGGTCCCGCTTGACCCCGACGCCCGTCATCTGGCGGCCTGGTGGTTGGAGACCTTCGTCGGGATCGCGGACCGCGTCGGGCCAATCATCGGGCCATCGGGCCGAACGGAGCCCAACCCAGCCGGAGTTCGCCACGATGGGTGAAGAGCGGCCCGGAACGGCCATACTCGGTGTACGTGCGACGGCCGGGAGGACACGAGGACCGCCTCCGATACGGCGTCGATCGACCGCGACGACAGGATCCGGGGCCTGCGCGGCGCGTGGTCCGAGGACGGCCTCGCTACCAAGGCCCTGATCGCCGAGCGTCGGCGGGAGCGGGATGCGGAGGAGCGCAGGACAGCCCGGCTGAGCGTCGACCGCACCTGACGGAGGCCGCGTTCAGCGCGTCGAGGCCACGACGACCGCGACGTCGTCGTGCTCGACCGTCCCGGACCTGCGGGCGCGCGCGGTGACGAGCGCCGGCTTACGGTCCGCAGGGGCGACGTCGAGGGCGAACTCGATGCCGAGGCGTCTCACCGCTCGGATGATCGTGTCGATCTCGGGGTTGTGTTCGGCCGACTCGAGCTTGGCGACACGGGGTTGGGAGATGCCGAGCTTCTCGGCAAGGGCGCGCTGGCTCAGCTTCTGCTCGGCCCGGTAGCGCAGGAGGCTCGTCGCGAACTCATGCGCGGGCGCACCCTCCCGGGAGATGCCGGGGCAGCCGGATGCGGGCGTCGCGGAACGCCGGATCGAAGTCCTGCTTCCTCCCCGCGACCGCGAGGATCACGAACCGCGGGCGTAGACGACCCGCACCGCGACGGCGCCCTGTTTGGGACGCAGCTCGAAGAGGTCCGTCTCGCCCTTCAGCGACTTCATGTGAGGGCTCGGCAGCGCGGGCCCGAGCTGCTGGAGCTTGTAGACGACGTTGAAGACCGCCCTGCGGTCGCCCTTGGACTTGACGTCCTCGAAGTCGAGGACCGCGTCGCCGTCGAAGTCGACGATCCAGACTTTCGAGCTCCCTGCCACCCGGATCAGCCGGCAGCACCATGCCGCTGCCGTAGCCGGGGTTGGCCGAAGCTACCGTCCAGGAGTTCCATCCCGTCAACCGGCTCCTTGAGGTTCAACCTGAGGTGTTCGACCCCGTAGCCCCTCTGGCAAGGACGCGGCCGCTTCGCGGTCGGCCATTCGCCGTAGACGGTGATGATCACGCGACCCCGCCGGTAGACCGGGTGCGCCGATATCGACATGCCCGCGCATCCGGAGAACGGAACCGATATCTCGATCGACCTTGGTCCGACGATGCGCGGATTCCGCCAATGGAGGATCTTGGCCGGCTCGAGGACGAGGCGAGGAGGGCTCTGCCTGCCGTCGTAGACGTGGAGCCGGGCGCTCGGACGGCGAAGGCGAATATGGCGCCCGAGACCGATTCCCACGCCCGCACACGCCGGACTTACTTCACCGGCATGAACCGTGCCCACGATCATGGTGGGCGACGGAAAGGTCACAGAGGTGGTGATGACGACGGAAGGGAACGGCAGCTTCGAGGAAGGGCCCCGTTCCCGTACCACCACCTTTGACAGATAGGGCCGCCCTTCTCCGACGCACATCCCGCTGCTCACGCCGATACCCAGTGCCCCGCTGGTCGACCACGGGGGTTGTTCGCGGCTTGCCGAGAACGAGGTCTTCTCCACCCGAGGAGGGCCGGTACCGAAGTGCCAGGACAGCTCAATGTTCATCGGCGTCGCGCCGGCACTGCTCGAGCCGAACCCATTGGAGGCCGTCACCGTGAGCTTGATCTGATGATCAGCGTCAGCTCCCCTCACCAGATACGAGGCGCTCGCCGAGTCCTGCCTCACCAGGCAGGCGCCGGTCGAGAAGCAGACTTCCCATCGATAGCTGAAGGCGGTCGGTTCTTCGGTCCAGGACCCCTTCGTCGCCGTCAGCGTTTCCCCGGCCTTCGGAGTCCCCGAGATGACCGGCGGGACCGTGTTCCCCGGTGCATGTTCGACCGCCGCCTCGACAGACCTCGCCAGGACCACCCCGAAGAAAAGCCCGAAACAGGCAAGGCAGATCGAGACTCTCCTGGCCGCGGAGTCCGAAACAATCTTCAGGCTTACCTCTGCCCCCCGTCTCACTGGGCGCGAAGATAGGGGCGGAGTTCACTGAGGTCAACTCAGCGTGAACACCGCCCCATCGGATACAGGGTCGACTCGCGTTGGGACGGTGGATCGATCGCCGAAAACCGGTGACCTTCTGCATGCCGCACAGCACACGACCTTCTGCATGGCAAGCGCTCCTGGCAGTTGCCACCCTCTATCGAAAATGGCTTATTTACAGGGAGATCCTTGCTGGTTGTCGAGCCTGACGGAACCGCCGATGAGCACGGATATGCGGCGATATGCGGCGTTTCGGGCACTCTCGTGGAGAAGTGCCCGAGCATCCGCTTCGCGGTTAAAGGACGCGAGGACGGGGCTCTGCCGCCGCCGTCCTTGACGTGCGAGCCCGACGTTGGTGGTCAGGCCCGGGGGATCCGTGTCCCTCCTAGGCTGCGGCCTGAGCCACGCGGGGTTTGACGGAGACCTCGAAGCCAGGACTACTCCTGGCCGAAGGCAACCGATCAGACCATGGCAAGAAGCAGGATGAGCCGGACCAGGTTCCACGGAGACCGTTTTTGTTGGTTCCAATTTAAGAGAGATTGCTCAGTTGAGCCTCCCGTCGAACGTATAGGGACTCGAACTCCACGGGAGATCGGTCACCGAGGGATTCATGCAGGCGCTCGTGGTTGAACCAGGAGACGTACTCCACCACCGAGAGGTCGAGCTGTGATCGCGTGCGCCAGACCCGGTCGGCGACCAGCTCCGTCTTGAAGGTGTCGAACGAAGCTCTCGGCCATCGCGTTGTCGTAGGCGTCGCCGACGCTCCCGACCGAGGCGAGGACGCCGTGGTCGTCGAGTTCCTGGGTGTAGTCGGCGGAGGTGTACTGCGAGCCGCGGTCGGTGTGGGCCACCAGCTCGAAGTCGGCGCCGGGATCCCTCTGGCCGAGCGCCATCCGCAGGGCGTCGAGGACGAGGTCGGTGCGCATGTGGGAGGCCAGCTGCCAACCGACGACCCTGCGGCTGAAGGCGTCGATCACGAAGGCGAAGAACGACATGCCCTCCCAGGAGCGCAGGTAGGTGAAGTCGCCGACCCAGAGGCGGTCCGGCGCGATGGCGCTGAAGTCGCGCTCCACCAGGTCCGGTCGACGCAGGGCCTTCGGGTCCGGTTTCGTGGTGCGCCACGGCTTGCCGCGCCGCTTGGCGCCCTGGATCCCGGCCGCCCGCATCAGCCGCTGCACCCGGCCACGGCCGACCTCCTCGCCCTGCCTTCGCAGGGCGATCCAGGTCCGCCGGTAGCCGTAGGCGCTGTAGTTGCGCTCGTGGACCTCGCGGATCCTGGCGAGCAGGCGCTCATCCTCCACGGCCCGCGCCGATCGTCGACCCTTGGCCCGTTCGTAGTAGGCGGAGGCCGACGTCCCCAGGGTCCCGCAGATCGGCTCGACCCCGAAGCGATGGCGGTGCTCATCGATGAACGCGCTCACTTCGTCCGGCGTGGGTCGAGCTCGGCGGCGAAAAACGCCGAGGCGGACTTCAGGATCTCGTTGGCCCGGCGCAGTTCGCGCACCTCGCCGCGGAGGGCCTTCAGCTCCTCGCGCTCCTCGTTGCCCAGCACCTGCCCTTGTCGGCTTCGACCTGGCGCACCCCCTTGCGCAGGGTCTTGTGGTGGATGCCGAGGTCGCGGGCGACGTGGGCGATCGGGCGGCCGGAGTCGAAGACCATCCGGGTACCGCGCTCCAACAACTCTTCTGGGTACTTCCTGCTTCTTGCCATGGGTTGATCGGTTCCCTTCGGCCAGGAGGAATCCTGGCTTCGAGGTCTCCGTCAAACCCGGCCTGGCTCACGCCGCCCGTGGTCGGCGACAGGTCTTTCTCGCATCAAGCCACCTGAAAATCGCGGTCCCCGCCGGGTGCGGGAGTACGGTGACCGGCCTGGACCTCATGCAGATCCAGATAGAAGCGATTGACGCTGCTGACAACGAGGGTTCGATCGACCCCGCCGCGTTCGCGGAGATTCTCCTGCTCGACCCGGAGCCGGTCGCCGAGACGAACACAAGCCTTGTCGAGAAAGGGGTCATGGAGCGAGATGCCGAGGGGTCGGCTCGTTCTGACCGAGAATGGCGAGACGGCCCATAGGCAGCGTGAAGCCCAGGCTTCGGCGGCGGTAGAGCGAGGAACTCCGACCTGGCAGCCACGCTAACCCTCCGTTCTGGGAGCCGGCAGCTCTCCACGAACCGGGCCCGTGGGGTCATTCGTGGGGTCAAATACTGCCGATCGCTGCCTAATAGAGGCGAACCACACAAGTCCGGATTCGGCTCTAGCAGCGGGATAGTGGCTCAGAACGCCATAAGAGGAATCGTCCTGCGACGCTTCACACGCGAGAGGTCGCTGGTTTGAAGCCAGCCGTGCCCGACCCGGATCCGAAAAGTCCCTGCATATAGGCGCTTTCTGACATGCCGATCGGAGTCACCCGCCCCGAGGTCGGCGATCCGTTCCAGGCACGAGTGCCTGACATCACGGGAATCGAGGCCTATCGACGGCGTTTTCGGCACATTTCGGCCCGCCCGCTCGCCTGAATTGCGATGTGCTCGTAACGAGATAACTAGAGGCGGTCGGTTCGAAAATCGAGCGTGGCGGACGGTCAAATCTCCCGTATATGGACTGATTCTCGGTTCCTCTTCCTCGGTCGGCTACCGTCGTACGGCCAGGCCCCAGATCCCGCGCGGGGAGTCCGACTCGAGGTCCCTCTGGTCACCTGAGGTTCGCCGCCACCTTGTCGAACGGTCCTCCCATCGCGGTTCGCGGCTCGGCAGCCTGCCTGGACGCCGCCATCACCGCGCCCTCTGCGGCTATGTCTCCGCTACGTGCTCCCCGCCACGCAGCGTGAGCACTTGGTCAGGGTTCACCCCGACCCGCTCGCCGCTGCCGTGCTCGATCAGCCAGGCGAACCTCGCGTGGCCGGACCGGGCGGCGTCGGAGAGCACCTTCTCGACCTCGCCGATGTCGCCCTCGACTTCGAGGATCTGTCCGTTCAGGAGAGTCACCTCGGCGTGTCCCATGATCTTCATGCTACGGGGCGGATTGTCGAGGCCGTCCCTGCTAGCCTCGGTCGGGTTCGTGTCGGGACTTTCCCGACCAAGTGGTGCCCGCGCCCGTAGACCCTTTGCCCACTCGGCATCCTCCGCGTTCGCAGTGCACATAAGACGGAGGTATCAGCAGATGGCAACCGGAACCGTGAAGTGGTTCAACGACGACAAGGGTTACGGCTTCGTGACCCCCGATGATGCCGGCAAGGAGCTGTTCGTCCATCACAGCGACATCGGCGGCGAGGGCTTCAAGACGCTCGCCGAGGGCGCCAAGGTCTCCTACGACGCCGAGCCCGGCGACAAAGGGCCAAAAGCGGTCAACGTCCGGCCGCTCGGCTGAGACAAGGCGAAAGCCGGCGGCACACTTCCGCCGCCGGCGACTGCCGCGCCGAGAGGCCGCTTCTCACGCTCGATCTTCACCGGTCATATGAAGCGAGGTCGCGGGCTTCCCAGTCGGGCACGGCACGGTCCGTCGCGCGCCATAGATCGCCCGGTTCGACGTCCCTGACGACGATCGAGTGGCCATCGCCCTGCCTGAGCTTCGTCCTGTCGTCGAGCTCAAGCTCGACGACGAGACACGCGAGCGGCGCATCGACCGCGGTGCGGCCCGCCCTATCGTCTGGCACGGTCGGCGGACCTTTGGAGTCCATGCAGAGGGCGATACTCCCTCCGGTCGCGATCCTGAGGGAGGACGGCAGGGCGGCGGAGAGGAGTGGGACGAACATCGCCGCGCCACCGAGCGACTGCTGGCGCGGACGGCCGCGCGGCGCGAGAAGAGCGGCGCGGCCGTACGACGCCAGGAACGCCGGGGGGCGGGATGACCACCTGCGCGAGGAGCGCCCCCCGCCGGCGGCCCCGCTGCTCAAAGGTCGGCCGCGAGTCGGCGCAGCGTGGCCTCGGTCTCCACACGCAGGCGCGAGAGCGGTCGACCGTCTCGGCGGCCCTCCTGCGGGGGCGTCCCCGATGTCGATCTCCGCGAGCCTGATCGTTGTGAGGTCGTACCCGGGCCGGGGAGCGGAGCGGAATCTCCTCGGGACGTCAGGACGCCGGCGCGTAGGCCCGTGAGCATGGCGATCGTCGGGTGTGCGGGCTTCGGCTGTCGCGCCTTCTGCCGAAGAGCAGCGCAACCGCGATCCGTTGCCCTCGTTGCGAGGAGCCTCTGGTCCACGAGAAGGCCGACGCGAAAGTCGCGCGGCGGGTACACCGGTAGCTCCACGGAGCCGGTGGTCGGCAAGACGGCTCGGGTCTCCCCGCGAAAAACACCACACCGAAGAGAGGCGCCCCGAGGGCGAACCGATCCGGCCGCCGCGGGCCGAGTCGATCGGATAGGGACGGCGCAGGCTTCGGGCGGTCAACGCGGTCGGCGGAGCCCCGAAAGGTAATCGCGGATGGTGCCCTCGGCCTGTCGCAGGCCGCGGCGCCTGACCTTCCTGCGCTCGCAGTCGGAGGCGCCGGTCGGTCGGTCGAGAGACGGCGCCTCCGGGCGTGGGGGCGGTCTGCGGTCGGATGGCCTCCGATCGGTCACGTCCGCACCGCGCCTCTTCCGGGGAGCGGCTTGGGGAGCAGGAGCGCCGACAGGCAGACCATCGCGAAGGCGAGCCCCTGCAGGGCGACGCCGAGCGGGCTGGGCGAGAGCGGATCCCCGAAGACGACGATGCCACCGACGATCTGGGCGGCATTGGCGACGAGCCCCATCAATCCGATCGTCTCGATCGCCTGGCCTCCTTGCAGAGCGGCGACGGCGGTGTACTGGGCGAGCGCACCACAGGCAACGGTGACGGCGACCAGGGCGGCGACGCCCGCCGGACCGCCGGCGCCGCCGGTGAGGGCCTTGATCGCGATCCCCGCGAGCGCGAAGAGGAGCCCGGCCAGCACGGACCGCATCACGCCCCGCCGCTCCGGCAGCCGTCCGGATCGGTGACCGAGCGCGATCGCGGCGGCCAGGAGGACGAGGACCCCCTCGAAGCCGAGGATCGCCGCCGGAGAGAAATGGGAGTCCGAGCCGTGGAAGCGGGGCAGGGTCACCACCAAGAGGACCAGCCCGGCCGCGCCGACCGCCAGCGCCAGCCACTGGCGTCGTCCGACCGGGTCGCCGAAGAGCCGCTGCGAGAGCACCGCCAGGGTGACGGCGCCGCCGGCGAGGATGCCCTGGACGAGGGAGATCGGAGCCAGGGAGAGCGCCGCGACGTGGGCCAGCCAGGCCAGCGCGGCGAGCCCCCAACCGGCGACGAACCAGGGCGAGCGGGAAAGGTCGCGCAGAGCCGAGAACGGCTGCCCGATCCTGACCGCCCCGGCGTCCTGACAGCCGCGGTGCTTGAGCAGGGCGGCGAGGTTGGTCGCCAGCGCCACCGCCACCGCGAGTCCGATCCCGATCTCCATCGTGGTCGGCTAGACCCCGCCCCGGGCGGCGGTGGGATGGTGGAAGGGGATGTCGCCCAGAGCCTTGCGGACCGACGCGACCTTCTTCGGCGAGGTGCGACAGGCGCGCGCGATGATCCGGTCCGGTGCCAGCGGCGTCCGGCCGATCTCGAAGCGGATCACGGCGTCCCGGCGCAAGAGGAACCGCTCGTGCCGCGAGCAGGCGGGAGGCGCGGAGTCCATCGCCGCCTCACCCGCCAGCGCGCGGCTGCAGATGAGGCAGAAGGTCGAGGCGCCGGTGCGCGACCAGGTGGTGGGCAGCGGCGTCGTGCTGCCGTCGAGCCGTCCGACGGAGACCTTGCAGCGGGCGCAGCTCCACCTGGCGGCTCCGGCGCCCACGAGCTAGGCCGTCGCCCCCGCGCGCCGCCGACGGCTGCGCCGTCGGCGGGCGGGGGCGGAGGGCCCGGTCCGGTCCGGTCCGCCGAGGCCGTGGGCAAGCCCGAGGCTCGCCCCGATCCGGCGCATCTCCTCGGTCTGCTCGGCGAGCACGAAGCTGATGCCGGTGCCGGTGCGACCGGCCCGGCCCGTCCGCCCCACACGATGCACGTATGCCTCCCGGTCCTCGGGGGCGTCGTAGTTGATGACCCGCTGGACGTCGGGCACGTCGATGCCGCGGGCGGCGACGTCGGTGGCGACCAAGGTCATCACCTTCCCGCGCTCGAAGCGCGAAAGTGCCTGCTCGCGCTGGCGCTGAGATTTGTTGCCGTGCATCGCGACCGCGGCGAGGTGACGGTCACGCAGTCGCTTGACCAGCTTGTCGGCACCACGCTTGGTGCGCACGAAGACCAGCGAGCGTCCCACGTCCTCGCCGGACAGCTGCTCGACCAGATGGTCGAGCTTCGCGTCCTGCGAGTCGACCTTGACGAAGCGGTGCTCGACCGCGGGCTCGCCGCGGTCAGGCTCGGCGTGGGTATGGGAACGGGCGTCCCGGGTGTAGGAGGCTGCGACGCGGCCGGCCGCTCCCTCCAGGGTCGCCGAGAAGAAGAGCGTCTGGCGCTCGTCGGGGGTGAGGGCGACGATCCGGTCGACGGCCGGCCGGAAGCCCATGTCGAGCATCCGGTCGGCCTCATCGAGGACAAGCACCCGGACCACGCCGAGCGAGACGGCGCCGCGCCCGATCAGGTCCTCGAGCCGCCCCGGGGTGGCGACGACGATGTCGGCGCGGCCGGCAGCCTTCATCTGCGGGCCGAAGCCGACACCGCCGTAGACGGCGGCGATGCGAAGCCGGCGCGCCTCCGCCAGCGAGGAGAGCTCGTCGACGATCTGGCCGGCAAGCTCACGGGTCGGGGCGAGGACGAGAGCCTGCGGCCCCCGTTCACGCGGACCGATCAGGTCGACCAGCGGCACGCCGAAGGCAAGCGTCTTGCCCGAGCCGGTGGGGGACTGGACCAAGAGGTCGTGACCCGCGAGCGCGTCGCGGATGACCATCTCCTGGACGGGAAACGGATGATCGATCGAGCGCGCCGCGAGGGCGTCGACGACCGACCGGGAGGTGCCGAGGTCGGCAAAGGAAGTGATTCTGTTTTCTCCTGCGATTGAACTGCTTGGGAGATCCTGCGGCCCCAAGGCACCAATGGCACGCGGAGGAAACGGAACCTCTCGGGCGGCGAATCGGCCGCTCCGACCCACCTACGGTAGCGTATGCCCGAGAGTTCAGGGATCTTCCGAGAACGGTCCGTATGAACCGGACAGCAAGAAGAGCTCGCGTCGAGTCCGGTATGTCGAGACGCGATCCATGGCCGCCCAGACCTGCTCCGGGCTGCCGGGGACGACGATCGAGGTCCCGCGTGCCTCGCGAAAGCGCGGCCCGTCGGTGAGGCCCAACTCACCCGCGAGCTTCTGGAGGAGGAGATCCACCTCGACCGCCCCGGACTCCGCCTTTAGGACGTTGGGCCGGCAGTACAGGTAGGCCTCGGTCGTCTCCCCACATCGCCGGGTCCCGCTCAGTCGAGCATCTCGCCGTCGTCGCCGATCTCGAAGTCGCGCCACCTCGCCTCGCTGCCGAGCGCCGCGATGTACTGGTAGCGGCCCGGCGGGAGCGACCCACCATGGAGGAGGCGCAGATCGGCGAGCGCCGTCGGTAGTTGCTCGTTCCCGGTGCCCAGGCCCGCGCCCATCGCTTCCCAGCCATGGACACCGCCGAACTCGAAGTGGAAGATCACGCGGGCATCTCGCCCTGGCGATGCTACGCCGATCCTCCCGCCGTGGTGACGCGCCGGCTCAAGAGCCGGCCAGGCTGCCCGAGGCGCGTGTCCATCCCGAGGCCTGGCCGAAGCGGGCAGGGCGATGGTCTACTGTCGTCTCACACGAACTCGTGTGCCAAGCAATCGAGAGGCGGTCCCTTTGGATCCGGTCGGATATGAGCTTTGTACTCCCAAGGGCGGCAAAGGCGGTGGCGTTCGCGCCACTCGCGGATTTGAGGTCGGAGAGACCGTGATGGTCGGCGAACTCGAAGGCGAGGTCGAATGCAACGACTCCCACGCGACCCAGATCAGCCGGACCAAGTGGGCACGACACGGTGGCCTCGGCCCGATCGTCAACCACTCCTGCGATCCGAACTGCGGGGTCAGGGTCAACGAGACGGGCGCCTGCGACTTCATCGCGCGGGAGGAGATCACCGCCGGGGACGAGATCACCTTCGACTACGCGATGCGCAACTACTCGGTCGACCACTTCCCGGACGGATGCCTCTGTGGGACCGATCGGTGTCGTGGCTCCGTGACCGGCTGGAAGGACCTCCCCGCCGTGCGCAAAGCCGACTACGCGGGTTCGGTCGCGCCCTACCTGCTGGAGATCGACCGTGCGCGAGACGCCGACGCGGCATAGGTATGCGTTGGCCCTTGCTCAGACGCGCGATAGATGATTCAGGTAGATGAGCCGCAGACGGGTCGATGGCTGAAGAACCTGGATCGGTCCCAAACCCTCGACGGATTCAGGCGCTCGCACGCCCGAAAGTGCCTGAATCGCCCGACGGTCGCCGGAGGTAGGCGACCTCCTGCGAGAGCCAGAAGGTCCGGCTCGCCCGACCGTATCCCTTATCCGCCGTGCACGGCGAGGAACTCCGCCGGGGTAGAGACCGCCCGTCGAAGGACGGACCCGAGCTCCTCGAGCAGCAGGGTCGACGACTCTCGGGTCAAGTACCGCCCTCGCCACGCCTCTCCGTGCGCATCGCGCGAATCTCATCGCCGGCGAGATCCTTGCCCTCCTCCTCGCCGGCGGGCGTGACCTTGGCCCAGATCTCGGCCAGGTCGTCGAGGCCGAGGTCACGACGAATGGCCTCCTCGATCACCTGCGAGGGACCGGCAGACGGACCGGGCGTCGAGCGGCTTTCGAGCCGATCAAGCGAGCGCCGGGCGGAAGGCTTGAGGCGAGCAGCCACACCGTCGGTCCACCGCCCGCTGAGTCGACATCTCTTTTCCCACGCGTCGGATCGACCGCCACGCCCGGGCCGCCGGACTACCATTCACCGCGATGCGGGCATCGCTCATCGGGGGACTGATTCTCTGCTGTCTCGTCTTCGCGAGCGGCGCGGGCGCGGAAGTTCTGGTCGAACAGCGGCCCGGGCCGGCCGCGACCGGCGTCCCCTCGCAGGGGCCGGGCGGCAAACCGACAGGCACGCCGCTCGCCGCCGACGACATCGTCGTCCCCCCCCGGCGAGCACTGGTCGCTGGGCGCGATCCACCCCTTCGGCACCCGTGCCGACGCCCGCTACGACGTCACCATCTACGACGCGTCGAGCATCTTTCACTCCGATACCGGCATCACGACCGGGATCCCGGGTAACCCCGATTTCGAAGAGTCGGGAGTTGCCCCCGCCCCTGACGGGACGATCCCGATCACCGGGGCGCCGCTGCTGCGAGAAGGCGGCTACTGGCTCTCGGTCAGCTCCCGCTCTGCCGCCACCGAACCGTGGGGCTGGCTGACCAGCGCCGCCGGCGCCGGCTACCCGGCGAACTGGGTGGATCCATCTGAAGAAACGCTTGGGTGCGGCAGATATCTCTGGGCCGAGCGCCGCGACTGCCTGCCGGCGACGGCGGCCGAACCCGACCAGGCCTTCGTCCTCGAAGGGACCCGGATGCAGACCCTGACCGCGACCAGCTACGGCGAGCAGGGCGGGATCGTCAGCTCGCCTCCCGGCATCGCCTGCCCGCCGACCTGCGACGCCGTCTTCCCGCGCGGCACCGTCGTCTCGCTGACCGGCTCACCGGTGCGGCCGAACATGGAATTCATCTACTGGCACATGGGCGGCTTTCCCTCAGGTAGCTCCTCAGGCGTCCCAGGCGCGGCAGGGGGACCGCCGAGCCTGGCCGAGATCACCGACCCGAAGAACGCCGGGCCGGTTCCCTGCGCGCCGGGACCGGGCGGCGCCACCGCCGCGCTCATCAATCCCTGCCTGCTGACCCTTTCCGCCGATGTCTACATAAACGCCATCTTCCGCACCAGCGGTCTGGACGTCGGCAAGCCGAAGCTGCAGCGGAACCTGCGCGCCGGGACCGCACAACTGGCGCTGCGGTTGCCGGCCACCGGCAAGCTCTCGCTCGTCGGCGCCGGGGTCCGTCCCTGGCAGGCACCCCGATCGGCTCGCGGGACGGTGCGCGTGCCGATCGTCGCCCGCGGCGACGCCGCAGCCCGCCTCCGCCGTAGCGGCCGGACCAAGGTCGCCCTGCGACTTACCTACACGGCCTTCGACCGCAAGCCGGAGACCGCCACCCGTCACGTCACCCTGCTGCGCCGACTGCCACGCTGAGAGATGCCTTCCTCCAACGCGCCCCTCTTCATCGACGGCTACTGCCCGACTCAGGCCGGGATCGGAAAGGAGAACCAGGCGGAGGGCGAAGCGGGGCTCAGAGACGAGATCCGCTGGGATCGTCCGACTGTCCGGCCGAAGGCATCGCTACACCATCACGGCGGCCAAGGTTCGCCGACTGACAGTTGCCCGGCAGACTTAGTACCCGTTTAGTACCCGCCCTCCGCTCCGAATGAGGTCTAACCCAATAAAAAGGGCCAGCTTTGCAGGCCCTTTCAAAATAGCGGGGGCGGGGTTCGAACCTGCGATCTTCGGCTTATGAGCCCGAGGTTGGATACGTCATGCCATCAGACAACCCCCGATAACTCCGAGTTACGGAGACCCGGTCGTCCGGTGTTGATCACCGGCGCCGCGCCAACTAGCCCCAGCGCTGAACCAGGTCAGGGTGCCCATCCGGCCGCTCCTCCGACAGGCCGACGCGGTGGCAGAGCGCGAGGCTCCGATTGTTGCGGCGATCGACACGGACGAAGGTGCGCGGGTGCCGACCAAGGGCAAGCATCTGCTTGAAGATCGCATAGAACATCAACTCGCCCAGGGAAATCTCTTGTTCCTGCGGGAGTTGCACCAACGTGCCGCGGGCGTCGGAGGCGACGGCGATGACTTCGGTGTAGCCGATGTCGGCACCAACGTCGGCTCGATGTGGTGAGCGCCGACGACGAGTATCCGCCCCTCGGGATCCTCGCCGATCAGCATCCGGCCGTCGAAACGGGGAGGCGAGGATAGATAGCGCAGAGGAAGCGGGTCGCGGATCTGCTCCTCGACGACGTCTTCAAACGACTCGCCCCTGCTGCACCGAAACGCGCCGAGGGCAGGGAGGTCCGCTGCCGTCAAGGCCCTGATCAGGACCTCGCCCGATTTCACGAAATGTCGGGGATACCGTCCGGGATCGCGATCGTGGGAGCCCCGCTGACCGCCAGCGCTTCGGGGTCAACATCTGCGAGCACCTTCCCCCACGCCGCGCCGTAGATGTCGGTCGGCGTCGCGCCGGCGCGGGCGCCGGCGACCAGGGCCAGCGCATCGGCGGCCTCGTCCTCGCTCATCTCGGAGACGACCTGCTGAAGGCGTTCCTTGACCGTCATGGACCCGGATTTTACCGGCGATGGCGCGAGTCATCCAGTCGAACGCGAGATCGGCGGCGATCTCCGCCGATTACCGCCACGAGTGGCGCTATTCCGCAATCGCCACGCATCCCCGAAACGAAAAACGGCCCCAAAGGGGGCCGTTTTCCAGCGCTTTTATAAGCCTGGAACGAGACTCGAACTCGTGACCCCTTCCTTACCATGGAAGAGAACCGATCGGACTGCGCGACCCAGGCGGACTCCCGCAATCGCGCCCAGGGAGCGGATTCGGGGTTACCTCCTCGTCCATTCTACTAAGTGAGAGGAAGCGCCGATACCGGCGGATCCGGGCGGATTTGGTGGGTTTTGGGTCATGAAGCCGTACCTCGTGACCCAAAACCCGACACTGGCTGCAAAGGGATCGCGGAGAGGCTTGGGCTCGGACCCGCAGTAGTTTTGGATGACGGCACAGCGGAAGACCCTCAATGCGAAACAGGTCGATCTACTCCGGTGGGTCCGCGACGGTTGTCCGGAGGGCGTCTACGGCGACGACCATCACCGCATCTCGGCCGCAGCCCTGCGCCGGCGGGGCTTCCCCTCGATCTCGGGTCGCGGGTCGAGCTGGGGCGCGGACCTGACGAAAGCCGGGCGGGATTACCTGGACCGCGTGGAAGGACCCGACCCCCCGATCCCACGGCAGGCCAACGTGTCGGTCACCCAGGAACTGGTCGACGACGTGATCGCCGCCGGGGGGACGCTGGTCGTGCCGTCGAAGAGCTGGCGGGACCCGGACTCCGTCGACTACAGACGGCGCGCGAGAGTCGCCGAACATCTGGGGAAGGTCCCGACGGGAAAGCTGTTCGCGATCAGAAACCTTCCCGACGGCAATCTTGAGATCGAGCTGGTCAGCGGTCCCACGATGCCGGGCGGAGGGAAACCGAAGCCGATCGAGGTCCCGGAGAAAATCTCCCGTTACCACCCGGCAGCAAAATCCTTCCGCGACGGGAAGGACCGCCACGAGGTCTCCAGGGAGCTGGTGCAGAGGGCGACTCGCATCGTCCATGTCCTCTCGCGCGAGGCGACGGCGCGCGGCTGGGAGGTCCGGGCGCCCGGCCGTAGCCCGGATTCATATGGACGCGAGAGCTGGACGCCGAGCAAGAATGGACACCTCGCAATCGAGACCGAGGATGAACGGTTCTGGCTTCGCCTCCGCGAGGGCAAGGTCCGCCTCCGCGGCCACTGGGAGCAGGAAGCTGAGCATCACCGCACCGTCGACCCCGACAGCTCCTGGTGGCGGGACCGCGAGATTCCCCGCGGACCATACGACGCAAACGCCGACGGCAAACTCGACCTGGAGCTCTTCTGCACGCACTATTACGCCTACCACGGACGCCAATCGCGATGGGGTGACCGCCAGCGCTGGAGCCTCGAGGATCGCCTCACGGACATCGTGCTGGAGATCGAAACCCGCGCCGCCGAAGCGACCCGCCGAGAGGAAGAAAAACGCGAGGCGGCGGCCGAGGCAAAGCGACGTGCCGAGGAGGAGGCCAGGCAACGAGAGGTCGATTTCAAGGTACACCTCAAAGATGCCTGGCGGCTTCTCTTCGAGGCCCGGAGGGCGAAGGACCTCAGATCACAGGCAGCGGCCTGGTCCGAGGCCAAGGCGCTCGGCGCCTACTGCGACGCGGTCGAGGCCGCGCACGGCGACGATCCCGAGGCCCGCCGCTGGCTGGATTGGGCTCGTGGCTTCATCGAGAAACTCGACCCGCTCGACAAGCCTCCGTCGCTTCCAGAGATAACCGAGGCGCCCGAAGACGAGCTCCAGCAATACATGCCCGATGGCTGGAGCGTGCAAGGACCTGAGTATCCGGACCCTCGGAAGGTTCGCGGAAGTTTCGGCGGGAGGAGGTAGGCATCACAGCTGGGCCCGGATGTCCGTCCCAGACCGATGAAGCCAGAGTTGGCGACCCCATAAATGTCGGGCCAACCGGCAGCCCAAAGCGACGGCAAAGTTGTCTATGAATGTCCCTATCTGTCCAGTTCTGACCGAACCCTGCCTATACTTTGCAGCGGAGATCCGATCACTGGAGAAGGCGCATGGCAACCACCGCATCTAAACCGCAACTGCTGAAGGTCAGTGAGGCAGCCGCCCTGTTGAAGGTCAGCGAAAAGACCATCCGTCGCTGGATCGAAGCCGAGTCCATCCCCTACCTCAAGCTGCCAAGCGGCAGCTATCGGATCCCCCAGGGCGCCCTCCTAGCGTCGTTGCGCGGCAACTATGACCTGGGTGCGGAGCTGCGGAAGCTGGACAAGCGCAACGCCGACGTGACCGACGACCAGGTCCTCGCCGCCCTCTCCGAGGACTAGCCCGCCGACCCGCCTGACGGCGGCCTAGGCTGGCGGTCGCCATGCCCAACGTCGTCGTCGACACGAGCGTCTCCCTGCCCGCGACCCTGAGTCCGGGTGGGGCCAGGCGCAAGCTATGGGTCGTGCTCGCCTTCGGAGCACTCACCTACGAGATTGAGCACGGGCGGCTCGAGCTCGACGCGCTCGGCGCTCAGGTCGACCAGGAGGGCGGCGTCGTCGGAGGCATCGAGAATTCGCTCGACCGCATCGAGCGGGCGAGCGATCGCCGGGCGGCGTTGTCGGAGCGACTCCCATACGGCACGCCCGACGACTGGGTCGCCGTCGGTTCGCGCCCGCTCTTCGACGAGTACGAGCGGAAGCTGAGAGAGGTCGGCACGAGGCTCGACCCCCACCTCCGCGAGGAGGACATCCCGCTCCTGCGACGCCAGTTGGAGGCGGTCTGCGTGATCGCCGCCCCACCCTTCGCGGACGCCGCCGTGCCGGCGCTGACGGCAGACCCGAAGGACGACCCGATCCTCTACACCGCACTCGTCGCCGATGCCGATCTCCTCATCTCGAGCGACAAACATCTGGTGCCCGACCGGAAGGAAGAGCTCTGGGAACACGAAGCCGGAACGGTTCTGGCGCTGACCTTCGAGACCCTTCTGGCCAATCGCCTCAGCGGGGTCGATTGGGACGGAATCGACGGATCCTGGTTGGCGCTGGCGTACGATCAGCCCCACTGAACCGAAGCCTCCTCGGGTGCCCTCGCTGGGGATCTTCGCCCCAGAACATGCCTTATGTAGAGCGCCGCTTCCTATGATCCAAAGATGGAACGGGACGGCGGGGAATTGGACCCGAACGACGAAGAGGTCGCGGCCCGCGTCAAGAAGCTGAACGTCGACTTCTACCAGCTGGATCCGGTCGCCTACTTCCTTTTCCGCCTCCGCAACCTGCTCCTCTCGGCGGGCCGCGGGCTGGAGCTCGAGCGGATGCTGATCGAAGGAGTCGAGGTGGGCGTCTTCGCAATGAGCGTGCCGGAGGGTTCGAAGGTCGACTCACTCGACGAGGAGCAACGGGACGAACAACATGCGTTCGTCACGCTGGAGACCGAGGTTCTCCTGCATCACGTCTCGGAGACCCTCCTGCGCCTCTATCTCACCCATGAGGGCAGACCCCCGTGTCCGTGGATCTCATTGTCGCGCGAGCGCAGCCCGCGACGATTCAAGAACAAGGTCTCGGGGTTGGTCGACCGTCTTCAGACGCCTGGGGGCGAGGAGGGTCTTGCACGGGTCCTCCTGGGCACGACCGACCGAACGGTCTTCGGAGACTCGGCTCCCTCCGGCGAGGAATGGGCCGAACTCATCGACAACACGCGCCTGTGGCTGTCGTGGTTCGCCGGCTACATGCTCGACGGCGACGTCTACAACGCTGCCAAGCACGGCCTCGGGGTCTACCCGAAGCGAACGGGGGTGAGGGTCGAGGTCGACGGGAGGGAGTTGGCGGGGGCCTCTGGCCCGTGCCTCGAATTTCTGCAGTCGGTGAGGCTCGATGGAGGGCAGGGGCGAGAATGGCAGCGCACGACCAAATGGGTGCACTGGGATCGCCTCTTCGGCGCCATCCACATCGGCTGCCAGCTGATCGACCGGCTGTGGACCGTGGCGCGATATCGATATGGCGAGTCCGAGCGACTCGACCTGACGTTTCGCGTCTTCGCGACCCCTTCGGCCCTCCTCCGACCGGAGGGGATGGACCTGGCGAAGATCTCGCACTCATTGGGGTTCGATGTAGACGCTCTTCCGTGACTCCCCGCCTCGGAGTTCCGTTCCGATCGAGGACCGACACCTTCGTTATGCGGGACCCATGAACTCCCGGCCGTGGTAGGCCACGTTCACCGCGCGCGAGATCGTCTGGTGGTCGATCCCGAGATCGAGATAGAGATTGACCTCGAGGACGATCCGCACACGGTTCAACGCGAACCAGAGGTCCCAGTCCTCCAGCACGTCCGCGGTGGGCTCGCCCCAATGGGTGAGGAAGTTCCTCGTGTCGATCAGCGCCTGCAACTGCTTCCGCCGCCAGCTCTCCGCCTGCGGAAGCACCTCCTCCGCGCGTTCGAAGAGCGCCTTCACCCGCTGCTTCTGGCTCTGTTCGTTCGCGTGACGCAGGCGTAGGAGATAGTGGTCGCGCCGCTGCCTGTCATCGATGGCGCGTATCAGCGACAGCACCTCGTCGTGCTCCTCGTCCGCGAAGGGCGGCTCGTTCAGCCTGAGGCGATGGTACCCCTCGGCGACGGAGAGAAGGTTGAGGACGTCGTCCTCAAGACTCACCTCTTTCTTGTTCAGGGTCGCGAACAACAGATTGGCGGGACCACCAAGCTCATGGCGGAGTCTGAACCAAGCGGCAAGGATGGCGGGCGCCGATCCGCCCCAGGCACGTAAGGGCATCGGGATCTGGGGCCGGATCTGCTCCGGCGGGGATGGACGATCCGTGCGGGTCCGCTCGATGACCGCGACATCCCTAGGGACACGTAGCGGTTCCTCGTCCCACCACTTCTCCTCCTCTCTGGGTATCAGGACGGTGATCGCATCCACCTCCGACTGCCCCCGCCGGGTCAGGACCATCAGGTCCTGTAAAGGCCGGACGAACCGTTCGGTGAAGTCCTGGTAGGTGGTCGCCTGCTCGATGGTGAAGTGGGCCGTGACGTGCGCCTCCCTCTTGTTCTCGGTCCGGCGCCCCTCCCGGGTCGCCAGTCCACGCTGCAGGATCAGATGGGCGCCGTCCAGGGGGACGTTGAGCACTTCTCCGTCGGGGAGTTCGACCGAAGGCTCGGCCGGCTCCTCTTCCTCCCAGATGCCGTTGACCCACTCCGTCAGGCCCCAGAGGTCGACGAGAACGTCCCCGACCTCCAGATCGTCCATCGATCTGAGCTGGGCGCCGAAGACAAGGCGATTTGAGCTGAGCACCTCGCGGACGTGGCCGCCGAACAGACCGCCCTCGGTTTCAGTCGCGATCGCATCGAAGAGGGTGCACGGCTTTCCATGCAGATCGTGGCCATGAAGGACGGGGATCCCTCCTGAGGACTCGAAGACGTCCGGACGCACCGTTCGGAGATCCACGATGGCGAGCTCGATCCCCGTCGCCGGGTCGTAGCTGAGGCGACCCTGCGCGTCCTCTGCGCGGTCCGAGTCGTCCGCGACCCGCCAAAAGCTGTCGAATTCGAAGGGTGATCCGGTCTCGATCCGTTGTCGCGCCATCCGGTCAAGCTAACCGCGCGACTGGACCAAGCCAGAGCTTCCCGGTCGTCACCGTGATCGAGCCTGGGCGAGAGACATCACCGCCGAGATCCAGGAGCGCTTGGAAGCACGCGAGGCGGAGAGGTCGGATGCGATGCCAGCGAAGGCCGCGACCGGTGCGCCGATGACGCTGACCAAAGCCACCCCGTTCAAGAGCAACTGCTTCGCCATCTCCTCCGGAAGGCTCGGCGCCAGGTCCTCGATGGCGGCCGCGAAGGCGCGATTGACCTCGTGCCCGACCCTGCGGATGTAGTCGTAGGCGTCGCGCGGCTCGGCCTCGCTCGCCAGGCGCTCGAACTCGCGCAGCCGCTCGCGCGCCTCTCGACTGCCAGCGTGATCGCGGTAGGCGAAGACCGCCTCCCAGGGGAGCGCGCCCATGTCGCCGACCACGACCGCGAGCGCCTCGGCTCCGGCGGCCTCGGCCTCGATCCCTCCCCGGGCGATCATCGGCCGGAAGAGCGGCGTGGCGGTGAACGACGCTCCGAGCGCCGTGGCCACGATGGCATCGCGATTGAACGATTCGTAGATGAACGAACGCAGGAACGGATCGACCTCGGGTATCAGCTCCGGGTCCCTGAAGTCGGAGAAGTTCATCCGCCCGATCGCATCGTAGATCGGGTCACCCATCCATCCCGGTCGCATCTTCATCCCGATGTCGACCGTCCGGACCCAGTCAGGCTCGAAGGGTGCGAGCTCGTCCATGATGCCGGTGTGAAACTCGGCCAGGTAGGCGTTGCTCACCTGGCCCTCGAAAACCACCTCCATCTTCTGCGCAGGCGCGCCGGGCTCCCGCTCCGTCCCGAACGCGAGGATCATCGGCGACCCCACCGCATTGATCTGCCGGGTGCGTTCGAGTAGGTCTGGGGTCATCGATTCAGGTGGATTCCAGAAGCTGGTGGATCCGTTCGAGGTGATCGATACGTCGAGGAGACCGACCTCGAAAATCAACTCGTCGTAGAGGACCGCGGCCTCCTTGGCCTTCGTCACCACATCGGGGCTCCGCGGATCGGAGAACAGCTCGACGGCCGAGCGCAGAGGGAAGAAGATCTTCCTGACCGGGTCCGCGTCCCGTCGATCACTCGTCGCGTCCACCATGGAGGGAGGCTCGACCTACCTCAGCTGAAGCGCTCGAAGATGTGTTCGATCTCGCCCGCATCGGGCCAGCCGAGCACCTCGGCGGCCACAAAGAGTCCGAGGCCGTGGACGACGGTCGCCATCCCGTAGGGCCCGTTCCCCTCGGGCGCCACGTCCTCCGTCACGATGCGCATACGGGGCGGCTCCAGGTCCACGGAGACGTGGTTGATGCCGCGCATAGTCGCGTGGACGAGGCCGCTGTGCTGGCGGAAGAGGATCGTGTAAAGGCCGCGGAACGAGCCCAGGCCGTCCACCCGGAACTGCTCGATCCTCGGCGCCCAATAGCCGTCCGCGGCGATCGCCTTGGAGGCGAGATCCGGGGTACTCCCCTCGATGCCCGCCACATCTCGCTCCATCTGCACGCGGTCGGCATCTGCGAGGAGCTGCTCCCCGGCGGCTCGAACCTCGCGGTCCATCTTCAGCCGCTCTTCGAGATCCGCCTTGCGCCAGACAGGCAGAAAGGCCGGAGGGTCGGAGGCGAGCCAGGCGAACGTCACCACATGGTCGTAGAGGCTTCGCAGCAGCCGCGAGGCGTCGTTGTGCGCGCCGACGGGACCTAGCCGGAAGACGATCGACCGCAGACACGAGGTCGCCTGGACCAACAGACCGGGAGCCACCAGGAGCCAACCTGGATCAGCCTCGACCTCGAGGTGGCTTTCCGTGGCCGCGATGAGTGCGGCCGCACGTGCGGAGATCTGATCAGACGGCCTCCCGTTCATCCAGGCCAGCGTATTTCACGGATCAGAGGCCTCTGCCGCGCGGCCGAGGAGGGTGATCGACGCCCGCGAGGGCGGCGGCACAAGCGGTCGCCGTCGGGGCCGTACCGGGCGGCGACAGGGCAGGCTGGCCTCGAACGGCTACGGCGCAGATCGCGGACGATCGCGTCGTCGGCGTTTCCCTCGCAGCTGCCTGGCACTGCGACCCCGGTCGATCCTTGGACTCATGTGCTTGGCGGGTCCTACCCTGACATGGGGTTCGGGGCTACCGTCGCGCACCAAAGCCTTTTTCGTGCCGTCGACCTCGGGGTCGCCGCCCCCACCCATGTCCGTTTCTCTGATCGCGGACACCTTCTACCCCAAGGAAGGTATCCCGAGTTCGAGAAGTTAGCCAGATCGGCGACGAAACCGCTTGAGACCGCAAAATGCAGCCCGAAAAGATCGAACGCCGTCGTTCCGAGATAAGCCGAGAAAGGCCCCAAAACGGAGCCAGCTTTGGCGTTATTTGGGTCACCATTGGGTCATCGGTGACCCAAACAGGAAAAGAAAGAGAGTAGCAAGCAGCAACTGAAATACCTGCAAATAGCCACCTTTTCGAAGCCCGGAACGAGACTCGAACTCGTGACCCCTTCCTTACCATCTGGCCTTTGGCGTTTCGTCCTGATTCGGCCCGATTCGTTTTGGCTCCACAAAGCCAAATTCAGGATGAGCACGTTCATCCTGGTCGATCCCGCATCGTCCTGACGCTTCCAAAATGCTTCCATAGGTCTGAGTCGGCTCAACTCAGATCGACGCGCGACCGCGACACGCGAGCGTCCCGGGCCAAGCGTCTCTAGACTCGGCGGCCGCCGTGAACGAAGAGTCGACAGGCGATATCTCGCCCGAGCAGGCAGACTCAGTGGGCGAAAGCGATTCCATCGACGGGGACGCCTGCGAGATATGCGACGGGCTTGGCTATCGGTGGAAGCCCAACCCGGCTGGGACGACGCCAGCCGGTGACTGGCGGATCTGCAAGAACTGCGCCGGGACCGGCCGGTTCGATCAACAGGGGCCGACCCTGGCCAAGCCGGCTCCCAAGAATCCATAAGGCGCCCGCCGGTCGGGAGGTGATTTAGCGCTCGGCCGCGAGGCGTGACGGCAGAGGGCTCACGCTAATTTCGGAGGCCTCGAGCGACGTCAGCGCCCCGACGGCCTCGATCACCCTCTGCCTCGCCTCGTCCTCTCCCTCGGCGGCGAGTTGGCCTTCGACGGTGCCGACCCTGAGCGCCGATTGACCGGGGCGGGGGTTCGCCGGGCGCATCATCCGGTCGACGACGATGTCGGCCTTGGCCAAGGGCTCCATCAACGTGGCCGGAATCACGTCGACGTCGAAGCGGACCCGCCAAACCGATCGCGGGGTGTCGAGGCGCCACTCGGCGATCTCAGAGCGGCTGCCGACCCAGAGGGCGCTCGTCCCGGAGCGCCGGTCGTGCTTGCCTCCGACCAGCTGCTCGCCTTCGACCTCGATCAGGGTCAGGACCTCGCTGTCGTCAGGCGAGACCCACCGCTGGCCCGGCGCCGGCGCCACCTCCCCTGAAGGAGGAGCCGGGTCTACTACCGGCGCGTCCAGTAGGGCGCGAAGTGCCCCGCGCCGGGCCAGGCCCTCCTCCAGTAGCCGCACCAGCCGCGCGGGCCCACGCTCCTCGGGGAATGCTTTCGCGAAGGCGGCCTCGTCACGTCTCACCGAAGGCAGGTCGAAATGCCAGAAGTCGGCGAACTCCTCGCTGCTGGGAGGCCTGCCGATCTCGTCGACGACGAACGAGAAGCCCTGCAGATAGGCGACGACGACGCTGTGCAACTCCGGGTCGCCACCCAGACGCCGCCGCAGGACCTGGTCGAAGGGCTCGCCCTTTTCGCCCGCGCGAGGCAGACGCACGAGCGGCGCCGCCCCTCGATCTGCTTCTCCTTCGCCGACCGCTCTACCGAAGTAGGCGACGACTGCCGCGACATCGCGGAGGCGGTCCTCGGCTTCGCGCTGTTCGCGCGTCAAGCTGTCGACGCCGGCCTGGGGCAGCCGCTGGGCAACCTGGCGACGGAGCTCCTCCCAACCGGACTCGTCGTCGGGCCGGTAGCCGCCCGCCGGCCCGAGAAGCGATGCGGTCGCATGGAGAGCGGTGCGGACCAGATGGTCGTCTGCGGCATCCGGCCGCTCGACCTCTCTCAGCAGGCCCAGCGCCAGGAGCGCCCGCCAACCTTCTTCGGAATCGGGGGTGACGAAGCGACGCCCGGCTCGCCAGTCGGCCAGCGCCCAGATCCGAGGCGTGAGCGCCTCCCCCCCGGCCCCCAGGGAGTGGCACAGGAGCGGCGGACGCCGGGTTCGTAGGAAGGCGTCACGCTGACCCGCCGCGAGGCGCGAAAGAGACTCGGCGGTGACCTTACGGCCGCTGCGCGAGGAGGCCACGACCCGGACGATCCCGGTCGGCACCGGCGTTTCGAAGTCCTGCAGGACGCTGGCCACCAACTCTGCCAACGTCGTCCTCGGCACGCCCGTCTCCCGGTCGCTCATGGAGTTCAGGATAGCAGTTCGTATAGCACGACAGGCGACTATCATCTAAGCTGCACCAGGTGGGTAAGAAATCGCGGGGGAAACGACGATCGGCGGGCGGAAAGGCGAGGGTGCCCGTGGAGGCCCGGAGAGCGGTAAACGAGGCCGCAGTGCGCCAGTTCTTCGCCGCCAGCGATCCGGCCTGGCGCTGGGTCTTGATTCTCGGCCTTCGCGACCTTCGCGCGAATGCGGCCCGACTCGGCGAACTCGCAAACTCCGAAATCGCGCACGAAAGTTGGTCTGACGATGCGTACGTCTACGGTCCTCTGATCAATGGCCTTACGGCGGCCGCAGTGAACGAGTGCGCTCAACACTGCGAGGATCTCTTCGCCGTACTGAAGTTCCTGCGTGAGGAGTTCGACTTTGCCAAGCGGATGTCGAGCTATGGCGCTGGGACGGTGACCAGGTTCGGTCTCGACCTGTCCAGACGAAGTGACGAGGAGACCGCCGGCCTCTTTCTCGTTCCCTCCCTCGCTACCGTGAGAAAAGGCTTGGAGCAGGCCGAAGATCCCGAGGCCAGCTTCAGCGCCTTCGAGGGCGGGGTGAGAAGGCTCAGCGAACGCCTGCGCCGGATCATCGATTGGTACGCGATCTACGAGGACTTCCACGTCCAGTACAAGCACGGGCTGAAGCTGGCGATGCGTCCTTACGGCAATCCGACCGCGGAGGCCATCGAGGAGCACCGCGCTGACGTGTCGGGCGCCCTCTTTGCTTTTACCACCGAGCCGATCGCAAGGATGAGGGCCGGGCCAGAGCAACAGCAGGGGATGATTTTCCCGAACCTCATCCCCGAGGCCCGTGAACACCTAAATGCATTGGTCGCCGAACGCGCGATCCTGCGCTACAAGATGTCGGGGCCGCCGGTAGACCTCGATGACGTAGTCGGAGTTTCGCGCAATGTTTTCGAGCTCTTGCGGATCGCAGCCACCAATCGGCTTGCGGTTAGCGACGGCCTCGACGAGAACGGCCAATACCGGTTTGACCTACCGGGGGAGAGCAGTGGCAAATTCCTCTCCGTCCTGCTCGAGCTCGAGACCGCACCGTCACTCGGGGATTTTCCGAAGTAGGCGGAGGTCGAAGGAGCCCACCCCACGAAACAACCGGTGGCGGGAAGAACACCGTGGCCCGGATGCGCTTAATGAGCTTCGTCCGTCTCTTGCTCGGCCACGCTAGCGCGGAAATGCTCGATCTCCGCAAAGCGACCCGCCCTTTCCAGGACCCCCTCTACCGTCCGGCATGGGAAGCCGAGCTGCGCGAGAAACGACATCTCGAGGATAGTCTGCAGCTGGAGGGTGAGGAGATAGAGGGCAGTGCCTTTCGCGGCTTTCCGTTCGAGCTTCGGGTTGTAGTGCGTGTAGTAGTTGCGAGTATTCTTGAACTCGGTGATGAAGGCGTCGGTGTCCGGGCCGACGATCCGCTTGGTCACCGCCCTGCATTGACCAAGGACATCTCTGGTCCGCTCGGCCAGGCTCTTGGAGCCCGGCTTGCGACGGCACCGGAAGTCGTAGGTCTCGAGCGCCTGGGCAAAGGCAAGGAACCTGACCTCGAGATAGAGGTTCGGGTGGTAAAGGGTGCCGAAGTAGAGGTTGAACACTGGCTCTAGACGGTCCTGCCTGGCCAGCCATCTCTTGATCGTCGTCGAAGCATCCGGCTCGATCTCGGTGAGCGTGAAGAGCATCTCGCGTGGGTCACGTGCATTCTCAGGAGGTTCTGGGTTGTGCGGGATCTCCCAGTACAGCTCGATCGGGCGAAGAGTGTCGCTGTTGCCCAACTTGTACGTGCTCTTGAAGCCAGCGACCGACGTGATCGAGACCGGGCGACCGACCGCCAAACTCAGGAAGTTACGAATCTGCCCGACCTTGTCGAACACGGAGGCCAAGTCGATGGGGCGCGGAAAGCGCCAACGCAGGGCCGCTTCTTGTCGCATCTCCACCCTGTCGCTCCGTCCCCAGAGCCCATTGCTCTGGCATGTGAAGCTTATGGCGATCTCCTCGCCGCGGGCGAGATCAATGCGTATCTCCTCCGGTGCCTCATACCTAGCCTCAGCCCCGACAAATGCGGAGTGGCCTTGATCGTCGAGGTCTTCGGTCTCGATGCTCGTGCTGAACCCGGATACCCGGGTCCACGCATTCAGATCGCTTGCGCCGATCGCGATCTCGTCGAAGGTGATTTTCTCGCCCTCGGGGAAGTGCCTACCGACCAGTACAGCACGGGTCCGGTAGTCGGCGGTCGGCAACCCGGGGAAATGGATCTTCGAACCCGCCTCCCACAGCCCCTCAAGCGTGATCGGCTTCCCGTCGGTGCTCGTACCAAGAAGCCTGGGCTTCTGTTCCAGATTCAAAGAGTAAGTCTGCTGTCTCTCGCTGCTCGAGATCAACTCCCGCCCGAAGTCGCCGATCACCTCGAGCGTGGCCTTGCCTTTTTCGACGGCGAGTGTTCCCGGAAGCGGATCCGAATCGTCATCGGGCGGCCACCACGGACCCTTGTATTCGTGACGCTCCAGCATGACCCCGAGGCTAGCCTGCCTTTCGGCTAGCTGACCGCGATCACGATCGACTGCCGTTCCGCCCCGTAGTCTCGCGGTGGTGAAGATCCGGCTGCAGACCCTGGGTGCCGACGCAGGGTACGTCGAGCAGAAACTGGGCCCCGAGCTCTACAGCCAGCTGGGTGGCATGCGTGCGATCGCCGAGTTCAGGCTGGACGCGGTGGAGCGGGCAGGGCGCCTCTACGATGAGGCGGCATCGCGCGCCGCGGCCGAACCGGAAATGACTGCCCACGGGCTCCTCGTCCTGCAGCGCACGCTTCTCGTCTGTGAGGACCTTGGTGCCTTGATTAACGCTCTCGCTAACGAGCCAGACTGGCTTCGCTTCACCTCCTATGCGGCATGGGAGCTGGACGAGACGTTCTCAGCCCTGGTCGAGAGCCGACTCGACGTGCCGGAGCTCTGGCTGATGCCGACCGACAAGGCGATATACCAGGAGGAGGGCTGGACGGACGCCCAGCGCCGAGCGCTACGCCGGCTCAGGGAGATTTCCGCTCGCGAACTCGAGCAGGAGATAGAGATGGTCGCGGGATTCTGGCTCTTCCATCGGCGGTCGATCAAGAACGTCATGCATGGCTTCTCCCTGGTCCCGGCTTGCTTCCTGCTCGATCCGCCGGGCGGGGGCATCCTCTCCGAGCAGGTAGACCTCATCCAGAAGCGACCCTTCGCGGCAAGCCTCGTCTCCGAGCTTGACGACGACAAGCAGACCGTCATAACTACGACCTACACCGTCGACCTCACGGCGGAGGCGGTGGCGGCCGTGCGGAAGATCGCCGCCGGCGCCGCGAACCTGCTGACCCGGCTCGCCGAGGCGAGGCGGTTTGCGCTCGAAACCAACCATCGCCATGTCATCGGCGAGGAGTTCGCGAACCAACTGGGCGCCCCCGACCGCGAAGCGCTGGCGGGGATCCTCTGGAGACGCGATGATGACTAGGCCACCGCAGGTGCCACTGCCGGATGCCCGAGAGTCTCTGCTGCCGCAGCGGGCCTATCTGCTGGCTTACGCATCCCAGGTCACGTACGCACGCCGGCAAGCGATCGCCGACAGCCGCCGACAACTAGACGAGGTCGAGTCCGCAGGCGGGAGGCATGAGGGTCAGCTGGCGTTGTTGGGGCTTGCCGGCGACGCGATGCAGGCGATCGAGGACCTCGGGAACTTCGCAGCGGCCTCGATGGAAGGGCTCGCGGGCCTCGCCTCCTATGTCAAAGCGACCATCTACCGGCCCGCACACGTGAATGATTTCTATGCCCGCCTTCACAAGCGCGACCCCGCCTACTTCATGGCGCTCTGTGGTTTTGAGATGGCTGGTCACACCATGTTCGACTTCTACGAGTTCGTGCCGCCCCTTTCGGCACGAGAGCGGACTGCGATCGAGGCGGCCGAGCGGGCGACCGCCAAACTCGTCGGTCAACATCTGGTCCGGCTAGGCGGTGCCTGGCAACACTGGCGGCGCGTCTTCCACGCGTACAAGCACGGCGCCTTGGTAGCCAACCCTGCCGAAGTCGAGATCGTCGATGACGATGAGGTGCCGATCGCCGGAATGGTGATCTGGCCGAGGAAGAGGAAGGAGGTCGAAATAGGTCCGCATTTAACGGGTCCGCTTTCGCCCGTGGCCGATCAGTTCCAGAACGAAGGCGAG
Source organism: Actinomycetota bacterium (assembly GCA_018268415.1). GTDB lineage: Bacteria > Actinomycetota > Thermoleophilia > Solirubrobacterales > 70-9 > VAYN01. The sequence goes on along the minus strand of JAFDWO010000002.1, from coordinate 18,112 downwards.
CTGGCGATCGAGGTGCTCGAATATCTCGTCGAACTGCGCCTGCGCAGTTTCGACCTGATCACCTTCGACGAGCAGGGGAACGCCTCGCCTGGACCGCTTGAGTTGACCGAATCTCCATGGCGATTCTGGATGCGGACCCGCGACATCGACGATGAGGACGTCGCGCTACTTAAGGCCCGCAGCATCAATCTCGAAGCGGTCGAGGTGGCGTAATCACCGGTGCTCGATGGCACCGCTTCGCTTCATGGCTTGCCTGATCCTGCCGGGCCAATAGCTAGCCTCGAAGGGTGCTCGACTTCGGCGAATTCAGACGGCGCCATGACCTCGGCCTGTACCTGCCCCCGACCGTGGCGGTCGACCACCAAGAGCAGGCAGCCCAACTCCGAAACATCGGCGTCTACCTCACCTACAGCGAACTCACCGCCGCGCTGGGAAGACCGCACACGATGACGCAGGAGGAGATCGCCTCCCGCCTCGCCGGGCTTTCGGCTGCCGACTGCATGGCCCATCTGGGCTTCATCGCGAGCACGCTGCATTCGTCTGACGGGCCGTACTTTCGATCCGAGGTCCAGCGGGAGGTGATCGGACATGTGGTCGGTACCGACTCAGAAGTCGGGCAGGTCCTTCTGGCAGCCATCGAAGAAGCAGGGCAGGCGACGATCTTCTGCGAGCAGCAGCTGATCCACCTCGCCCGTCTCGTCGCGCTTCACGCCGATGACCGCGAGCCCGACGACTTCGGGAACCAAGCGCTGTACGAGGACTGGGCGACCTGCATCTTCGGCGTCACGGACCTGCTGGATCTCGGCTTGGTCGTGGAGTCTCCGGAGGAGCGGCTGTCCTGGGAGCTACGTCAGTGTGGCGTGAACCACCACGACGACCGACTGCCCAGCATCGGCCTCCACCATGAGATCTACAGGGTGATCCTGCCGCAGGAGTCCCGTGAGGCAGCGGCTAGGATCGAATCGGCCTTCAGGTCCCACACCGGGATGAGCCTTGCCGACTACTTCGTGGTAGGTGCCGCCGTCCAAGCCCGATTCGGCAATAACGCAGGCGCGGTTCTCGACCCTGCCGAATACTTCAGATCGACGCTCCTTGAGCCCGAGGTTTGGGCGCCTTTCTTCGAGATTCTTGCCCGTGACCGGTCAGGGTTGAAAGCCGAACTTGAGAAGGAGGAGGAGCGCTATGGATCGACCACCTATGGCTCGCTCTCGATCGAACGCTTTCCGTTGTTCGAGGCACAGCCCGGCATGTATTGCGTGATTTCGCCTTGGGCGTTGGGCCGGCGAGTAACCGAGGGCGTCTTTCATCTGCTTGCCGAGGCGGCCGAAGCGGAGGGGAGCAATCGGAGCCTCTACACGGGCGAGTTCGGCATCCCCTTTCAGCATTCGGTCGAGCGCACGTTGCGCCGCGGAAACGCGGCCACCGGCTCGCCGGTCCCGGTGGCGGCGGATGTGCCCTACGGGACCTCTCGATCGGCGATGCGACGTTCATCAGACGTCATCCTCGGCTACGAGCGGTTCCCGGTATTCGTAGAGGTCGTCTCGGGTCCCCTTCGCGTCGGAACCCTGACCCGGGGCGATCTGGAGGACTTTGAGGCCGACGTCGGCCGGCTCGTGATCGACAAGGCGGAACAGCTGGACACCTCCATCGGCGCCTTTCTGGACGGCAGGCTGGTGATCGACGAAATAGACCCTGCAACGGCGACCCGGATCTGGCCGGTGATAGTGACGTCCCACGCCTTTCCACTCCGCGACGAGATCGACAGGGTGATCACGAAGCGACTCACCATGGACGGATACCTTCAGGGGGAGAAGATCGCGCCCTTGGCGATCCTCTCGGCGGAGGAGCTCTTCTTCTGCGAGGGGTTCATGGAACGGGGCGAGAGCTTCCTCGCTCTGATCTCCGGCTGGAAGTCCGATCCCGCCTCAGCGCCACACTCCTTCAAGAACTACCTGATCGAACACGGTGGCGGCCGAGCCCCCGGTGCAGCTCACTTCGAGGTGCGCTTCGCGGAAGCCGCAGCCGAGCAAGCAAAGCGAATTTTCGGGAGGGACGAATCAGTAAAGGAGGTGCTGGCTCAACTCGAAGAAGGCGAGAGGTCTTAGCGAGCCGTCGTTGCCGCCTGGTCCGTGGCTCAGAGGCAGGGCCCGACGGAGACATCGGCGAGATCATCGAGTGGCCGACCTGCTGGACCGCCCCAGGCACTATCGGTTCTGATTGACGTCCAGTCTTTCGCCAGTCCCGGCCGTCTCGTTCTCGAGCTCCCGGAGCGCCTCCACGACCCTGACTCCTACCTCGGCGATTTCCTCCGCAGCCTCACGCTGTACGTACTCTCCGTGGATCGCGCGGTTGGCCAGTCCAGTTACATCCTGCAGCGGGGCCGAGATCTCCGGCGGTAGGACATCATCCCGCACCAACTCGCGAATCATCATCCCGAGTGAGAGACCTCGCGTCGCAGGTTTCCGAACCCGCTGCTGGTAAATACGCCGCACCTCCCGCTCGAGGTCCATCCGCAACTTGGCCAATCCAAGCGGCGGGTCGCGTTCAGTCAACTCGACCACGCCGAGTTCGTCCCCCAACGCTGCGCCGTCCTGCTCCCGCTCCGGCGGCGGCAGTTCGCCCGCCGCCTGGCGTAGATCGCGCGCCTCGGCCCTTCCGATCTGGGCCTCCAATTCGCCGGCGCGAAGTTTCGTCACGTATGGAGCCAACGGCAGGATCAGAAGGAGAGCCAGAAGGCCGAGGGAAGTGGTGTCAACGGTCGTCGGTGTTTCGGAACCCCAGAACGTATGGACGACCAGCAGCGCCGCACACGCGATCGCGACGAACACATAGATGAATGGCGGCAGCCAACTCGGGACCCCTGACGGAAGTGGAATCCCATCCTGATCCCTGCTCGGTGGCGCGGGCTTCGCCTCTTCGCCGGTCACCACATTTAATCTATCTCGGATTCCGGGATCGGATCGGCCAGGGCGCCCGATCTCCGGTCGACAACAGTGGCTGGTCAAGTCATCAACGGCTGATGAGGTCCGCTCTGCCTAGGTCTGACGATGGCACCCAGGCCACAGTCCAGTGTGGGAGACTGCGGCCTCGATCACCAGTCCTGAATCGAAGGAGCGGAATGCCGAAAGCGACGGCGGTACTCGAGGACGCACATGCACTGATCAGCAAGCGCCTCGACGAGTTGAACGAGGAGCGACAGCACCTTGAGCGCGCTCTGGCCGCGCTGGGCGGCAAAGCGACCCGGCGGCGACCGGGACGGCCGCGGGGGAGCAAAGCCAAAGCGACGACCAAATCCTCGCCGAAAAGTCGTCGGCGTCGAGCCGGCGGTCGCGCCGACCAGGCCGTCGTCCTGATCGAGAAATCACCTGGGGTCACGGCCTCCGAGGTCGCGAAGCGGCTGAGAATCAAACCGAATTACCTGTACCGGGTGCTGGGTGACCTCGAGAAAGAGGGACGGGTCAAGAAGGACGGCCGCCGGTACTTCCCCGCCCCCGCCTGAAAGAGGCTGGGCCCCGGCCCTCCTGAGGGGCGCGTCAGGTCAGGCCCAGGCGCCGGACCGCCTCTGCGCAGTTCGGCCCGGCGAGCACGACGAAGCGCTCGATCATCTCGTCGCCGTCGACCCGCGCGACCTCCGCAACCCCATCATGCTCGAGCACGCAGACGTGGTAGCTGATCGTCGCCAGGGTAGCCGTGCCGTCGCTGTATTCGGAATGGAAGCGACGGGCCGAGAGAGGTTCGCTCGAGTGCCAAAGCGCCTCGATCAGCCGCTTGCGGATCGGGTGCTCGATGATCCGCCCGACTACGTCATCCACTCTGCCACCTCCACGGTCCAAATTCCCCTGAGCGCCGACAGCGTACCCGACCAACACGCTCTAGGCCAATGCGCTCCCGACCGTTACGCTCTGGTCCGTTCGGTCGGGAGCCGCCACGCTCCCCGACGTGTCCGGCCAGACCCACGAAGACGCCGAGCTTGCCAGCCGAGCCTTCGGGGAGCGGATGCGTGAGCTCCGGGCCAGGGAAGGGATCTCCCAGGACGGCCTCGCCCACGCCTCCGGCATGCACCCGACCAGCATCGGCCGCCTCGAGCGCGGCGGTCGCGAGCCGCGGCTGACGACGATCCTCAGCCTCGCCGAGGGCTTCGGCGTCGAGCCGGGCGAGCTGGTCAACGGCCTCGATCCCTAGCGCCATTCGATCCGAGCTCCTCGGGGTTAAGGCGGATCACCCCGAGCCAGGCCGCCACGACGGCTTCGGAGTGCAGGCCGGTGAGGATGATCCGCCCCGCCCGCGGCTCGAAGGTCCCGACCGCGACCAGCGCCTCGCGCGGCACTGTCCTGCACGCCGTGGTGGGGTAGTCCTCGGCCAGCCGCCCGAAGGCGTGGCGGGCCCGATCGGCGAGCGTCGTCATGTTGACCTGCCCGTACACCCCACCCTCGAAATAGATCCTCACCTCCGCGCCGCCCCGCACTGGCCGCCCGACGATCGCCGAGCCGCGGGCTATCCCGACCGTGGCCGGATGGCCGCCGGCGGGGACGTAGACGACGATCTCCGGTGCGGCCGACATCAGTCCGCACCCCCGACCACACGAAGTGGCCTGTCGGACCGATCACCGAAGCCGAGCCCGATCAGCCGTCGCGCGAACTCCTCGAGGCTTGCCACCGGCCCCAGCGCATCGAGGAGGCCGGCGGCGATCGCGCGCCGCAGCGCCGCCTTGCCGCCGTCGAACGCCTCGAGGTAGGGATAGAGGCCCCATCGACCGCCCTGTCCCAGCTCGATCAGCGTCACCTTGAATTCGCCACCCTCGCCGGTGCTGCCGTCGTCGAGGAAGTCGCCGACCAGGAACTCCCCCACCTGGGCGGCCGGCACCCGGGACGAATAGCGCTGGCGGTCGCAGTCGACGAACCGCAGCCGCCGTGGGCCGGCCGGCGAGGCCTCGCCGTCGACCTCGCGGGCCTCGGCGATCAACTGGGCGGCAACCGCCCTCCAGTCGTCCGTCCGCGCGGCCCGGAGCGGTCCCTCGATCAGACCGGGGAGGCGCTCGGCGACCTCCTCAGCGTCGAGGCGGGCCTCGACGACGTGTGCGAACAGCAGGTCGGCGACCTCGTCGGCGAGGGCGTCGTCGGCAAGCGTCCGCGCGAGGAAGCGCCGGATCATGAGGGCGTCGGTCATCCGCGCCTCCTCGTCCTCCTCGAAGCAGCCGGGCGATGGACAGGCCCCGGATATGCGTTCGCTGCGTTCGTCGGGGAACCGGTCGATGCAGGGGTCGTCGACCCTGAACGTCCTCGGCCTTCGAGGATCAGGCGCGCGAGCGGGCCACGGCATTCGCCGTGGCGGAGGAAATGGTGCGCCTGGCCGAGGACCCACAGACCGGCGCCGACCCCGACGAGCAGGAGCCCGCTCGGACCGCCTCCGAGCGCGACGCCGGCCGCACCGACAAACACGAGGACGGTCCCGCCGAGCCGCAGAAGGACCCCGCCGAAGTTCCAGGCGACGATCAGGGCGAGGAGGATCTCGGCGCCGAGCCTCACGCCGCCGCCCTCCGGGTCTGGCCGCCTTCGGTCGAGGGAGTGCCGATGCTCGCTTCGAGCCCGCCGCGGCGCCGGCCGCGCGGGTGGCGCCGCCCCCCATGCCGGTCGCGCTCTCGGCGACCAGGCCTGTCCTCGGCGGGTCCACGCGCCTCGGGTACCAGACCCTCGAAGAGGTCGCCGTAGCGCGCCTCCATCCGGCCGCGCCGCCGCGCGGTCCGCTCCGCCGACCTGACCTCGGCGATGTAGACCTTGCGGGTGACGATCGAGTCCTTGTGGCCGAGCTGCCAGGAGACCTCTTCGGCGCCGTCGCCGTCGGCGATCGCCCAGGAGGCGCAGGTGTGGCGGAAGGAGTGGAAGCACGGGACCGCGCCCCGCGGCACCTTCATCCGCTTGCCCTCCGAGTCGCGGCGGTGGAGGACCGGGAAGGTCGGCCGTCCGTCGCCGTCGTGGGCCTTCCGCTGCGCCTTGCGGAGCTCGCGGGAGACGTTCCGCTGCCCGAGCGCCTTGCCGCTGGCGGTGGCGAAGACGAAGTCGCCGGGGCGGCGATGGAGACTCCGCGCCCGGTGGGCGATCAGCATCCGGGCCAGCGAGGGCGGCAGCTCGACCTCGCGGCGCGAGGCCTCGGTCTTCAGCTCCTGCCGCTCGCCGGCCCGGTCGACCTGGAACTCGATCGAGACCGTCGCCGCCTCGGGGTCGCGCAGGTCGAGGTCGGCCCAGACGAGTCCGACGCACTCCGAGACCCGGGCGCCGGTGGCGGCGGCGAAGGAGAAGAGGGTGCGGTAGGGCTCGTGCGCCGCCGCGAGGGTCTGGGCGAGCTGCTCGGGCGTGTAAATGCGGTGCTTGCGGCGAGCGGTGACCTTCGGCCGCTCCGAGGGTTCGAGCAGGGCGATCGTCAGCACCCCGTACCAGCCCATCCGCCGGGCGGCGAACTTGTAGACGCGGCGGCCGACCCGCAGGACGCCCTCGATCGTCGACTCGGCGAGGCCCGCGGCGCGCAGCTGACGGACCAGGAGCGCCCAGTCGTCGACGGTGATCCGGTCGAGGCGGCGGTTGCCGAAGCGCGGGCGCAGGTGCTTCTCCACCGCGCTGCGGTAGCCGTTCCGAGTCTGGCGGCGCAGGTCGGCGACCTGCTCGACGAGCCAGCGGTCGGCCGCCTCGCCGAAGCGGAGCCGCGGATTGGAATGGGTCGGCTCCCCCCGTCCCCGCCGCACCAGGGCCTCGTCGCGGGCCTTGCGGGCCTCCCCGATCTTGCGGCCGATCGTCTCGAAGCGCTGGCGCCCGTCGGCGTCGCGGTAGCCGATCTCATACACCGCCTCCCCGGTCGAGGCCGTCCGTTCGTACAGGTTGCGGTTGGCGGCGCCGGGCACCCGCCGTCGGCGGCTAGGCTCTGAATCGCTCACGGAGTTACAGCTCCCTGGGCCGGGCCCCGGACGCATGCTCGTCGCGGGGCCGCTTTTCTTCTTCCGCAGATCATTTAATCGGGCTTCGCCGGTCTCCGCTCCCGCCTTCGGCGCGCCAGCGGTCGAGCTCGGCGCGCCGGAAGTAGCAGCGCCCGCCCGGCACGTCCTGGGAGAACGGGACCGCCCCGGCCGCCGTCCACTTGCGGAGCGTCGAGATCGGCACCGCCAGGTGGCGCGCCGCCTCGGCGCTCGTCATCCAGCTGTCCTCCTCGCGCCGGGAGGCGAGCGCCACCACCCGGGCGGCGATCGCCTCGGCCAGCGTCTCGACGGTCTCGGGGTCGAGCGCGAGCGTCGGCACCGCTGGGCCGCTCATCCCTCCCTCCCCAGCCAGTCGATCTCGCGCCCCGGCTCCCTCGCCTCCTCGAAGACCGGCGCGAACGGCCCCGACGCGCAGAGGTCCTCGAGCAGGCCGATGCGGATCGGGGGCTGCGCGGAGGAGCCGATCTCCGGGTCGGCGCGCAGGAAGGCCGAGACGGCGTCGCGGCGCCGACGGAGCAGATCGGCGCGCGAGCCCGCGAGCACGCACAGGACCGACGGGAAGGCCGGAAAACGGTCCCGCCAGAGCGGCCTTCCGCCCGGCCCTTCGGCGCGGCGGAGTCGCCCGTACAGCGCGAGCTCGCGGGCGAGGCCCTCGGCCGGGCGGGTAGCGCGGTCGAGCTCGAGGAAGCGCTGCTCGACGACCGTCTCGGAGCCCTCGGAGCGCAGGTAGGTGAGGACGGCGTCGGCGGCCTTCCACCTCCGGCGACGGCGGCGCGCGGGCGCGCTCAAGGGGTGGGCAACCTCATGGCGCCAGGAGAGCGCGCCGAACTCCTCGCCCCGCTCCCGCGCGGCGACCATGAAGGCGATCCCGACGTCGTTGACGGCGAGCGTGTGGGCCATCAGCCGCCCCGCCGCCGAGCGGCGGTCGAGGAGCGGCGGCTCGCCTTCGAGCGCCCCGGCCGAGCGCACCGCCTCGATCCCGCGCGCGGTCGCGAACCAGACCCGCTGCGCCCCGAGGCCGACGGCGCGGTCAACGAGGCCTTCGCCGCCGAGCTCGGCCATGAGCCGCTGTGCCTGGCGCACCCTCCGCCCAGGCAGGTGCATCGCGTGGACCTGGGCCGTGGTGAGCACGCGGTGCTGGGCGAGGGAGGCGAGCGCCTCGATCCAGGGCGCGCCCGACTCGGCGCGGGTCGGGAGGGCCGACGTCATCCGGACCCACCGAAGCGGATCTGCTCGTCGTCCTCCCCGCCTCCGTGGCCCCCCGAGCGGCCTTCGGCGGCGAGCCCTTCGAGCGTCGCCCGGATGCGGGCGTCGAGCGTCTCCTGGTGGGCGAGCGCCTCGACCGCCTTGCGCCTGCGCCCCGACGCCTCGACCGCCGCCCGCAGGTCGCCGAGCTTCTCGGGGCTCCCCTCGCCGAGCACGTCCTCGACCCGCACCCCGCCGAGCGCGAAGGGCTCGGAGAGCTCGCCGCGCTCGGTCACCTGGGCGACGAAGCGGAAGCGCTCGAGGCGGGTCAGCGCGGCGGGGTCGACCCCTCCGCCGAGCTCCCGCGAGACGAGTGCCGCCGAGCGGGAGTTGAGCGCCGTCGCGAGGAGATGGGAGCGGTTGGTGGTGAGGGCGCGGAGGGTCGCCGGGCGCAGGCGCTCGGGGTCCTGGTTCAGGAAGATCGCCCGCAGTCCGAACTTGGCCGACTGCTCGAGCAGGGCGGCGAGGCTCTCGCCGTCGTAGGACTGCACCTCGTCGAAGACGGCGACGAAGCGCCTGCGACTGCCGGGGTCGAGCGCCGCCCGCGAGCGCGCGGCGTGGAGGAGGTCGAAGGCGAGGAGGCCGGCGACCAGCTTCTCCCTCGGACCCCCCGAGCCGGGGCAGGCCAGCACGACGAGGCCGCGGTCCATCGCCTCGCGCACCGAGAAGCTCCCCTCGCTGCGACCGAAGAGCGCGGTGGTCGCGCGCGAGGTGCGCAGGCGGTCGACGAGGTTGGTCACCGGCGTCACCGCCTCGGGGGAGAGGAGCGGGAAGCGATCGGTCCAGAAGGCGCGGGCGTGGGCTGGCAGGAAAGGGACCACGGCCGCCCGCCAGTCCTCGTCGGTGAGGAGGGTCGGCAACTGGAATATCGTCGGCGCGATCTCCTCGTCGACCACCTCGGCCACCCGCGCCAGCGCCGCGGCGGCCTGGGTGGTCAGGTTGATCGCCCTGGTCGACTTCTCGCCCCAGCCGACCGCCGCGGCGAAGGCGGCGACGATCGCGTCGACCCTCGCCTCGGGGTCCACCCCCCTCATCCCGAAGAGGCTCCAGGTCGGCTGGGCGTCGGACCCGCCCGGGCCGAGGTCGATCTCGACCACCCGTGAGGCGACCTCCGGCTCGGTCAGGTAGGGCCTGATCCGGTCGAGGGCGTCGCCGTGGGGGTCGAGGAATAGGCCGCCGTGTCCGGAACGCACCAGGTGCGTGAACATCGCGATCGCCGCCTCGGTCTTGCCGTAGCGCGAGCGCCCGGCGACGTAGGTGAAGAAGCTCTCCTCGGCGCGCACCCCGACGAGGCGCCCGCCGGCCTCGGTCTGCACCCGGCCGATCGGGATCAGGTCGGCCCGACGCGGATCGAAGCGCGGAAGGGCGGGCGGCGCGGAGAGGACGGCGCCCGAGCGCAGCAGCTCGGCGACCGGACAGGAGGAGGTCGGCGGCTTCAGGAAGCCCGCGACCTCGGCGGCGGTGACGATGCCCCTTCTCGCGGGCCGGAAGAGCCCGGTCTCGATCCGCCGGTCGAAGCGCCGTCGCCGCCAGGGCAGGTCTGAGCCGAGGAAGCCGGTGCCGAGGATCGGCAGGCCGCGGACCCGCAGGTGGTTGCGGTCGGCGGTCGGGGCGAAGGCGGCCTCGAGGTCGCGGAGGACGGCGAGCGCCATCGCCTTCTCGGGGGCGGTGACGCGGAGGAGCACCTGGACCTCGAAGAGGCTCGCCCCCTCCCGCAGCTTCGACTCGAGGCCCTTGGCGAACATCCGCCGGTCGAAAAGGTCCAGGTCGTTCGCCCGGCCGCCCTCGCGGGCGCCGCCCAGGACCTCGCCGACGGGCCGCCCGCGCTCGCCGCCGCGCCTCCTCGCCCGCCTGCGCATCCGCCGCCGCAGTCGCGCCTCGCGCATCCCGGCGGCGGGCAGGAGGTCGACGCAGACCTCTGCCTCGACCCCGTGCTCGCGCCTCACCCCGGCGAGGGCGGCGGCGAAGGGGGTGAGCGGATCGGGGTCAAGGGCCGGGCGGGCGAGCGGCTCGTGCGAGGGCCTCGCGAGCACCATCTCCGCGCGCACCGTCGTCCTGTCCTCGGCGACAGCCTTGCTCTCGTCCGTCGCCAGCACCTCGGAGGCGTCCCTCAGCTCGATGCCGCGATAGGCGTGCAGGGCGCTGCGCAGGCGGGAGACGTCTCTCTCTGGGACCTCCAGCAGGTAGGCGAGCCTCCCGCGGGCGTCGTTGGCGAGGCGGACCCGCATCGCGCTCGCCGGTCGGTCGGCCCAGGCGCCGCGCCGCCGCGACCCGGCGGCCAGGGCCGCGGCGAAGGCCGCGACCGTCTCCGGTCGCGGGGCGAAGCCGTCGGCCGGGACGATCGCGACCGTTCGCCGCGAGGCGAGCGTGTGGCGGGTGGCGAGGATGCGTTGCGTCGCCGGCGCCGAGGCGATCGCGGTCGCGCCGAGTGCGACGGGGATCAGCGAGACCAGACGGATCCGGAGCGCGCCGGGATCGAGATGCGCCCGGGAGGCGAGGTGCCAGAGCGCCACGGCGACGATCGCGAGAGCGAGGAGGACGATCGGGCGCGGATCGTCCTTGCCGCCGCGGGAGCTCATCAGCGGACCTCCTTCGGAGGGGAAGATTTAGGCGTGCGACGGACGCCGCGAGGTCGCTTCCGAGGCCGGATCGGCGGTCGTCGGGGGGAATCCGGACCGTCGTCCGATGCGTCGCGGGAAGCGACTCGCGATGCGTCGTCGCTTGCGTCGGAGATTCGTCGTCCCGAGGCGAGCGACGGCCGCATCGCCTCGGCGAGGACAGCCCGTCCGACCGGCGGGCAGACCGCGTTGCCGATCTGGCGGAAGCGGGCGGTCCGCGGTCCCTGCCACGGATAGTCGTGGCGAAAGCCCTGCAGGATCGAGGCCTGCTCGACCGTGACCCGGACCGTCTCGCGGCGGACCTTGTGCGCCGGGTGGCCGTTGCGCGGCCACGAGCCCGGCCCGAAGACGCGGGGCTCGCCGAGGACGGTCGTCGCCGGTCGCCGTCGCGCCCAGCCCGGACGGGGCGCGACGTCCTCCTGCCTCACCCCCTTTTCGATCCGCCAGGTGTAGGAGCTTCCGATCAGGGTGAAGGAGGGCCGGTCGAGCGAGCGCGGAGCGCCGCCGGGGATGCGGCCGGAAGAGGTGTGGTTGCTGCGCAGGGTCGCGGGCTCTGTGCCCCAGCCGAGCGCCTCGGCCATGCTCACCCAGCTCGGCAGGTCCGCCTCCTCAGGGGGCACCGAGTGGCGACGCGGGTGGAAGGAGCGGTGGGTCGGCGCGGGCAAAGCGACCGCGCCGTCGAGCGAGGCGATCAGGAAAGCCCGCTTGCGGACCTGGGGGACGCCGTATCGCTCGGCCGAGAGGAGCCCGGCCGCGCACTGGTAGCCGTGCGATCCGAGCAGATCTGCGAAGAGCTCCCAGAGCTCCAGCACCGCCGGCACCTGCTCGAGGGCGATCCAGCGGGGACGGAGCGCCAGCGCCCAGCGCAGAGGCTCGACGGTCAGCAGCGAGCGGCCGTCGGCGCAGCCCTCGAGGTGGCGGGAGCGCGAGTCGAGACCGGCGGCGAGCTCGTGCGCGCAGGCGATCACCGCCGCCTTGTCGGCCCGGCCGAGCTTCTTGCCGGCGATCGAGTAGGCCTGGCAGGGCGGCGAGGCGATCAGGCCCCAGAGCGGCCCGAAGCCCTCCGGGTCGAGTGCGGCGATGTCGGCCTCGAGGCGCTCGTGGCCGGCCGCCCGCGCGGTTGCGCACGCCAGCGGATCGCACTCGATGCCGAGCGCCCGATGGCCGAGGGTGCGCAGCCCCTCCTCCCATCCTCCCGCCCCGGCAAATAGGTCGACGATCCGCCTACCGGACACGCCCGCCTCCCGAGACCCGAAAGCGGGGAAGGTAGGAGCTGCCGTCGTCGCGGAAGCGATCGAGGAAAGCCCGCCAGGCGCGGTGATCGGCGGCGGGGTCGGGTCCCCTGACCGCCAGGACCGCCTTCCCGCGACGAGCGCCGACGAGCGAGATCGAGACGCCGTCGCCCCGCCAGGGGAGGTGCTGGAGGCCGCGGTGGGCGGCGAGCTCGCGGGCGGTCCTGCGGTGGGCGGCGCTGCCGGGCCTGTCCTGGGGGTCCTGGCGACGAGACTCCCCCTGGCGGTGGATGATCCTCGGCGGAGCGGCCGGGGCATGGATGGCGTCGGCCCGCGCCCGTGTGACCGGGCGCATGGGGGCGCCGCCTCGCGCCGAGAGCCCGATGACGCCGAGCAAGCCGACCGTCACCACCAGCGCCAGGACGACTACCCACCGCGCGACCTCGGCGTCGACCGGCCGCTCCATGAGCGCGCGCAGCCGGGTCACGACTGGCTCCCTCCGTCGCCGGCACCGACGCCCGGCGGTTCGGCGTAGGCGTAGATCGGTCCGGGCTCGCCCTCGGCGACCGCGAGGGCCGGGGGGAACGGCCCGACCCTGGCGACCCGGTCGCCGTAGTTCCCCTCGATCGTGACGATCTCGCCGCCGAGGACCGACTCGACGATGCCCACGTGTTCGGAGGCCGTCGGGCCCCAGCCGTAGAGGACGGCGTCGCCGGGCGAGGGCGTGGCGCCCGGCGGCAGGACGCGACCGCCGTGTTCGGTCACCCAACCGTAGAAGGAGCCTGAGTAGGCAAAGGGCGGGGTGCCGCCCTGCATCGGCACCCCGGCGTGCTCCCAGACCCAGGCGACGAAGAGCGCGCACCATTCCTCGCAGGGGCCGAACTTCGAGCAGTTGGAGCCGAGGGGACTCTCGGTCACGCCCAGTTGGGAACGCGCGACCCTGACGATCGTCGAGCCCGAGGCACCGGTCCCGATCACGGCCGAGCCGCCGCACGCGGCCCCCTGCGCTCCGCGGACCGCTTCGTGGGAGCCGCCGGAGACCCTCCCTTCGTGGCCGAATCCGAAGGAGACTGCACGCGCCATCACCTCGTGGGCGTAGTCGACGATCCCGTCGGCGCAGGCCCCGTAGTAGCTGCAGGCGGCCTGGTAGTAGCCCTTGTAGGGGCCGCCGGCGGGAGGCGCGCCAAGGTCAGACCGGAAGATCCGCGCCGCGGTGAAGATCGCGTCGGCGGGATCGAAGATCGAGGCGCCGTTGCCGTCGGCGTCGACGCCGAAGCGCTCCCAGAGGGTCGGCACCGAGGGATCGGGGCTGCATTCCGACCCCCGCACGTAGGCGATCTCCATCACCCCAGCGCAGCCCGATGGCGCGAGCCCGCAGTGGCCGTCGGTCCCGCACTCCTGCACACCGATGGCGGCGAGGAAGGGCCAGCTGATGTCGAACCGTGCCCCCGCCCCCATATATATGTGGAGGCGGGCGGCGGGGATCGCGCGGAGCGCCGTTGCCGCCGGCGCCGGCCCCCCGGCGAGGCCACCACCCCCGCCGCCCACGCAGCCGAGCTGGGCGCCGAACGTGGCCATGATCGCCGCGGTGAGGAGCGCGGCGATCAGAGCCGCCGTCCCGGCCGCGGCGAGCGGCCAGGCCCTGCGGGCACCGGCCGTCATCGCACCTCCTCTGAGTCGTCCGGCTTGGGCCGGCCTCGTGCGGGCTTTGCCTGCGACGCTCCGGCGGCGGACTCTTTGCGCGGCGCATCCTCGGATCCGGCCTTCCTCCGCTCCGCCCTCGCCCGGTCGGCGTCGGCTCGCAGCTCCTCGCCAAGGCCGCCCTCGCGCGGGCGTGAAGAGCCGGCGGGCGGGGGCGTCGACTGCGCTCGCTTCCCGGCCCTTTTCGGCCGCGGCGGCGAGGAGGCCGCGGCCCGACGTCCGGAGTCGGCCCGCCGGGCGGGCTTCTGCTTCTCGGATCGCTCCGCGGCCTGGCGGCGCTCGGGGCTCGGGTCGACGCCGGTTAGGGGTCGATCCCCTTCCGGGCGGCTCTCCTGCCGCGGGCGGTCGCGGTCGGCCGCTCGCTCTCGATCGGGCACGCGCCCTGCCCGGGCGGGCCCCTCGGCCCCCGCCTCCGAGCGCTCGCCGTGGGCCGAAGAGGTCCCTGCGGCTTCGGCTGCCTCAGATCGTGCTGCGGGTCGGGGCCGATCGTCCCCGCTCCGGCGGGTCCCGGGCCCGCGATCCGGAGTCGAGCCGTCGCCTCCCGGGGACTGCGCGCTCGTCGCGTCGGGTCGTGCCACCTCCCGCGTGCGGCCCGGACGCATCCGCGAGCCGACCGCTTTAACGGGCCGGGTCACGGTCCTCGCGCCGAGCCTCGCCCCCGAGTAGAGCGCCAGGACCTCGAGCGCCTTCCCCCCTCCCGGCACTCCCGGCCCGGTGACCGCTCCGATCAGGCCATCGGTCAGCGAGCGCCGCTGCAGGAACACCGCCCAGAAGAAGGCGCATTGAAGCCCGAACGAGAGCAGCCAGCCGAGCTCCGAGGTGGCGGCCGAGATCGCCGCGCAGACCGCCAGCAGCACCGCAAGGACCAACGAGTAGGCGGCCTTCCGCAGCAGGAGCCCGGCCAGCTTCGAGAGCCACCCTTTGAAGAACTGATGCCCTCTCTCCGGGATCGCCGCCGCGACCAGCGCGACCGGGCTGAAGGCCAGCAGCAGGAGCAGCAGGACCTGGGCGGTGATCACCCCGATCGAGAGCGCGCCGAGCAGGACGAAGGCGCCGAGCTCCGCGATGAACACCACGATCGCGACCAGCAGGCGCTGGTACTGGCCGCCCTTTTCCATCGCCGCCGCGGCGGGGGTGTCGACCGGCCCCAGTTCGTAGCTGCCGTCCTTCTTGCCCGGGTCGGCGTCGGGCAGCTTCGAGCTGCCGCCGTGGGAGAGAGCTTCGAACTCGTCTTCGCGTTCCCCCGATCCCGGCTCGAAGCGCAGGAAGTGCGGCCCGTAGCGGCGCAGGTTGTCGACGCAGGTCTTGCCGCCCGCGGAGACCCGGTCCCCGGATTCGAGCCGCCGGGCCGCGCCTTCGGGGAGCGGCTGCACCGCGACCGATTCCGGTTCCTCCCCTCCCCCCGCCTTCACGCAGTGGTCGAGGCCGCCGAACTCGAGCACCGCCCAGGGCTGGGCGACCAGCAGTCCGAACAGTTGGTTCGCGCCGGCTTCCTTCGCTTCGGCCGGGCTGATCGGCTCGCCGTCCTTGGCGATCGAGAGAAACGCCCCCGACATCTCGTTCGTCCAGTGCGAGGCCTCGCCGATCGTCTGCCCCGGCTGCAGGACGAAGAGGAACGCGATCCCGACGTAGACGAGCGAGAGCGCCAGCTGCCCGGCGGTCTCCGCGTAGCGCCGCTGCACCAGCGCCTTCCACATCGCCCAACACCCCGAGACCGAGACCGCGAGCACCATCCACGGCCCGCCGAATACGTCGGCGTAGATCGAGGAGATCGCCCGGGAGACCGGTCCGAGCGCCCCGGCGCCATTCGTCGCCGCCGACCCGTTCACCAGGTCGAGCGAGAAGGCGAAGGCGAAGAGTTCGATCAGCAGGTTCGCCAGCCAGGCGGTGAGCTGCCAGAGCTCGTTGGCGAAGAAGTAGGCGATCATCGGCAGCAAGCCCGAGACGTCGACGCCGGAGAGGACGCCGGCCGAGATCGCCGTGAAGTGCTCGTCGAGTGCGTAGTTGCCGAGCGGGTATCGCGTCGCCAGCCCGGCGAGGGAGGAGGCGGGACCGACGTTCGCCCAGATGTCGGCGCGGGCGGCCGGGGCGGCCACGAGGACCAGGGCGCCCACACCGAGAAGGACGAGCAGCGATCGTCGGCCGCAGTGGGACCGGACCGACGCCTTCATCGCCCGTCTCCAGGCGTCGTGTCGAGGGCAGCGAGCAGCTCGGGCAAGGCGTCGACCTGGACCTCGCCGACCCGACCGTCGAGGTCGCGCATCAGGCAGCGCCCGCGCCGGTACTCGGTCACCCGCTGGGCGAGCCCGCCCTCCTCAGGGTCGAGGCCTATCTCCTCGATCCCCGCCGCCGCGGCCCGGATCGAGTCCTGGCCGAAGAGCAGCGTGACACCGACGAGCTGCGACAGCTCGCCGAGGTCCTCGACCCGTTGGCTGACCAGGAGGATCGTCGCGTTGAAGGCGCGACCGAGCCGCACCAGGCGGTTCAGCAGCGCCCGACCCTGCGAGGAGGCGAAGAGCGCCCAGGCCTCGTCGAGGACGACCAGCTTGTGGCGGGAGCGGTCGCCGGAGATCAGCTTCAGCGCCAGTGCGGCGACCAGCGCCAGCGTGGCGACCGAGACCCGCTCCGAGCGCGTGTAGGCGGCGCGCTCCGTGCCCGGCTCGGGCAGGTTCAGACCGGGCATCCGGATCGTGATCAGGCTCGGCGCCGCCATCAGGCCACCGCCTCCGCGAAGCCGAGCCGGGCGAGGCCGAAGTCCGAGATCACCTCGAGCGCGTCGGCGGCCTCGCGGGCTCCGTGGGCGTCGACGGCACGGAGACGGTCGACGACCGCCCGCAGGCTGTCCTCCCCCTCCCGCACCGCGTCGCGGACAGCCCGGTCGATCGCCACCTCCCATGAGGGCGGCGGGTCGCGCAGCAGCTCCAGCAGATAGGAGGAGGCGAGCTCCTCACGCAGCTCCGGCAGGCCGATCGCGAGGGGATCGAGCTTCCCGCGGTGGACGGGGTCAGCCGAGAGCTCGAGCACCTCGACCTCGGCCTCCAGTTCGGGCAACTCGGCGAGGCGATGGTCGGGCTTCGGGTCGAAGTCGATCACCAGCGAGCCGCGCAGGAGGGCAGCATGTGCGATCGCCTGGGCGGCGATCGTCTTGCCCGAGCCGAGGGTCCCGGTGAGGAGGACCGCCGATGGCCGCGAGTCCCGCGGCGCCTCGGTCGGGTCGAAGCGCACCGGCCTGCCCGCGACCGGGTCGAAGCCGAGGTAGAACCCTCCCGGCGAGCCGACCGCCGCGGTCGCCACCGGCACCGTGGCCGCCACCTGCTCGGCGGTCATCTGGCGGCGGTAGTCGGCGACCGCGCCGCCGTCGGGCCGCGGCAGGTGCTCGGCGAAGAGGGCGTGCTGGAGCCCGCGTGGGCGATGCAGGGCGACCTCCCCGTAACGCTCCCGCAGGGTCGTGACCCGCGCCTCCAGGGTCTCAGGGTCGGCCGCGGCGACGCCCAGCGAGATCGAGGCCCGCAGCATCGGCGGGCGCGCGACCGAGGAGAGGATCGCCTCGTACTCACGCGCCAGCTCGCGGTCCTCCTCGGCGAGCGCGCCCGGCCCGGTCGGGGAGCCGGCGAGCTGCTCCTTGTAGGTGTGCTCGGCGTCGAGGACCCGGCGCCGTACCTGGGCCAGCGCCTCGCGGTTGGCGACGAGGTCGGCGTGGAGCACCGCGTCGACGGGCCCCACGCCTTCGAGTGGGGCGAAGAGCAGCTCGGCCGCGCCGGGGAACTCGGCCTCCTCGGCGAGCGAGCCGAGGCAGAGGAAGGCCTGGTGGGAGTCCCCCAGCTCCGACTCGACCACGAGCGAGGGCAGCCGTCCCGGCTCCTCGCGCATCGGCGCGTTCGCTGTCGACCAGAGGTCGGATTCGAGCGGCTCATAGCTCGCCTCGCCCTCGGGGTCGCCGAGGATCAGCGCGTCTGGCTCCCAGCCCTCCTCGAGCGGCGGCTCGCCGAGACCGCGGCAGACGGCGCGGCGGAGCAGCCACTGCAGCTCGGCGGTGGTCGCCCTGCGCAGTCCGATCACCGAGGCGGCGCGGCCGAAGGCGCGACGCTCGGCCTCGGCGAGGACCCTTAGCTCCGAGGCGGAGATCGGGCTCGGCGCGCCGACCCCGACCACCTCCTCGAGTCGCCGTCTGGCCCGGTCGATCGAGCGGAGCGGACCGCCGCCCTGTCGTCCCTCGGTCAGGGAAATCGCCAGGTACACCTCGGGGAGGTGGGAGTCGAGGTCGGCGAGCCGCTCCTGCTGGGACTCGAGGTAGGAGCGCCAGCGCTCCCCGTCGGCGTGGCGCGGGTCGGCGAGCCAGGCGAGCTCGGCGG
>JAFDWO010000029.1 GCA_018268415.1 Actinomycetota bacterium | reverse complement strand
TGGAGTTCCCTACGTCTTCGTGACGGGGTCTCTCTTCGGTGACGGTCCCGTGAGGGATCCGTGGTGCTCCCGTGGGTTTCCCGTGGGCCTTCCTCCACCGCTTTCATACCCGGCCGTCTCGGCCAGGGCCGTGGACGAGACGGGCGCATCCCTTTCCGCTGTGGGCGACAGCTCGAGGGGGCCGGGGCCCTTTCCCGCCGGGCGTCAGCTTCCCGAGACCCCATCCCTCCGGGGGCGACAGCTTCTGGGGGCCGGGGCCCTTACCCGGGCGCCGGCTTCCCCCAGCCCATCCCTTCGGGGCCGGGAAGCGCGGCCGTCCGCGGTCGCACTTTGTCGTACCGGTTACGGCAAAGTGGGAACGCGGGGCGGCGTGCTCGGGGCTGTTGCAGCGGCTAGCGGCGGAAGGCCACCACGCAGTTCTGGCCGCCGAAGCCGAAGGCGTTGGCGATCGCGGTGGAGGCATCGGCTTTGCGGGCGGTGAGGGCGATGTGGTCGAGGTCGCACTCGGGGTCGGGATTGGTGAGGTTGATGGTCGGCGGGAGGAGGCCGTCGCGCATGCCGAGGAGGCAGGCCATGCCGGCGAGGGCGCCGGCGGCGGCGATCAGGTGGCCGACCATGGACTTGGGGGAGGAGACCGGGATGTGGTCGGTGGCGTCGCCGAGGGCCTTGCGGATGGCGCGGGTCTCGGAGGCGTCGTTGGCGCGGGTGGCGGTGCCGTGGGCGCAGATGTAGCCGAGATCCTCCGGCGCGATCCCGGAGCGCTCGAGGGCGAGGCCGATGGCGCCGGCGGCATAATCGCCGCTCGGCTCCGGGGCGCTCATGTGGAAGGCGTCCGAGGTGAGGGCGCCACCGGCAATCGAGCCATACGGCGTCGCACCGCGGGCCGCCGCGTGAGCGGCCGACTCGACGATCATCACCACCGCGCCCTCGCCGAAGACGAAGCCATCACGGTCGGAATCGAAGGGGCGGCTGGCGCCGGTCGGGTCGTCGTTGTTCTCCGAGAGCGGGCCCATGTTGGAGAGACCGGCGATGACCGCCTCGTTGATCCCCGCGTCGGCGCCCCCGGCGACGACGACGTCGGCCTCCCCGGCGAGGATCAGCCGGCGCGCCTCGAGCAGCGAGTAGGTCCCGGTCGCGCAGGCGAGGGCGCTGGCCGTCACCGGGCCGTGCGCGCCGAGGTCGATCGCCACTTCGCAACTGGCCATGTTGAGGATCGTCGAGGCGACGTAGAAGGGGCTGACCGCCCGCGGCCCCTCCGCCACCAGCGCCCGCACGTTGCGCTCGGTCTCCGGCGTCCCCGCCACCGCGCTGCCGATCGCGACGCCGACGCGGTCCGCCGCGGCCCCGACGTCCAGCCCCGCGTCGGCGACCGCCTCGCGCGCCGCGGCGATCGCCAGTTGCGAGAACCGCGCGCTGCGGTGCGCCCGCTTGGCGCCGAGCACCTCCACCGGGTCGAAGCCGGTCACCTCGCCGGCGATCCGCGTCGCCAGCGCCGAGGCGTCGAACTGGGTGATCGGGCCGATCCCCGACTGCCCGCCGACGAGCGCGCGCCAGGTCGAGGGCGCGTCGAGGCCAACCGGGGTGAGCGCGCCTAACCCGGTGACGACTGGGTCTGCTGTGGGGTTCACTGCGGACGGCACCGGGCGTTCATGCGGAGCGATTATCGCGGTTCGGGCGGAGGGAGACGCCGCGGTACCCGCCTGATCGGGGTACGCAGACCGCTTCACGACTGGCTCTACATATACGTTCTGGCCAGTGCATCTCTATGTGAGGGAAACGTCGGGACGCCTGGAAGGCGAGATCTCGGTCCCCGCGTCCAAGTACCACGCCCATCGGGCGCTGATGCTGGCGTCGCTGGCCGAGGGCGAGAGCCGCATCAAAGGCGGCGTCGCCGCCAGGCACGTCCAATCGACGATCGAGGTCCTGACCGGCCTCGGCACGCAGATCGAGAAGACCGACGACGGCTTCCTCGTCCGCGGCGGCCTCCCCTACCGGCCGCTCCGCGACACCGTCTCGGTCGGTTCCTCGGGTACGACTCTGTACTTCATGATCGGGCTGGCCTCGCTGGCCGACGCCCCGGTCACGATCACCGGTCAGAAGTACTTCCAGCGCCGCCCGGTCGGGCCGCTTCTGGAGGCGCTCGGAGATTGCGGGATCGAGCTTTCCGCCGCGAACGCGACGCCGCCGATCGCGGTCCAGCCGCAGCGCCCGCGCGGCGGCCGGGCATCGATCGCGGGGACGCTCAGCCAGTGGATCTCCGGCCTGATCATGGTCGCGCCATTCGCGACCGGGCCGACAACGATCGAGGTCGAGGGCACGCTGAACGAGCGGCCCTACGTCGAACTGACGGTGAACATGATGCGTGAGTTCGGGCTCGAAGTCGGCGTGTCCGATGGTTGGCGCCGCTTCGAGATCGAGCCGAACCAGACCGCGAAGCCCGCCGACGTCACCCTGCCGCCCGACATCGGCTCGCTCGCCTTCGGCCTCGCCGCCACCTCGATCCACCCCTCCGACGTCTTCTTCGGCGGGGTGGCGGAGATCGAAGGGGCCAAGGTCGACCACCCGGAGGCGCACTTCCTCGACGTGGTCGCCGAGATGGGGCTGCCGATGGAGCTCGACCGCGCCGCGGGCGGCGTGCGCGTGCGCCACGACGGGGTGCGGCTGCGCGGGGTCGAGATCGACTGCGGGCCGATGCCCGACATGCTGCCGGTGCTCTCCACCATGGGCCAGTTCGCCGAGGGCGAGACCCGCTTCTCCAACGTCGCCCACGTGCGGCTGAAGGAGTCCGACCGGGTCGTCTCGATGCTGCAGCTGAACCGGATGGGTGGCGATGTCGAAGAGCAGGGCGACGAGATGGTGGTGCGCGGAATCGAGGGCGCGCTGACCGGGTCCCCCCTCTCCAGCTTCAACGACCACCGCGTGCACATGTCGCTGACCGTCGCCGCGTCACGGGCGCGGGGCGAGAGCTCGCTGACCTACCCGAACGCCTACCGGATCTCCTACCCGACCTTCCTCGACGACATGGCGTCGATCGGCCTCGACCTCTCGATCGAGAACGACCGCGACCGCTCCGCCGAGGGCGCGGCGGTGGCGAGCAGCGAGGTCGAGGGCGGCCGACGCGCGACCGAGTCGATCGCGATCGACCAGGCGGCGGAGGTGCCGATCGTCGACTGGGTGGGGCGCTGGGCGCGCGAGCGGCCGGGCGAGGACGCGCTGGTCGACGTGCGCGCGGGCGGCACCCGGGTCTGGACCTGGGAGGAGCTCGACCGCGAGGCCGACAAGGCCGCCGCGCTGCTCCTCGAGCTCGGCGTCGAACCGGGCGAGACCGTCGCCTACCAGCTACCGAACTGGGGCGAGTTCGTGATCCTGACGCTCGCCTGCATGAAGGTCGGCGCGATCTGCTGTGCCCTGATGCCGATCTTCCGCGAGCGCGAGGTCGGCTTCGCGCTGCGCCGCTCGAAGGCGCGGGTCCTGGTTCTCGCCGAGGAGTTCCGGGGGCGGAGGCACGCCGAGGAGACGGCGGCGATGCTGGCCGAGCCGAATGGCGACGGCCCGCTGCCGGTCGAGCACGTCGTCGTGGTCGGCACCGACGGGGCGCCCGCGCTGCCGCAGACCGGCGGGGTGCGCTGGCACGACTTCGCCGCCGCGATCGCTGGCCAGAAGCCCGACGTCGAGGCGATCGCCGCCCGCAAACCGGGCCCGACGGCGCTGTCGCAACTCTTCTTCACCTCCGGCTCCACCGGCGAGCCGAAGGGCGTCCTGCACCGCTATGACGCGCTGACCCGGGCGGCGATGATGGAGGTCGAGCACCTCGGCCTCGGCCGTGACGACACGATCTTCATCCCCACTCCGCTCGCCCACCAGACCGGCCTGCTGTACGGGATGTGGCTGGCGTTCGCGCTCGGCGCGACCCAGGTCATCCAGGACGTCTGGGACCCGCACGTCGCCGCCCGGGCGCTGCGCGAGTGGGATGGCACCTTCGTGCAGGCGGCGACGCCGTTCCTCGCCGACCTCGTCGGAGTGGTCGAGTCGGGCGAGGAGGAAGCCCCGCCCGCGCTGGGGATCTTCGTCGTCACCGGCGCCGCCGTGCCGCGGGCGCTCGCCGAGCGCGCGACCACGGTCCTGTCGGCGGCCGTCTGCGGCGCCTGGGGCTCGACCGAGTCCTGCCTCGGCGCCCTCGCCGACCCAGGCGACGACCCGGCGAAGGTCTGGGGCACCGACGGCCGCGCCCTGGCCGGCACGCGGATCCGGATCGTCGACAAGAACGACAAGGTGCTCGGCCCCGGCGAGGAGGGCAACTTCCAGGTGACCAGCCGTTGCCTGTTCGAGGAGTACCTCGACCGCCCCGACCTGACCGCGGCGGCGATGACCGCCGACGGCTGGTACCGGACCGGCGACCTGGCGACGATCGACGCCGACGGCTACCTGCGGCTGACCGGCCGGGTCAAGGACATCATCAACCGGGGCGGCGAGAAGGTGCCGGTCGCCGAGATCGAGCAGCTGCTGCACGAGCACCCCGCGGTGGCCGAGGTGGCGGTCGTGGCGATGCCCGACGCCCGCCTCGGCGAGCGTGCCTGCGCCTTCATCGTCCGCACCACCGACTTCGCCGGGGACTTCGGCCTCGCCGAGGTCCGCGAGTTCCTCGACTCGCGGGAGATGTCCAAGCACTACTGGCCGGAGCGGGTCGAGATCGTCACGGAGATGCCGCGCACGCCGAGTGGAAAGATCCAGAAGTACATCCTGCGCGACCGCGCCAAGGGGCTCCGGCCGGAGCCGCAACCGACCAGCAAGGAGCCCGTCCGATGACCGCGCAAGCCGCGAATCCCCTGCCCGAGACCTTCGACGATTCGGGGTTCGAGGACCTGAAGGCGGAGATCGCCGCCTACGTCGCCGACGAGGGCGAGGAGTGGGCGGCGCGGATCGAGGCCGAGCGGGCGGTGCCGCCGGAGCTGCGGGTCGAGCTGAAGGAGCGCGGTTACCTCTCGCTGGCGGGGCCGAAGGAGTACGGCGGCGCCGGGATCCCGTTCTCGCGCTACCTGGAGCTGCTGGAGCTGTTCGCGATGTCGCACGCCTCGCTGCGGATGATCGTCCACGTCGCCAACGGGGTGTGGCGGTCGGTCGACCAGTTCGCGACCGAGGAGCAGCGCCGCGATTACGTGCTGCCGGCGGTGACCGGTGACCTCACCGTCGCCTTCACCCTCACCGAGCCGACGGCCGGGACCGGCGCCGACCTGCGCTGCGAGGTCGAGCGCGAGGGCGACACCTACTACCTGTCGGGCGAGAAGCACCTGATCACCTTCGGGGTCCGGTGCGACCGCTGGCTGCTCTTCGCGCGGCTTGCCGGGACCACGGGGGCCGACGGAACCGTCGCGCTGCTGGTCGACCGTGAGACGCCGAACGTGCGGGTCGAGGACATGGGCGAGTCGATGGGCGTGCGCGGGACCGACCACGGGCACCTGGTCTTCGACCGCGCCCCGGTGCCGGTATCCGACACGCTCGGCGAGGAGGGTAAGGGCCTGCAGGTCGCCTTCGGCGGGTTCCTGACGCCGAGCCGGATCGCCGTCGCGATGACCTGCGTCGGGCTGGCCCAGCGGGCCCAGGACCTGGCGGCCGAGCACGCCGCGCGGCGCGTCACCTTCGGCAAACCGCTCTCCCAGCGCCAG
Organism: Actinomycetota bacterium; assembly: GCA_018268415.1. GTDB lineage: Bacteria > Actinomycetota > Thermoleophilia > Solirubrobacterales > 70-9 > VAYN01. The sequence goes on along the minus strand of JAFDWO010000029.1, from coordinate 18,401 downwards.
GCGATCTCCTTCGCGCTGGCCGAGAACGCCGCCGACATCGAAGCCTCGCGCCAACTCGTACTGCACGCGGCGCGGCGCTGGGAGGCGGGCGCGCCCGACGCGGCGGTGCTGTCGTCGATGTCGAAGCTGACCGCCGTCGACATGCTGGGCCGGGTCACCGACAAGGCGCTGCAGGCGCACGGCGGGATCGGCTTCTGGGCGTCCTCGCCGATCGAGCGGGTCTATCGCGACGCCCGCGCGCAGCGCTTCGAGGAGGGGACCAACGAGATCCAGAAGACGATCATCGCCCGCGAGGTCTTCGCTCCCGTGCACGCCTCGATCGCCGAGCGGGAGCTGGGCTGAATGGCCGAGACCGAGGCGGCGGGCGGACCGCCCACCGGTGACGGGTACGCGGCGGGCAAGGTCGCGCTGATCACCGGCAGCTCGCGCGGCATCGGGCGCACGCTGGCGCTGTCGCTGGCCGCGCAGGGCGGCTCGGTGGTCGTCAACTACAAGGTGAACGAGGACCTCGCGCAGGAGGTCGTGGCCGGGGTACGGGAGCGCGGCGGGCGCGCGATCGCCGTGGCGGCCGACATGGAGTCGCCGGAGGACATCGACCGGCTCTTCGACGCGGCGAAGGAAGAGTTCGGCAGGCTCGATTACTTCGTCGACAACGCCGCGGCCTCGAGCTTCAAGAACATCCGCGACCTGAAGCTGCACCACCTCGACCGCTCCTACGCGATGAACATCCGCAGCTTCGTGCTCGGGGCGCAGCGGGCGGTGGACCTGATGGCGGACGGCGGGCGGATCGTCACGCTGTCGAGCTACGGCTCGATCCGCGCCTACCCGACCTACGCCAACCTCGGCGCCGCGAAGGCCGCGCTGGAGGCGTACGTCCGCTATATGGCCGTGGAGTTCGCGCCGCTCGGGGTCAACGTCAACGCCGTCAACGGCGGCATCATCGAGAGCGACTCGAGCGCCTACTTCTACGCCGTCGAGGGCATGCCGGACCTGTATAAGGACGTACTGCCGAAGATCCCGAAGCAACGGATGGGCACGGTGAAGGAGGTCGCCGACACGGTCGAGTTCCTGCTCGAACCGCGCTCCGAGTACATCACCGGGCAGTCGCTCGTCGTCGACGGAGGGCTGACGATCATCGCGCCACCGTTCTTCGACGACGCGACCGGGCCGCTGCGCCTGCCGGGGTCGGACGCGGGCGCCGCGTCCGATGCCTGAACGGGCCGACTCCGGCGCGCCGGCGGCGCTCACCCACGTCTTCACGCCGGTGACGCTCGGCAGCCTCGCGCTGCCGCACCGGATCGTGATGGGCTCGATGCACCTCTGCCTGGAGGGGCTCGAGGACGCGGGCGAGCGGCTGGCGGCGTTCTACCGGGAGCGGGCGCTCGGCGGCGCCGGGCTGATCATCACCGGGGGCTGGGCGGTTTCGGCGGACGGCGCCGCGGACGCGAGCTACGGGGTGCTGAGCACTGCGGTGGCGCGGCGGGCGCTGGAGCAGGTGGCGGGGGCGAGCGCGGGGACCGAGGCATCGATCGCACTGCAGCTCTTCCACGCCGGCCGCTACGCGGTGGCCGACTCGCCGGGCGAAGTGGTGGCTCCGTCGGCGATCGCGAGCCGGGTCTCGCGGATCGAGCCGCGGGCGCTCGGCGAGGAGGAGGTCTGGGAGGTGATCGCGGAGTTCGCTGCCGGGGCGGCCCTGGCGCGGGAACTCGGCTTCGCGGCGGTCGAGGTGATGGGCTCGGAGGGCTACCTGGTCGACCAGTTCCTCTCCCCGGTGACGAACCGGCGCGAGGACTCCTGGGGCGGGGACGCCGAGCGGCGAATGCGCTTCGGGGTCGAGGTGGCGGCCGCCGTGCGCCAGGCGGTCGGGGACGATTTCCCGGTGCTGTTCCGGATGACGGGGGCGGAGCTGATGCCCGAGTCGCGGCCGTGGGCCGAGGTCGAGGCGTTCGCGGCAACGCTGGTCGGGGCGGGGGTCGACGCGCTGAACGTCGGCGTCGGATGGCACGAATCGGCCGTACCGACCGTGCAGGGGGCGGTGCCGGCCGGGGCGTTCGTGCCTTGGGCGGAAGAGCTGCGGGCGTCGCTGGGGGACCGCGAAGCTCCTATCACCGGCGCTGCCACCACTGCGGCGGTGCCGGTGATCGCGGGGAACAGGATCAATCGACTGCGGGACGCGGAGGCGATCCTCGCCGCCGGAAGCGTCGATCTGGTTTCGATGTCACGACCGTTCCTGGCGGATCCCCTGATCGTCGAGAAGGCGCGGGGCGGGCGCGCGGTGAACGTCTGCATCAGCTGCGATCAGGCGTGCATCGATCGGTCGATCGTCGGGGAGCACGTCTCGTGCCTCGTCAATCCGCGGGCGGGATTTGAGGTCGACTTCCCGGCGCCGGGCGGCGCGGAGACGGGAGGCGCGCGGGGCCCGGCGCCGACGTCGCCTGGCTCGCAATCACCGCGGCGCGGTCGTCGCTTCGCGGTGATCGGCGGCGGACCCGCGGGTCTCGAGGCCGCTCGGGCACTTGCCACGCTTGGCCCCGAGGTCCACCTGTACGAGGCGCGAGGTGAACTCGGCGGGCAATTCCGCTGGGCGCGGATGGTCCCGGGCAAGGAGGACTACGGGGCGACGATCTCCTACTTCGAGTCCGAGCTGCGGCGCCTCGGTGTCCACCTTCACCTCGGCCACGAGGTCGACGAGGGCGACGCCGACGTGATCGCCGACTGCGACGGTGTCGTCCTCGCCACCGGCGTGCACCCACGGACCGTGGACATCCCCGGCGCTTCCCTCCCCCACGTCGTCGACTACGCCGAGGCCTTCGAGTCGGGGCTCGGCGGCGCGCGGAGGGTGGCGATCGTCGGCGCGGGCGGCATCGGCGTCGACTTGGCGCATCTGTTGACGCATGAACCCGCCAACGCGGCCGACTTCTTCGAGCGCTACCGAGTAACTCCGCCGAGCGTGGAGACTTACCGTCGTATAGAGACGGTTTCTCTCCACAGCAAACGCCTGATTAATGGGACGAGTGTGACGTTGATGCGACGCTCGGGGCGGGTGGGCAGCGGCATCGGCCGCACCACGAAATGGGTGTGGCTCGACGCCCTGAGGCACGGCGGGGTCCAGACGCGCACGGGGCTCACCTACCGTCAGATCACCCCCGGGGGGATCGAGATCGAGCTCGACGACGGAGGCGTGGAGTCGATCGCCGCCGAGCGAGTGGTGATCGCCGCCGGGCAGGAGCGGCGGGACGAGCTGCGCCCGCTGCTGGAGCGGCTCGGTGTGCCGTATCGGGTCGTCGGCGGCGCCGAGGACCCGAGCGAGCTGAACGCGGTGCGCGCGTTTGCCGAGGGACTGCGAGCCGCCCACGAGCTGGCGGGCTGAACCCGCACCCCGCGCGCCCGGACCACCGGGCTCAGCCGGTCCGGGTCACCTTGAAGAAGATCACCCCGTTCACAGTGCAGTTGGTGATCGGGTCGCGGACGCGGTCGGCGCTCGCGTGGGCGGAGGCTTCGCGGCATCCGCCCTGGATCTTGACCTGGCGCCGCAGCGTGTGGCCCTTGGCGAGGTGGGCGTAGGCCACGGTCGGGGCGCCCAGCCCGACCGCCACGCCGCCCGCCGGATCGACGTTCCAACCCAACTCGTGGGCGAAACGGGTCTGGATGGTCGGGCGTTGGGACCAACAGGATTCGTTCTGGACGAATGGCTTGGTGCGGGCGAGCGTGAACTGCGTTTCGCGGCCGAGCGGCGCCAGTTCTTCCTCGTCGCCCGGGACGTCGGCCACGGTGCTGGTCAGTACCCCGACCATCGGCGAGGTGGTCGACTTGCAGATCGGTTCCGGCGGCTCCGGGACGCGATACTGCGGATCGCAGAAGTTGGTCGTGTCCCAGCCCCCGAGCCGCACGTCCAGAGAGGCACGCCCGCCCTTCAGCGGTGCCGCCGCCAGCTTCCCGATCATGATCGCGAGATCGGCCTTCCGCTCGATACTGAAGGTCAGCTCTTCTTCGACCGTCTTCGAGTAGCCGGGGGAGCACTTCTCCCGCGAGTCGTAGGTCCAGCGGTAGGTGATCGTGCCGGATGCCTTGATGACCGCCGGATAGCCGAGGAAGAACGGGCGTGCGGTGGCGGCGTCCGAGCCCCATGAGGCGACCGCCACCCCGACGGCGAGGAGCAGCGCGGCGGCGAGTGCGAAGCGGGTGCGCATCAGCCGAGCTTCCGCGTCAGGTTGACGATGCCCCCGGGCGCCGTGACCTTGATCTTCAAGCTCTTGCCGACCAGCTTGCCGAGGCGCCTGCCCCAGGCCTTGGTGGCCTTGAGGCGGACGGTGACCTTCCCTGGACCTTTCGCCTTCGCCTCACCGGTGGCGACCACCTGGGCGCCGACCTTGCCGGACGCCGTCACCTTCCCGGCCTTGGCCACCTTGACGACGAGGGGGAGGCCGCCGACCAGGACCACGGCCTTTACGGTCTTCGGCAGCGCGCCTACCGTCGGGACAGCACCCCCGCCCTTACCGCCGGCACCGCCACTCCCCTTCTTTTCGGTCGGCGCCGTCGAGGGCGGGGTGCCGCCGCCGGACGTGCCGCCGCCGGTGCTCGCCACCGCGGCGGTCGAGTCGCCGATCGACGGCATCTGCCCGGTCGCCGAGATCACCACCGGCGGGCGCGAGAGGTTGCAGGTCGATACTTCCGCGGTGGCGAACCAGACCGGGGTCCCGGCGACGACCACACCACGGTCGTCCTGCCAGGCCATCGAAGTGCCATCAGGGGAGATCGAGACGTTGTGGGCCGGGCCCTGGACCGGCAGCATGCAGTCGCTGCCGTTGGTCGGGGGCGGGCCGCCCAGGCCACCGAAGGGCACCATGGCCACCGTCCGCGACGATCCTTCCCAGATCTCTACGGCGGCGATCGTCCCGCTCGCCGAGACATCGACGCGGTTGACTTCCGGGACCTGGAACCAGGGCGTGAATTCTTCCGAGTAAGGCGGCTGGCCGGTCGCGTCCTGGACCCCGACCGTGCTGCCGCTGATCCCGACCAGGCGCCTGCCCACCAGGGTGGCCGATTTGACCGCCCGCACGTCGAACGGTTCCACGTACCAGTTGGTGGAGCCCTCGACGTAGGTGCCGAACTCGTAGGTCGTTCCCAGCCCGAACCCGCTCCAGTTGGCGTAGCCGTAGGTGACGACCTTGCCGTCCGGGGTGAGGTCGAGGGTGACCGGGTAGGCGTAGGAGGTGCGACCCGGTTTCGCGGTGAGCGACCCCTCACCGGCGACCGAGCCGTCGGGGTTCCACAGCCGCGTGGCGTTCAGGGTCCCCATCTTGTCGGATTCCCGGCGCACGCCGATGATCGTGCCGCCGTCGGCCTGGGCCGTCTCGGTCCATGCCTTGGCATCGGGGGATGGCCCCGAGAGCGAGCGCTTCGACGCCCCGTCCAGGGTCGAGACCCAGACCTGACCGCCGTCGATGTAGGCGACCTCGGCCGCCCCGGCGCCGGTGGCGGCGATCGAGGCGCAGAGGGCAAGGATGGGCAGGGCGAGAAGGACGAGACGGGATCTGCTCATGACGCCCGATAGTCGTCCAGCCCGGCTCGATCCGCATCGGTGAAAGCACGGGGATCGCTATCTTCGCGACCAGTGTCCGTCCCGACCGATTCCCCGTCCCTGCTCGGGCGCGAGGACAGCCTCGCGCGCCTCTCCTCGTTGGTTGACGCCGTCCGCGCCGGAGCCGGCGGCGCGCTCCGGATCGAGGGCGCGCCGGGGGTCGGCAAGAGCGCCCTGCTCGCGGCGGCCGCCCCCGACGACGTGCCGGTACTGCGCGCGGTCGGAGTCGAGGCGGAGACAGGGCTGCCGCTCGCCGGGCTGGAGGAGCTGCTCCACGGGCTGGAGACGGTCGACGCGGTGACGGGGTCGGCGGCCGGGCTGGAGACGGTCGACGCGGTGACGGAACGGGCCGCCGGGCGGGACGGGCGCGGTGTGGCCGACGGCTCCCCGGCGCCGTTGACCGAGGCCGTCGAGGACCAGGACCCGGTCGCGCTCCTGCGCGAGGTATCGGCGCGGCTCGCCGCGGCGGCCCCGGTCGTCTGCCTGATCGACGACGTCCAGTGGCTCGACCCCTCCTCGCGCGCGGCAGTCGCCTACCTGGCGCGCCGCGCCACCCGGCTCGGGATCGGCGTGATCGCGGTCTGGTCGCTGCGCGGCGAGGCGCCCGAGGAGTGGCCGGGGGTGGAGACGCTGGCGCTCGGCGAGCTCCGCCGCGAGGACGCGCTCGCCCTCGCCCGCCGCGGCGGGCTGGCCGACCCGGTGGCCGAGGCGCTGGTCGCGGCGGTCGGCGGCAACGCGCTCGCCCTGGTCGAGGCGCCCGCCGAGCTGAGCGTCGCCCAGCGGCGCGGCCACGCCGTCCTGCCCGACCCATTGCCGGCCGGGGAGCGCCTCCAGCGCGGCTTCGCGGCGCGCGTCGACGAACTGCCGGAGGTGACCCGCGATGCGTTGCTGCTGGCCGCGGCGGGCGCCCCGGCGACGTTGTCGCTCGGCGGCGGCGCCGCAGCGCTCGGGGCGGGACCGGAGGCTGCCACGGGATCCGCGGGCGCCCCGGCAACGCCGGCGCTCGGCGGCGACAACGACGCGGAACTCGGGGCGGGACCGGGGAGCACTGCGGGACCGGGGAGCGACAGGACGCCCTCGGCCGCGAGCCTCGCCGCCGCGCTCGCCCCCGCCGAGGACGCGGGGCTGGTAGGGCTCGGCCCGCGCGGCGTCGCCTTCTCCCATCCCCTGGTCCGCGCCGCCGTCTACCACGGCGCGCCCCCGTCGGCGCGGCGCGACGCGCACCGGCGGATCGCCGCCGCGGTCCCCGAGCCGGAGCGCTCCTGGCAGCTCGCACAAGCTGCCTCGTCCCCGGACGAGGAGCTCGCGGCGCGGCTCGAGCGGCTCGGCGAGGAAGCCCGCCGGGGCGGCGCCCCCGGCACCGCCGCCACGGTCCTCGAGCGCTCCGTCGCGCTCAGCCCCGATCCCGCCGACGCGACCCGGCGAGCCCTGCAGACCGCGGTCGCCGCCGGGACCGCCGGGCGCCCGGCGCTCGCCCGCGGGGTCCTCGACGCCGTCCTCCCCACCGTCACCGACCCGCAGGCCCGCGCCGACGTGCAGATGCTGCGCGGGATGGCGATCCACCAGGGCGGGCGGCCGCGGGAGGCGTTCGCGCTGCTCGAGGCCGAGGCGGCCGCGATCGAGGAGCGCGATCCGGCCCGCGCCTCGGCGCTCCTCACGCAGGCCTGCATCGCGCTGATCGGCACCGGGCCGATGGCGGGGCTGCAGGAGATGGCGGCGCGCGCTCGCGCCCTGGCGCCGCCGGGCGGCGATGCGATCCCGACGCTGATCGGCGCCGAGGTGCTGGTCAGCCTCGGCGAGCACCGCCAGGCGCGCGAGCTGCTGGACGAGGTCGAGCCCGGACTCGCCGGCTGGGACCCGACCGGGCCGGGCCACGAGGTGCTGGCGATCGATGCGCTCTGCCGCCTCTGGATGGGGGACCACGACCTCGCCGAGCGCACCCTCACCCGCCTGGTCGAGGCGAACCGGGCAGCGGGTGCGGTGACCCCGCTGGCGCTGCCGCTCGCCGTCCTCGCCACCCTCCACATCCGCCGTGGCGACCTGGCCCTCGCGGCCGGCTGCGCCGAGGAGTCGAGCGAGATCGCCGAGACCGGGCTCGGCGGCGGGTTCGTCGCGTCGCTCTCGCTGGCGGCGGTGGCGATGGTGGCCGGCCACCGCGGCGACGCCGAGACGTGCGAGCCGGCCGCGGCGCGCATGCTGCGACTGGGCGAGGAGATGGAGCTTCCCTCCACCCTCGCCTGCGCCGAGCAGGCGCTCGGCCAGCTGGCACTCGGGCAGGGCGAATCGGAGCGCGCTGCGGTGCACTTCCGCGCCGCCCTCGGGCACGCCGCCACCCACGGCACCCGCGATCCGGCCTTCCTCTTCAGCCACGCCGACCTGGTCGAGGCACTGGTGCGGCTCGATCGCGCCGAGCAGGCGCGCCCGGTCCTGGCCGACCTCGAAGCCGGCGCGACGATGACCGGCGGTGCCTGGCCGCGCGCCGCCGTGCACCGCTGCCGCGCGCTGCTCGGGCCGGCGGCGGAGATCGACGCGAACCTCGCGGCGGCGCTGGCCGCGCACGCCGAACCGCCGATGCCGTTCGAGGCGGCGCGCACCCGGCTCGCGATCGGCGAGCGCCTGCGCCGCGCCCGCCGGCGCGCCGACGCCCGTCCCCTGCTCGCCGAAGCCCGTGACGCGTTCGTCGCCGCGGGCGCCCGGAGCTGGGCCGCGCGCGCAGCGAGTGAGCTCGGCGCGGCGGGCGGGGCGTCCAGGGCGGGCGCCGCCGCACCGACATCTGCGATCTCCGGACCCGATTCCGCGGCGGCGGAGAGGCGAACCGCAAGCGCCGATGCGCCGGCCGGCCCCGGTCCGGCCGCCGACCCCCTCACGTCTCGTGAGCGCGACGTCTGCGAGCTCGTCGCCGCCGGGCACACCAACCGCGAGGTCGCCGCAACGCTCTTCCTCTCCCCCCGCACGGTCGAGCACCACCTCCGCGCCGCCTACCGCAAGCTGGGCGTACGCTCACGCACCGAGCTGGCGCTGCGCTTCGCGGCCGGGCGCGAAGCGGCGTAGCGGTCCCCCGCCGCTCGCGCCCGCGCCCGCCGGCCTTCCGTCACACCGCCTCGTTGATGGGCCGAAAACTCAAGCAGAGCTTGAGTTTTCGGCCCATCAACACCGAGGCCGGCGGCTAATCCTCGGGGGCGACGGCGGAGATGATCCAGGTCGAGGACGGGGCGAGGACACCGTCGTCGGTCGCGAACTGCGCCAGGACGGCGCGGATCTCGGCGGCGATCCGGGGGCGGATCTCCTCGGCGCGGTCGCCCCAGAGGCGCAGGACCTCGCCCGCCGGGCCGATCGCCATCGTCAGGTCGACCGCCCCGTCGAGGTCGGCGCCCATCCGCATCGGCAGGTCACTGCGCCGCAGCTCGATCGACTCGAAGCCGGCGATCGCCAGCTGCTCGGTGACCACATCGGCGTCGGCCATCGAGAACGGGCCCGGGCCACAGGTGGGCTCCTCGGTCTCGTCCGGATGCTCGAGATAGCGCTCGACGACCCGCTCGGCCTCGTGGACCCAGCCGTTGTCGAGCTTGCGGCGCCAGACGACGAAGCAGGCCCGCCCGCCGGGCCGCATCGCGGCGCGCACGTTGCGCAGTGCCTGCACCGGGTTGGCGAAGAACATCACGCCCATCCGCGAGAAGACGTAATCGAAGGGCCCGCCGAGGTCGGCGATCTGTACGTCGCCGACGCGGTAAGAGACGTTGGCCAGGCCCGCCCCCGCCGCCTCCTCGGTGGCCAGCTCCACGAACGGCTCCGACACGTCGACGCCGACCGCCTCACCGTCCGCACCGATCAGCCCGGCGAGGCGACACGTGGTGTCGCCGAAGCCGCAGCCGACGTCGAGGACGCGGTCGCCCGCCCGCGGCGGGTGCACCGACATGGCCACCTCGCCGTGCTGCCCCAGTCCTTCGGCGACGTAGGGGCGGAAGCGCACGAAGCGCTCGAAGAGCGGGCCGCTCCAGGCTTCGGTCGACTCCTCGTTCGCCGGGGCGACCTCCGCCTTCACTCGCCCTCCACCGGCCGGAAGCCGGAGCAGACGCTGCGCATCCAGCCGATCCGGCCGTCGCGCTCACCTATATAGACCTGCTGCTCGACTTCGAAGAGCCCTTCCGGGTTGCGCACGAGGAAGCGATAACCGACCCGCTCGCGGTCGGCGAAGGCGCTCGTCTCGAGGTGCAGGAGCTCGAGGATCTCGTCGGAGTCCTCGAACCACTCGCGCAGCACCCTGCTGACCACCATCTCCGGGTCCCGGGCCTCCCAGACGCGCCGCGGCGTCAGGCCCCGGAAGTCGACCTCCGGATACAGCAGCTCGCGGATCCGGTCGAAGTCCTTCGCCGCCAGGGCGACGGCGAAGGCTGACCCGAGGGAAGCTGAGGAATCGACGCCGACGGACCCGGGCATGGGCCGATCCTGGCGGCCCCGCCGCCACCTGTCAACGCGCTCACTCGATCAGGTCGCGGCGGGCGAACACCACCAGGGTCGCGACCGCGGGCAGGGCGATGGCGACGAGGGCGCCGGCGCGCCAACCTGCCGCCTCGACCAGCGGGCCGACCACGGCCGAGCCGACGCTGGCGCCGATCGTGGTGGCCAGCGCCACCCAGGTGAAGGCCTCGGTCGCGGTGCCCGCGACCAGGGTGTTCTGCACCACCTGGTTGCGGACCGTGATCTGCGGCGCCAGGGTGATGCCGGCGATCGCGGCGAAGACGAACATCTCCGGGATCGAGGTGGCAGCGGGCAGCGGCAGGCAGGTGAGGACCATCAGCCCGCCGAGCACGACCAACGAGCGACGCGGCGGGCCGAAGATCCCGGGCCGGGCACCGAAGGCGATGCCACCGATGCCGGAGCCGAAGGCCAGCGCCGCCGCGAAGGCCCCGCCCAGGGCCGCGGCGCCGTGGTGGGCGCCGAAGGCGGGCAGGGTGACGTCGAGGGCGCCGAAGGTGGCGGCCATCGGCACGTTGGAGAGGACGAGCAGCCGCAGATGCGGCGAGGCAAGGGCGCCGAGCCAGTGACGCTCGGCGTCGGGGTCGCCACCGGGCGGCACGGTCGAGAGGCGGGCGAAGCCGGCCGAGCCGACGATGCCGAAGAGCCCGGCCACGATCAATCCCTCGGCGGCACCGACGGTCGCGGCAAGGAGCCCCGCCAGGAGCGGGCCGGTGACGAAGACCACCTCGATCATCACCGCGTCGAGGGCGAAGGCGGTGGGCAGCTCGCGGGGATTGACCAGCTCCGGCCAGCGCTGGCGCATGATGCCGCCGATCGGGGTCGATCCGGCGCCGGCGAGGAAGCCCGCGATCGCCAGCGGCACGGTCCCGGCACCCGCCCGGCCCAGCACCACGACCCCGATCATCGCCGCCATCACCACCAGCGCGCCGGGGACGATGACGAGGCGCGAGCCCCGCCGGTCGATCAACCGCGCCAGCGATGGCCCGGTGACCCCCAGCCCGATCGTGTACGCGCCGGCGACCACCCCGGCCCCGCCGAAGGAGCCGGTCTCACCGTGGACGAAGAGGATGAGCGCCACAGCCCCCATGCCGATCGGCATCCGCGCCAGCAGCGCGAAGGCGACCAGCGGCCGCACCCGCGGCGCCGCGAACACGCGGCGATAGGCGACAAGCCCCTGGCTCGGCTGGGCGATGGTCTCGGAGGCCATCCCTCCAGCGTCCCAGAAGGGGACGGCGCGCGGCGCCGGGCCTATGCGTCGCGGGCCGGCAGCAGCGTCTCGATCAGGCCGCCGAGGGTCTGGGCGGCGTGAACCAGCTCGGTCAGCTCGGCGTCGGGAAGGTCGGCGAGCGCCTCACGCATGTTCGCGCGGATCTCACTGCGGACTTCCTCGAAGACGTCGGTGCCCGCGGGCGTCACCTCGACCATGACGACGCGGGCGTCCTTTCCGGAGCGGGCGCGGGCGACCAGGCCACGGCCCTCGAGCTTGTCGACCAGCTGGGTGACGGTCGGCTGGGCGAGCGCCTCGGTCTGGGCCAGTTCGGTGATCCGGCGAGGGCCCTCGGAGAGGGTCGAGAGGACGCCGACCTCGGTCCGCGACAGCTTGTAGGCCCCGCTTCGCATCAGCAGGCGGGTGAGGCGCGCCGCGCGCCCTAACAGGGTGCTCGCGACGAGGTCGATCGCCGCGGCCCGCTCCGGAGATGACGTAGCCATCCGCACAATATAGAAAAGCTATGTAACTTTTGCCGGAATCGGTCAGCCGGCACGGGCCGGACTGGCCTCGACCTCGGCGATCGCGCCGCGCCGGGCACGCCCCGCCCGCCGTCGTTCCCAGGCCGTCCAGCCGAGCATCACCGCCCCGGCGTAGAACCAGCCGAGCACGATGTCGAAGAAGTAATGCTCCCCGGTCGCCATCAGGGTCAGCGCCATCGCCGCCGGATAGAGCAGGACCAGCGGCCGCGCCCGCCGCCTGGGGATGAGGTTCCAGACGCCGAGCGCCACCAGCATCGTGAAGGCGGCATGGAGCGAGGGCACCGCGGCGACCAGGTTGACCGCTGCCTGCCCTTCGGAGAAGAGGATCGAGGTGCCGACGCCGATGATCTTCCAGCCTTCCGAGGTGGTCCGGTGGACGTCGTGGAGGAGGCCTTCCTGGCCCGCCATCCAGGGCGGTGCCGCGGGAAAGAGGATGTAGGTGGCGACGCCCGCGATGGCCAGCGTGACGAGACGCTTGGCGAAGCGGAGGTAGGCGGGGCGATCGCGCGCCCAGAGCCAGCCGGCGAGGGCGAACGGGGTGATGAAGTAGCTCGTGTAGATGAGCGTGAAGGCGACGTTCCAGGCGGTCAGGTGGGTCGGGTCGTAGAGGTGGCGCTGCAGCCATTCGGTCGGCGTCTCGCCGAAGAACACCGCTTTGTCGAAGTCGATCATCGGGTAGAAGTGGACGCCGATGCCGAGCCCGTCGGCCACCCCGCGGGTCAGGTCGTAGGCGGCGAGGACCACCACCATCGGCAGCCAGTCGACGACCAGCCGCAGCATCTCGCGCGGGTGGCGGCCGAGACAGGCGCAGCCGAGCGCGCCGCAGACCCAGGCGATCACCAGCTCCCGCTGGACCGGGATGCCGTAGTGGTAGCTCCAGACGACGAAGCCGACGAGGTAGAGCGCCAGGGCGCAGCGGCGCACCGCCGGCCAGTGGCCGAAGCGCCATACGGGCTCCGCGTCGGAGCCCGTCGAGGCAAGGTCGACGGAGCTCACCCCGGGAACCCTAAACGGCCGCGGCGTCAGGAGCCGAGCGTGACGCCGACGATCAGCAGGCGGCCGGGACGCCGGCCGGTGTTGACGACGCGGTCGGCGCCGTTGCGGATCAGGATCACGTCGCCGCGCGAAATCATCACCGGCTCCTCGCCGTGCACGGTGATCTCGAAGGTCCCGGCGACGACGTAGATGAAGAGCTCGCGGTGGTGGAGGAGCTCGCGGGCGACGCCCTCGCCGCCGGCGATCTCGAGCGTCGCGCCCGCCTCGTAATCGGTGATCCGCGGCGAGAGCTGCCAGCGCTGGTGGCCGAGGAAGCGGGTGCTGAGGCCCTCGCTGTCGGAGGTGAGAACGCTGCCCTCGCCGTCGCGGATCACCTCGAACGGGCGGCGCTCCACCCGGCTGCCCTCGACCAGGTCGCTCAGTTCGACTTCGAAGAAGTCCGCCAGCCGCACCAGCCTGCTGATCGTGATGTCGGATTTGCCGCTCTCGACCAGCGAGAGGAAGGAGCTGGAGATCCTGGTCGCGGCTTCCAGCTGGCTGAGAGAGAGGCCGCGTGCGGTGCGGAGGGTGCGGAGGCGGGTGCCGAGGTCGATCTTGTTCATGGGCGGCGGCGATCATCTCACCGCCGCCAGGTATGTGTCGAGCCTAATCCAGGCTGGGCTGGGGACGCCCGGCCGCCGGCACGGTGGCCGCGGACCGGCCGGGCAGGAGCTGGACCAGCGCCGCGACGACCAGACTGACCGCGGCCACGGCGACGAGGGCGAGCTCGAAGGCTCCGGCAAAATCACCGTCCGGGCCGATCGCACCGTAGAAGATCGCCCCGATCGCAGCGACGCCGATCGTGTTGCCAACCTGCTGGGCGGTCGAGAGGACGCCGGAGGCCGCGCCCGCATCACGTGGCTCCATGCCGGCGATGACGGTCGCCACCAGCGGTGCCGTGAGGAGGCCCATACCGATGCCATCGACGACGAGTGCCGGGACCAGGAGGAGCGGCGAGCCGCCGGTGCCGATCGCCGCGACGGTCAGCGCCAGGCCGGCGAGCGCGGCGGCGCGGACCACCCCGCCCGCCGCCAGGACCTGGCGGCCGAAGCGCGGTGCCAGGGCTTCGGCGCCCGCCGAGGCGACCAGGTATCCCACCGCCAGGGCGGTGAAGACGAGGCCCGAGTCGAGTGGGCTGAGGCCACAGCCCTCCTGCAGGTAGACGGCGAGGACGAGGAAGAAGGAGGCCATCCCGACGAAGAAGAAGACCGAGGCGAGGACGCCGACGGTGAAGGCGCGTTCGCGGAAGAGGTCGGGGTGGACAAGCGGCTCGCCGCCGGTCGCGGCGAGGCGGCGCTGGCGCAGGACGAAAGCGAGCGCCAGGGGGACCGCGGCGGCGAGGCAGGCGAAGGTCCAGGCGGGCCAGCCCTGACGGCGGCCTTCGACCAACGGGAGGACGATCGCCACCAGGGTCGCCGCGGCGAGCGCCGCGCCGAGGAAGTCGAGCCGGTGCGAGCCGGCGGCGCGCGATTCGGCGATCGCCCGCGGCGCCACCGCCAGCGCCGCGATCCCGATCGGCACGTTGACCAGATAACAGGTACGCCAGTCGAGGCCGAAGACGTTCAGCGCGATCAGCGCGCCACCGACCAGCTGGCCGCCCGCGGCCGCCAGGCCCATGGTCAGGCCGTAGGTGGTGACGGCGCGGCGGCGCTCGTCACCGTCGAAGGTGACGCCGATGATCGAGAGCACCTGCGGGGCGAAGAGGGCGGCGCCGATCCCCTGCAGGATGCGGCCGACGAGCAGGACCGTGATGTCGGGGGCGGCGCCGCAGAGCGCCGAGGAGGCGGTGAATAGTGCCAGTCCCGCCATGAAGACGCGGCGTCGGCCGAGGAGGTCGCCGAGCCGGCCACCGAGGATCATCAGCGAGGCGATCGCGATCGCGTAGGTCGCCACGACCAGCTGGATCTGCGCGTCGGAGGCGCCGAGCTCGGCCTGGGTCGAGGGGATCGCGACGTTGACGATGAAGAAGTCGAGGACGAAGACGAAGGTGCCGGCCATCAGCACGGCCATCGTCAGGGCGGTTGATCGGGCTTTGTTCGCGAGCGAGTTCATGGCGGGCAGGTTGCTCGCCGGAAGTAGCCGCGTCGATTACCCGCGGGGTAATCAGCGCGGCGCGCAGGCGCGGCAGGCGGCCGCGGTGGCGTCGTCCGCAGGGAAGAACGACTCGATCGAGAGCTCGGCAACGGTCACGTCGAGGGCGGTGCCGAAGGTGGAGATCGTGCCGAAGAAGGTGAGCTCGGTCCCGTCGGCGGCGCGCATCCGCATCGGGCAGAAGAGGTCGTGGGCGGCAACCAGCTCGGCTTCGTCCACTTCTTCGCCGGGATAGCCGCGGAGCTCGTCGAGGAGGGCCGCCAGGGCCGGGTCGCCGCTCAGCTGCGCGTTGCGCTCGAGCCGTCTGATGATCAGGTACCGCCACTCGCCGAGGTTCAGCATCTTCGGCGCCATGCCTTCCGGGTGGAGGGCGAGGCGCAGCGCGTTGGCGGGCGGCTCGAGCAGCTCCGGCGCGACGCCGTCGGTCAGCAGCCCCAGGCCACGGTTGCCCGTCACCAGCTCCCAGTGGTGGTCGACGACGAGCGCCGGATAGGGCTCGTGGGCGGCGAGCAGTTCGTCGATCACCGCCCGTACAGGCTCCAGATCAGGGTCCTCGTAGGCGAGTTGGTGGTACTCGGGCGCGTAGCCGGCCGCGATCAGCAGTTCGTTGCGATCGCGGAGGGGCACTTCGAGCTGGGTGGCGAGGCCGATCACCATCTCGCGGCTCGGGTTCGAGCGTCCCGTCTCCAGGAAGCTGATGTGGCGGGCCGAGACGCCCGCCTCGAGCGCCAGCTCGAGCTGGCTGCGCCGACGGCGGTGGCGCCACTCGCGCAGGAGCGGCCCGACACCGGTCACGGTCTGCGAGGCCATCGCACCAGCGTAGCCACCCGCCGAGCTCGTTCGATTACCTCGGAGGTAATGAGCCCGCGTCGCGCCGCCCCAGCCTCGCCCCCATCTTCACCGCCTTGACCGCGCTGGTCGCCCCCGCCTGCAGGGTGAAGCCGACGACGAAGATGAGGATCCCGGGGAAGCGCAGAAAGGGTGAGCCGATCATCAGCAGGCCGATCCGCCCCACCACGTAGGCGGGCGTGCTGACCACCGCGCCGAGCAGCGAGCCGACGAGGCTCGCCGAGAGGCGGTCGCGGCGTGAGACAGCGCCGGCTTCGACCCCGATCAGGCGAGCCGGGACGGCGACGTAGGCGATCATCATCACCCCGATCACGACGCTCAGGGTGAGCGCGAACCAGGGCGGGTGGGCGCGGGTGACGACGGTGACGGTGAGCCCGAGGGCGAGGCCGACGACGGCGCCGGACCCGAGGATCGTCGCCAGGTGAGGCCGCGCTTCGTCCATCGCCGGGCGCACTTCCGGCTTGCCTTCCTGGCTGATCGCGAACCCGAAGACGGCGTTCAGCCAGAAGCAGGCGGCGGTGATCGCGGCGATGACGAGGATCAGCGGGATGACCACGGGCCCGCTCAACGCGTGCACGGTGCGGTCGTGGAGGACGTGGCCGCGGAGGTCGTACATGGCCGCCCAGATCCACATCGCGGGCGGGATCTGGATCGCGGTGAGGCGCCAGTTCGTCAGCAGCAGGCGGACGCCGCCGAAGAGCATCGCCACGCCGCCGACCAGCAGCGCCAGCGGGGCGAGCAGGCGGTGGCGGCGGCTGAGCGCCTCGACCGCACGGACGACCTCCTGCTCGTCGCCGTCGCGAATCCCGCGAGCGACTTCACCCAGCCGCGTTACCCAGTCGCGGGCGGTCACCTCAGCCTGCGACCACGGGCCGGCGCTTGCGACGGTGGATGCGGGCGCGGGTCAGGCCGCCGCAGGCGAGCAGCATGGCGAGGATCAGGGCGAAGAAGACCCACTCCGGCCACGCGTAGGCCTCGTGCAGCTCCCAGGTCTCCTTGACCGCGATGAGGGAGGCGCCGGCGGCGACGTAGGCCCAGGCGTTGACGATGTCCCTGACGGTGAGGAAGGCGACGAGGTCGCGATCGTCCATCTCGGCGCCGACCAGCCGGCGATAGCGGCTCTCACGGCGGCGGCGCAGGACCCACCAGACCGGCGGCACGAGCAGCCACCAGCTGGAGACCTCGGGCGGCTCCTCCACCCGCGAGGCGGCCTCGCTGATCGCGTCGTGTTCGAAGTCCTGGTCTTCGACCTCGCGGACTGCCTGGTCGAGCGGCCCGGCGACGAGCAGCCAGGCCCCGAGGAATCCACACCAGGCGATGATGTGAGGCATCGCGGTTTCATAGCGGATCTGGGGCCGGGTCGGGACCCGGCGCGTCCCAGACGAAGGCGAAGGAGATCGGGTGGTGGCGAAAGCGCTCCCACCGCGGCTTCAGGGCGACCCACTCGTCGTCGACAAGGCGCTCGTGGAGGGCGGCGAGGGTGAAGCCCGCGGCGAGGCCGGCGGCGACCTGCTCGCTCAGCAGGTGGACGTGCGTCTCGATCGCCACCGACTCGCCCGAGAAAGCGTCGTCGAAATGCGTGGGCATCCCCGAGGTGATGATGAAGTGCGGGTGGAAGCCGACGAGGACGAAGCGCCCACCGGGACGCGCAAGTCGGGCCGCCTCGGCGTAGAGCGGGCACAGGTCGGCGAGGTGCTCGTCGACCAGGCAGGAGACGACGAGGTCATAGGCACCGGCCTCCAGCCCGGTGTCGCCCACCTCGCCCTCGCGTAATGACGCGTAGACCCCACGGGCTCCCGCCGCCTCGAGCATCCCCGGCGAGAGATCGACGCCGTCGACCTCCCCCACTCCCCGCCCCTTGAGCCAAGCCCCGGTACGACCGGTCCCGCAGCCGAGGTCGGCGGCCCGCCCCATCGCACCCCAATCGATCCCCAGCCGCTCGAGCAACGCCACGTCCATCGCGTCCTCGACCGTCTCCTCATAGGTCGCCGCCCACCGGTCGTACCCCTCCCGAGGCGCCACGGTGCGGTAGTTGCGAGCGTCGAAGTTGGAGAACGAGGCCATACGCCCCAGCATCTCACGGGGCCGGACGCACGATGCCGGGGCTCGGGGCCGGAGCCGGGGCCGGGATGGGGCCCATGGAATCTGGCGCCCGAGGGGGAAAGGGATGCGGCCCCCTGCAGCTGTCGCCCGTGGGGAAAGGGCCCCGACCCCCCTCAAGCTGCCGCCCGTGGGGGAAGGGCCCCGGCCCCCTCGAGCTGTCGCCCATGGCGCCAAGGGATGCGGCCGTCTCGTCCACGGCCCTGGCAGGCTGTGGCCGTGGCCGAGACGGCCGGGGGTGCGGGGAGCGGGCGGGGGAGGCACGGAAGGCCCCGGGGGAGGGTGCGGGTGGATCCCTCACGCGAGGGACACGGCGCTCCCACGGATCCCCCGATCCCGGCCCCGGGGGCCGGAGGGTGCGACCGATCCGCCACGGGACCGTCACCGAAGGGAGACCTCGTCACGGAGATGCCGGGAACGTCACCCTTCCTCCCGCCCTTCGCCGTCACTCAAGGATCTCCGTGTTTGGTTTCGGTTGCTCAGCAACCAAAACTCGACGCGCGTCCCACGGACCCCC